>DPLL01000550.1:0-149 GCA_003542015.1 Microcoleaceae cyanobacterium UBA9251 | reverse complement strand
ACAACAGATAGGGCTACTGCCATACCTACAACGCCTACCCATGCAGCATTAGGAATTTTCAAGCCCAGTTCGTCTAACGACTTGAGCTTGAGTTCAGGCTCTGGAGATTCGTAAGCAACAAAAGAGTGGGTCAATGCTAGTGATTCCAT
>DPLL01000166.1 GCA_003542015.1 Microcoleaceae cyanobacterium UBA9251 | reverse complement strand
GATTCCCGATTCCCGATTCCCGATTCCCGATTCCCAATTCCCGATTCCCGATTCCCGATTCCCGATTCCCAATTCCCAATTCCCAATTCCCAAATGACTCGCTTAGCAACCACAATAGAAGCCATACTTTACCTAAAAGGTCAGCCAGTCTCAATAGCAGAGATTGCTGACCTTGCTAAGTGCGATCGCTCCGAAGCTGAAGACGCGCTCATCGAACTGATGTCTGACTCTGCTCAGCGGGACAGTGCTTTAGAAGTAGTCGAAACTCCCACAGGATACAGCCTGCAACTGAGGGAAGAATTTGCCAGTTTAATGCAAACTTTGATACCTCCAGAATTAGGTATTGGAGCTCTGCGGACGCTAGCTGCGATCGCCCTCAAAGGAGGTATCGCCCAGCCAGATTTAGTGAACTTGCGAGGTTCCGGCGCTTACCAGCAAGTGCAAGAACTGGTCGAACTCGGTTTTGTACGCAAACGGCGGCCAAAGGAGAGTCGCTCTTATTGGCTACAAGTTACCGACAAATTTCATCGGTATTTTCAAGTAGACCAACTGCCGAAACAACTACAAATTGACTTTCAGGCAAATCAGTACCCAAGCAATGACGAATAGTGTGAAGTAGAATATAATAAGCCAGAAATTAAGAATCGCCCAATGGTTTTTCACCCTGACTTTGACAATTCCAATGCCCAACAAACCGCAGCTAATCCACTTCTGAAGTACCTCCAACACCAATCCCCAGAGGTTCTAGCCCGCGTCGCCAAGTCCGTCAGCCCAGAAATCAAAGAAATTATCTCTCACAACGTTCAAGGACTTGTAGGCGTCTTGCCTTCAGACAATTTTAACGTCGAAATTACAACTGACCGCGAAAACTTAGCAGGTTTGCTGGCTTCAGCGATGATGACTGGCTATTTTCTCAGGCAAATGGAGCAGAGGATGCAGCTAGAAGAAAATTTGGCAAGCACCAGCTCGATTCAACCAAATTCTCCCAAAGAAAAGTGAAAAGATGAACTGGTTGGGAAAGTAGAAGGATGAAAATTTTTGCCAAACCAATCAAAAATCCGATTCATCCTTCATCCTCCACACCTGCAACTATCCACCAGTTGCACTCCCCGATATGGTCCAAGCGCCGGGACGCACTTTAACTTTCTGAACTTGACCCAGACGGTTAATTTCCACTTCGAGTTCTTTGCCGACAGCAGTGTTTTCCACAATTTCCTGCACGTCTCCTGGAGAGTTAACGGCAACACCGTCAACTTTTTGAATCACATCTCCCGCACGCAAGTCGGCTGTTTGAGCTGGGGAATTTTCAACGACTCGTGTCACGGCTACGCCTTGATCCAGGGCAATCTTGCTATTAAGCTGTTTGTTGATTTCTGCCTTGGTGGTGGGATTCAAACTCACCATTTGAATGCCGAGATAGGGGTGTTCGGCTTTACCTTTGGCGAATAGCTGGTCGGAAACTCGTTTGGCGGTTTCGATCGGAATTGCAAACCCCAAGCCTTGAGCGTCGGCGCGAATGGCGGTATTGATGCCAATTACTTCGCCTTGGTCGTTCAGCAGTGGCCCGCCAGAATTGCCGGGGTTGATGGCGGCATCGGTTTGGATGAAGCGGACTCGTTTGTCGGGGATGCCTACTTGAGAGCTCGATCGACCTGTAGCGCTGATAATGCCCACAGTCACTGTATTGTCAAGACCCAAGGGATTGCCGATCGCGATCGCCCATTGTCCCGGTACAATATTGTCCGAGCGGCCCAAAGCCACTTGGGGCAAGTCCTTGGCATTAATCTTCACAACAGCGACATCCGTCAGCAAATCGACCCCCTGCACCTTACCCTCAAACTCTCGGCCGTCTTTGAGAGTCACTTTCACAGTATCCGTCCCGGACACAACGTGAGCATTAGTAATTATGCGGCCGTCAGGAGTGAGAATAAACCCCGAACCTGTACCCCGCTTAATTTTTTCTTCGGGTACCGACAAATTGTCCCCAAAAAACCTGCGAAACAAAGGATTTTTGAAAGCTTCCGGCACTTGAGAAGCCACCTTGGTGGTAGCGTCAATCCGCACCACGCTGGGCCCGACTTTTTCCGCTGCTTCGGCAATAAAATTAGGATTGCTGCGATCGACTGCGCGATTGGAAGGCACTTGAGGAGACACATCGAGGGGGATTTGCTGGCGCACCACGGGCAAAACCGACCTAGTTTCCAGACCGTTTGGGCTTTGGAGGTAGCGATTGCCCAAGCATCCTAGGCCTCCCCCAATCGACAGCAAAGTCAGATAAAGTGTCAACTGCTTAAAAGATAAACTCATCTAATCACTCCCGCTAGATACCTCATCCCCACAGACAAGTTCCGAATCAAGCATTTTTGTCTGGGCGACGGCAAGGAAGCGGGGCGGGGGTAACGCTTCCTCAAGAACATAGCAAAAAAAAATCTTTCTCTGATCTGCCGCTCTTTCTGTGGTCAGCGGATTACGGCGACTGTTGTCCGTCTGTCAGAGCCGATCGCCCATCCGATGGACCACTTGTACTATATCATCAGGCGATCGTCCCCAGCACCAAGAGTTTGCTCATCAAGTCGTCGCTTGGGCTGTTTCGCCCGGTTCTACTGTTAATGTAAAGTAATCAATTTCTTGTAATTTCCGGGAAGATAATGGCAATTGTCCTATTATAGACAACCGATTACCCATCTAACATAGTAAAATATGTCACCCCCTCTTAAGCCTGCAAAATCCTCCAAGTCTCAGAAAAAACCCTTAGAACCTCGGACTTGCTCGGAAAAATTGATTCCATTAGAACCTTATCAAACCAACGACGCTACGATATCGACAGCGTACTTGGCAATGGAAAAGACAAATCAGTTGCCATCTACGCGAGAGTCAGTAGTCACAAGCAAAAAGAAGACCTCGAAAGGCAATCCGATGACCTTAGAAGTCTCTACCCAGATGCAATCCTCTTCAAAGATATCGGAGATGGACTTAACTTTAAACGAAAAAGACAAAAAACCCTTTTGGGACAAGTTCTGTCAGGAGACATCAGAGAAGTTGTGGTCTGCCACCAAGACAGACTCGCAAGGTTCGGTGTTGACCTCATATGATGGATATGTGAGCAACAAAATTGCTTCCTCGTGGTTCTCAGTCGTTCCGACTTGTCTCCAGACCGAGAAATGGTTGAAGATATCTTTGCCATCATCCATGTTTTCAGTGGCCGACTCTACGGACTTCGTAAATACAAATCTGTTATCAAAGAAGATTCGAGTTTACCCGGAAACGTTGTTGGCGAAAAAATGGAGAACTTGGATAGCAGCAAGTAGGTGGTGTTACAACCAAGCAATTGCCATTCTCAAAACCGAAAAAATTGGCAAATATGAATTGCGTAAACGCCTGATGAATACTGCACCTAAATGGGTGTCGGAACAACCATATAACCCTCGCCAACTCGCAGTATTTCAAGCATTTGAAGCTCACAAAGCCGCCGACAAATCTCAAGGAGTAGCTAAATTTAGAAGTTGTAAAGATAATTCTCAAACTATTAGATTTCAAAAAGATAACTGGAAGTCAAACACTTTCTATCCTCGTGAAACATTCATGGTTGTCTTTTCAGGCTGCGGAACCTATTTTAGAGGTAATGCAACATGAGCCAACTCTCAGTCTGATTAACGGGCAATGGTTTATCTGCTATGCTGTTGACAGTATTACTCCTACACCTACTCAATCCGACTTAGTTATTGCTTTAGATCCAGGCGTTAGAACATTTATGACTGGTTTTGACGGTCAAAACGTTCTAGAATTGGGCAGAGGTGATATCGGTCGAATTTATAGATTGGCTAGACATCTGGATAAGTTAATGTCTCGAATTGGGTTAAACAAAGGTGGTCAATTCAAACAGCTACGCTATCGGACGAGAAAAGCAGCGTCGGCCATTCGGATTAAGATTAAAAACTTAGTTTCAGAATTGCATAATAAGACCGCTAATTACCTAGTCAGTAAGTACAAGTTAATTTTCTTGCCCACATTTGAAACTCAAAAAATGGTGAAAAAAGGCAAAAGAAAACTTACTACTAAAACAGCAAGAGCGATGGTAACATTGAGTCATTATCGTTTCCAACAAACGTTGAAGCATCAAGCAACTAAATATGGTTGTGTTGTAGTAGACGTAACTGAAGAGTATACCAGTAAAACTTGCTCAAAATGCGGTCATGTTCATCGCAAATTGAGCGGTTCAAAAACATTCAAATGTCCCGAATGTGGACATACTCTGGACAGAGATTTGAATGGCGCTTTCAATATTTTGTTGAAAGCTTTGAGAGATACCTCCATGTCGGGAGAGCTTGCTGCTTTTCAGATTATGCCATACACAGTGGATTTAGGTACATTCCTAGATTTACCGGGTTAAATGTATCTGAATACTTTTGTCTTAAGATCATGACTTTTCAGCGCTTATTTCCTCTAGTTTCTGTACTAATTTGCTTGGCCGCACCTGTTGGGAAAACGGTGGCAAATCCTGTGGCTGCCCCGGCAAATCTGCCGACGATCGCACCTTTAGAAGACCCCTCACCCGCCCGCGATTGCCCTTTGCCAGCGTTGGAGCGGTTGCGCCGTCATACCGCTGTCCAGGGCGAAACAGTAGAAAGCATAGCGCGGCAGTACAATGTGATTCCGGCGACGCTGATGGCGATGAATCCGATGTTGCGGAGAGGTCGAGTGTCTGTCGGCAGTACGATCGTCATTCCTCCCTACGATGGCAGACTGGTAGAAGTGCCTGCCGGCTCGAATTGGCAAAAACTGGCAGAAACTTACAAAGTGCGCCCAGACTTGCTATTTGAGGCAAATGGGTGCAAGCCGATCGGGCAAGTAGCGTTTATTCCTTCGGTAAATTGGTCGCCAGAGCCTGCGGTAAATCCCGATGCGACATCGGTGCAAGGCTTTCCGCTAGCGACACCGGCGGTGGAAGCTTTGCGTTATGGCTGGCAGACGCATCCGGTAAGTCGCGCAGTTTTTTTCCACAGCGGCATAGATTTCTTAGCGACGGAGGGTACGCAGGTTTTGGCGGCTGGCGGGGGGACAGTCGCCTTTGCCGGGCCGCAAGGGGATTACGGCAATTTAGTAGTAGTGAACCACCAAGCGGGGAAGCAAACGCGCTACGCTCATTTGAGAAATACGGCGGTAAAAGTCGGGCAGACTGTGCAGTCTGGAGAAGTTTTGGGCACTGTGGGGACGACGGGAAAACCGGATATTCCGCAACCTCATTTGCATTTTGAAGTTCGGTACAATACGGGTTTAGGTTGGGTTGCCGAAGACCCAAAAACTTATTTGCAAGTTACTGTTAAAAAATAGGATTGGCGGTTGAATAACAACTTCAACCGCTAATCCTTTAATATAGTCTCTTAAAAGCCCGTGACGAGATTTGAACTCGTGACTTCCTCCTTACCAAGGAGGTACTCTACCACTGAGTTACACGGGCATAAAAAATTAAGAATCTCAAATTAAAACAATTTTTAATTCTTAAATTTTAACTTTTTATTAAATTGAGGTGGGCCGAGCTAGATTTGAACTAGCGTAGGCGTAGCCAGCGGATTTACAGTCCGCCCCCATTAACCGCTCGGGCATCGACCCATTTCCATCACAGTTATAGACTATAGCACCATACTCTTGGTTTGCAACAATACATCAGAAAGTCTAATTAAAAGCATTTAATACATAAGTCAAGTAGTGGGATCTAGGGGAATTGGCATGGGGAATTGGGCTCTAGCGTTGCTCCGGGATGGGGAATTGGGCTCTAGCGTTGCTCCGGGATGGGGAATTGGGCATTGGGTACTTGTGCTGATCCCAAGGACTGCGTTTACCCGATCGGCTTCGCCGAAGGGCGCGCGGATAAATTCCGTCGAAGTATCACCCAGTGAAACCAATTTCCTACCCAAGGTTGAATCGGTGCTTTGGCTACTGTTACCAGAAAAATTATGCCTAGCAAGATGGATAACGATCCTGTTTTATGGGCGGGCTGCTGGGTAACAGAGGCGATCGCTGCTATGAGTTTTTGGGTAACAGAATATCTGTAGTTTGACCCGACAATACGTTTAATATTTGACCGATCGCGTAGGGCGCAAGCAAATCAGCTAGTCCCAAAACGCTGGATGCGCCGATGCTGAAAACTGAAGTTTTCCAGTAGCGACTGTAGTATTTTAAGCTGTCCCGAAAGCTTCCCATAAATTTCTGTTGAGATACAACCCTTGCAAACACTTGCATCCAAAACTACGCTCTCTGCGCGCCTTGTTGACAAATGCACTACAAAAGTAGTTGATCGGGTAGTAATCTTTGATCATGCCTTGGACTCATCCGAGGGATTTATGGCAATTTTCGGTGGTAAGTCAGATTAAGTCATCTGTAGTTAGTGGAGCGGGTTTTTCCAGTATGTCGGCGGGCACACAGATCAGTAGATCAGTGAGATCAACCCGCCCTCACCGCAGTTTGTGAGCGAAAGTTAGCTTAAGGCGTAGGCTGATTGTAGTGCCCACCAGATCAGAAAGCCGATCCCGCCCGCAATCACGATCGCTGAAATGGCGATCGCGATGGGGCTGTCAGCTCCCTTGAACTTCATGATTCCGCGATTTAAGTCTGACATATCAGTGTTCCCCCAAATTCCAGTCTGATTGTAGCTCCGTTGTCGGCTGCTGGCGGTCAAAACTATGGCAATTACTGATTTAGTTAATAATCCGGCTCCGAAAATGTGAGATGGGTAGTGGCCCGATCGCCCTGGGCTGAGTTTATGAAAAAAAAATTAGGAAAAACACTTGACAAACTCAGATAGTTAAGGCATTATAGTTAAGACCGCAGGAAATGCGGGTGTGGCTCAGTGGTAGAGCGTCACCTTGCCAAGGTGAATGTCGCGCGTTCGAATCGCGTCACCCGCTTTTAAAGATTAAGTAATTTAGTTGATCTGACAAAGCCCCAAAAAATATGTGCTATGTCGCCAACATTGGGTGATAATACCTCAGTTAATGGTAGAATTAATCAGAGAACTTGCAACTTAAGATTGCCGATCGAGCGAAGGCTCGGAACAGGCAGTTGAAAGCCTGCTTAGGGGCGAGTTGACAAGTTCGATCGAACTGATATCTTGCATTATGCTCAAGAATAGGCTTTCCGGCCTGTTGCACTATAAAATTCACTCTTGGTGGAACAGGCCGGAAAGCCTGTTGCTGAAAGAGGTGCAAGATGTAAGATTGAAGGATATCTTAAAGATTATTTTTGTAAAAACGCTTTTGTTATCGGATAGCCCGTGCCATCTCAAAAAGCTCCAAAGATAGACTTAAACGGTGATTACCCCTGCCCTTGCCGACGTCGGGGTCGCCTCGTACCGATCGTACTGACAGAAGCCTTTGGCTGCAATCGCTGTCAGCAAATATTTGTATTGGACGAAAGCGGACAGGTCATCGAGCAACTATCAACAAACTATCCTTACAAGCAGGCTTGGCGGTGGACAGGTCAACAGTGGAACAGATCGAATCGAGGTTGGAGGGCGGACTATTTGCCCTTGAGTCTCGGCATGATTTTGGTGCCGCTAATGATTTGGTTGCCGCTGGCACTGCTCTCACCAGGCCCGAATATTATTCTGTGGGCAATGCTCGCCGGGGTGCTAGCAATGCTGCCGGCGCTGATGGTATGGCTAGCTTACAGGCGTTAGCTAAATGATGATAATTGACGATTCTAGCCTTGACTCGGATTCTGCAAATGTCGCCCGCCGCGCAAATCTTGCTTCTTTGGAGCTGGCGGGGACAAAGAGTGCGGATCGCGCTGCTGCTTTGCAGGCGATGGCTCTGGCGCTGAAACGCCGACAAAATGAAATTTTAGAAGCAAATACTCTGGATCTAGAAGCGAGTCGGGATATGGCGATTCCCGAATTGATTGTGGATTGGCTAAAGCTGACGCCAGAAAGGATCAAGACAACTGTACAAATTCTTCAGCGATTGGGAGAAATGCCAGATCCGATCGGCAGGGTGATTAATGCTTCTTATCAGGTCGATCGGTGTCAAGTATACTGTCAGTCTCTACCCCTGGGGGCGATCGCCCTAATTTACGAGGCGTTTCCAGAGTTGGGGGCGATCGCGGCGGGTTTGTGCCTCAAAA
>DPLL01000152.1 GCA_003542015.1 Microcoleaceae cyanobacterium UBA9251 | reverse complement strand
AATGACTAATGACTAATGACTAATGACTAATGACTAATTACTAATGACTAATGACTAATGACTAATGACTAATGACTAATGACTAATGACTAATGACTAATGACTAATGACTAACTAGGACTGAAGATAAGTGTACTGACTGAGACTCCGCTCGTAATTTTGCAGCAAAAGTTGAGCCTCAGAAAGAGTAATTTTATTTTGCTGCAACGCTTCCTCTGTCTGACGGCGGATGCTTTCAATCAAACTTTCTGCATCGTATTGTACATAGCTGAGGACTTCTTTCATCGTGTCACCTTTCACAACGTGTTCGATCTGATAGCCAGAAGGCGTTAGCTGAATGTGAACAGCATTTGCATCGCCGAATAAGTTGTGAAGGTTGCCCATAATTTCTTGATAAGCACCTCCCAAAAATAGCGCCAAATAGTAAGGTTCTCCGGGTTTGAGACTGTGCAGTTCCAAAACAGACTTGACATCTCGCAAATCTATAAATTGGTCGATTTTGCCATCGCTATCGCAGGTGAGATCGGCTAAAGTTCCTCGCTGAGTCGGTTCTTCATCCAGTCGGTTAATTGGCATAATTGGGAACAATTGGTTAATAGCCCAACTGTCGGGTACTGACTGGAAAACGGATAAGTTGATGTAATAAATGGATGCCATCACTTTTTCTAAGTCTTCCAAATCCTCCGATACATATTCTTTTTGCCGCGCGATAGTCTGTATTTTATCGCAGCAAGCCCAGTACAACTGTTCGGTTTTAGCCCGTTCCGCAATTCCCAAATAGCCTAAGTTAAATAAACTGATTGCTTCTTCCTTAAATTGGATAGCATCGTGATAGACTTCTTGGTAATTTTCTGGAGTAATAGATTGGTAGATTTCGTAGAGATTACGAGGAATTTGGTGGGCGTTTTCGTCTACCGGTTCTGGTACTTCTCGGAGCACCTCGCTCGTACCGAGTACATCAAAAACTAACACTGATTGATGAGAAGCGATCGCCCGCCCGCTTTCGCTAATTAAAATTGGTACTGGCAATTTTCGCTCGTCGCAAGCATCTTTCACTCCCGCTACTACGTCGTTAGCGTAGTTCTGCATATTATAATTTTTGGAAGCGTGGAAGTTAGTTTTAGAACCGTCGTAGTCAACGCCGAGTCCACCACCGACGTCCAAGTAGTTCATATTAGCTCCCAATTTAGCTAATTCTACATAAATGTGACTGGCTTCTCGAATGGCTTCTTTGATCACGCTAATTGAGGAAATTTGAGAGCCGATGTGGAAGTGCAATAGTTGCAAACAATCTAGCATTCCAGCTTTTTGAAGTTCGTCAACAGCCCGGATAATTTCAGGAATAGTCAAGCCAAATTTTGCCCGATCGCCCGTTGAGCCTCCCCAGCGACCAACACCTGTGGTGCTGAGTTTTGCCCGCACTCCCAAAATCGGTTTAATTCCTAATGCAATGCTCGCTGCTATTGCGAGTTGCACTTCCTCAATTTGCTCTAGTACAATGACTGAAGTTTGCCCTAGTCGCTGTGCTAAAATTGCCGTTTCTATATATTGGCGGTCTTTGTAACCGTTGCAAATTAACAAAGCACCGGGGGTTTTTAAAGTCGCCAAAGCGATCATTAATTCCGGCTTAGATCCGGCTTCGAGCCCGAAGTGGTGAGGTTGACCGAAACGCACCAAGTCTTGAATTAATTGTCGGTGCTGGTTGCATTTGACTGGAAAGACACCGCGATAGACATTTTTGTAATTGTAGCGAGCGATCGCTCTGGCAAAACAAGAATTTAACCGCTCGATCCTGTCTTCCAAAATATCAGAAAATCGAATCAGCAGCGGCAGTGCCAAATTTCGCTGTTTCAGGGATTCTACCAGTTCGCACAAGTCGAGGGAACCGCCGCGATCGCCCTTGGGAGAGACAGTAACATTACCGGCGGCATTGATCGAGAAATACGGTTCGCCCCAACCTTGAATTCGGTAGAGTTTCTCGCTATCTTCGATCGTCCAAGATTTTTGTGGCAGTTGGGCAACAGTGGCTTCATCAGTTTCTGGTGTGGCTAAACTTGTGACTGTTGGTGGTTGAGTCGATAGCGGATCGAGATCGGAGGGAGCAGCAGTGGCAGGGGAACTCATCTTGTCGGAAACCTCAAAATGACTGGTCGAATAGATAGTTTATCGCACATATCGGGTTTCCTGATGTACTTGAAAATGCACTTGTTCTTTATAGGGCGATCGAGTAGGGGCGATCGAGCTGTGAGAAAGTTCGATCGCCCGGGATCATCCCCTTGGAAAGGTGAAAGTATCAACAAAGGCTAACCGAAAATCACTTCCGGCGGCGCCATGTCAGCCCCCATAACCATTCCCCCATGACTGATAGACTTCTTTAAACCCGGTTTAGGCGCACTTTCTTGGCGTTTCTGAGCCGGCGCAACTGACGGCGGTTTCACCTGGGTTTGGGGTACCGCCTGAGCCCCCGGCACAACGGGTTGCTGCGACAGCCAAGCCAAACCCCCCACCGCCCCAGCCATCAAAGCTGTGTAGCCCAGGTACAAATGCACCGGATGCATTTGAAACCCGTCCGTTGACGAGGAGTCGGAAACAGACAAATACGGGTTCACAATTTGACTCGGCTCTGGCTTGGGTAAAGCATCCGCCATAGCATGGCCGTCTAGTCCCAAAGCGTCCCCGATCCGGCGGATAAAACCTCTCAGGTAAATATCTTGGGGCAATTTCTCGATTTCTCCATTTTCGATCGATTCGAGGTGGTGTAGTGGCACCAGAGTTTGATCGTGGAGTTGCTGGAGAGATAAGCCGCGAATTTGCCGTCCCTGGCGCAATTCTCTCCCCAACTCGCACAAGCAATCTTTCCGCTGTTGAACGGAAGGGGCTGCTGTCTCTTCAGGAGTGTTTTTCTGCCTCTTGGCGCTTCGACTACGCTCAGCGACCGTAGAACTTCGCTCAGCGACCGTAGGACTTGGCTCTGTTACCGTAGCACTTGGCTCAGCGACCGTAGCACTTGGCTCTGTTACCGTAGCACTTGGCTCAGCGACCGTAGCACTTCGCTCTGTTAGCGTATAATTTCGCTCAGCGACCGTAGCACTTGGCTCTGTTACCGTAGGAATTGGCTCAGCGACCGTAGGACTTGGCTCTGTTACCGTAGGACTTGGCTCTGTTACCGTAGCACTTGGCTCTGTTACCGTAGGACTTGGCTCTGTTACCGTAGCACTTGGCTCTGTTACCGTATAGCCGAAGGAGCTTCCGGGGGCGACTACAGCAAGGGGTGTAGCCAACGGACGCAGTGCCGGTGTCCCTACGGTTTCGTCAGTGGGCGGTTGTTTGCTTTTTTCTGAGGTGTCAGTATCTCGATCGCATACTGCGATCGAAGAGTCAGTGTCAGATTTTATTTCCGGGGGCGATTCCAAAGTAGGGCTCTTGCGATCGAAGACAGCAGCAGGTAGAGGCGGTTGCAAATCTGTAACAGCCACGGCGGCGGGAATTCCCGCAGCGAAACTCTCTTCCGAGCCTTGGAGTTCAGTTTTATTTTGTTTAGGAAGCCGCTGAAAAGCCAGCTTGACTGCTTCTCTGCTAACAGCCCTAATTAAAATTTCGGCTGCCGAAGCAGCTTCGCCCAACATGGTTTGCAAGCTAGCTAGAGCGTGGCTGTATGTGTCGCTACAGAGGAGTTCAGCTTCTATTTGACTGAGGACAGAGCGAAAACTTTCTTCAGAAATTTCAATAGTTCTATGATCTGTCACCCCAGTTGTTACCAGAAGAGAGGCATCGGGTTTCAGTGCCATGATATTTATGTTGTGATTGCTATAAGTTATCTGAGTAAGTTCTTCGACAGGTTGGCACTGAATCAGGATGTCGGAATTGGGCCGAAAAGTATGCCCTATGCCTTCTGATTACTGTTTGTGTATGCGATCGAGCAACCAAAGAGAACCGACAATTCCGACAAAGTGGGCAAAAGTAGCGTGAATGTTGGCCAGCACTACAAATATATCGAGGGGCTGAATGAATCGACTGAAATCGACAGCAGCGCCGAACAAAACTTGGGGCTGAGAAATAGATTTTACGAACAGCGTACCGCCGATCGCTTCGGCTCCGATCAGCGTCAGCAGCATTCCCGACAAATTGCTGATCAGCGCAAACCGCACTTCTTGAATGGTGTCTGCCTTTTTCGGGCGGACACCGGTGGCGGGCGATCTTAAATCTCTAGACAAGCGAGTAAAACGAAAAGCCCGATACGCGCTGTAGCCCAGGGCTAACAGCCCGCACACAGCAAAAAATACACCACCCCCCGTTCCAGCACTTGTCTGCCTCGTACCAGGGGCCCCACTCGACAGAGCAGACGGGATCGCAAGCAGCAAAATTAGCCCCGCCACCACGGCTAAGACTAACTGCACCCAGAAGCAAACCCAGCCTGCGGTCCGCAGGGCAAAGGCAACTCGCTGTGCGGCTAGGGGAAGCCGATCGTTATCTAACTGATTTGTCATATTGTGAGAGAGTTTAACTGGTTGGGTTGAGTTGGGAGCAGTTTTTTTGGGTTTTTATTTTTTTAAGTAGGGACGGTTGACGGCGGGTTAACCCTCTTTACAATAAAAGAAGAAATGTTTAAGAATTGTAACTAAGATTCGATTTCACATTTGAATAGCAGCGATCGCTAGGTACCCAAAGCAATGACACAACTACAACCCACCACCAATCCCAAGCTGTCACAGCCCAAGTTTGGCTTCAACAACTACGCGGAACGCCTCAACGGTAGAGCCGCGATGATCGGTTTTGTCCTAACTTTGATCATCGAGTATGCCACAGGGCAGGGGTTACTGTCCTGGTTAGGTCTCAACTAATTTTAGCGTGCGGTCAGCCTCACACTCTGTTTTAAACAGGCAAAAATGGGTGTGAGTTCTCCTGACCGTGACAAGTTCTGGAATTTATTAGAATATATATAAAGGCCAGAGTTAGAGCGATCGGGTATGTATAGGGCATATGTTGTCAAAGAGGATGTCAAAGAGTTTGAATTGACGTGGTTGGCAATTTTGCCGGTCGATCGTACAATTCCCCACAGGCGAGA
>DPLL01000153.1 GCA_003542015.1 Microcoleaceae cyanobacterium UBA9251 | reverse complement strand
GCTTGATCGCCATTATACATTCCCCGAATTTGCGGGACTGTGACGTGGGATTCATCGATCACCAACATCCAATCTTTGGGAAAATAATCAATCAAACATTCCGGCGGTTCCCCGGCATTTCTGCCTGCTAAATGCCGCGAGTAATTTTCAACTCCGTTGCAGTAACCTACTTCTCGCAGCATTTCCAAATCGTAGCGGGTGCGCTGTTGTTGTCGTTGTGCTTCTAATAGTTTTCCGCTTTTTTCTAATTCTTCCAGTCGCGCTTCTAGTTCTTGTTCTATGGCGGTGCAAGCTGATTCTAATCTGTCTTCTGGTGTGACAAAGTGGCGGGCTGGATAAATATTTAAAGCTTCTACTTTTTGAATTATTTTACCTGTAACCGGGTCAACGTAGCGAATGGTATCTATTTCATCGCCGAAGAATTCAATGCGAATAATTCTATCTTCATAGGCGGGGCCAATTTCTAAAACATCGCCTTTGACTCGAAATTTGCCTCTCCCTAAATCTATGTCGTTGCGGCTGTATTGGATGTTGACTAAATCTCGCAAAACTTGTCGCTGATTGATTTCCATTCCTACTCGCAAAGGGATAGCGGCTTTCAGGTATTCGGCGGGAATTCCTAAACCGTAGATGCAGCTAATGGAAGCAACGACTATGACATCGCGGCGTTCAAAGAGCGATCGCGTGGCTGAGTGTCGCAGCATATCGATCTCGTCATTAATTGCTGCCGTTTTTTCAATGTAAGTATCGCTGACGGCAATGTATGCTTCGGGTTGATAATAGTCGTAATAACTGACAAAATATTCGACAGCATTGTTGGGGAAAAAATTACGCAGTTCGTTGCACAATTGAGCGGCAAGGGTTTTGTTGTGGGCGAGCACTAAGGTGGGCTTGCCGATCTTTTCAATCACCGCTGCAATGGAAAAGGTTTTGCCGGTACCTGTGGCGCCTAGTAAGGTTTGAAATCGATCGCCTGCTTGGATGCTTTTGACGAGTTGGGCGATCGCTACCGGTTGGTCGCCCGTAGGCTCGAAGGGCGCTTGTAATTGAAAAGATGCTGCCGCAGTTACCATAGGAAAATGTAGCTATTACTAATAAATATTAACAAAAATGCAATTAATTTGCAATTTAGTTGAGAAACTTGTTAGGATTTATCATATTATTTTAATCATCCATCAAAAGAGAAAGCAGAAAGCTCAAAAACGTAGCTTTCTCAGTCCACAGCTTTCCGAACCCAGCAATCAAGGCCCAATAATCAAAAGGAAAAAAATTATGACTCTCAGCCCCAAAGGTAAAGGTAATGCGATCGCCCGTCGTGGTAAAGCAGCTTCCAAGAGCGAAGCGGCAGTAGCCACCGACACCCAACAAGCAGGAATTCAACTCTATCTGCCGGCTGGCTTACCCAACCGCCCTGTTGGCCCAAACGACTTTACCGTGAGCGAGATTGTCTCGATATCGGGGAATCGCCCGATCGGCACTAGCACCCTGCACATCAGCGAAACCTACGGTATTGTAGGAAACCGCCCCGTGGAAGCGAGCAACTTTGAAGTAGTGGCGACATTGGGGAGACGCCCGATCGGTTCTAGCGCTATGCAAGTCAGCGAAATGTTCAGTATGTCGGGTGCGCGGCCAATTGCCGTCAGCACTCTTCACATTGACGAAGTTTACTCGACAATGGGTGGGAATCGTCCAATTGCCTCCAACGAAATTGATGACACCTGGACTTTAATGGGCTTCTTAGATTAAGTTGTTAGTTGTTATTTGTTAGTGGTTAGTTGTTGGTTGTTAGTTGTGAGTTGTTGGTTGTGAGTTGTTGGTTGTGAGTTGTGAGTTGTGAGTTGTGAGTTGTTATTTGTTATTTGTTATTTGTTATTTGTTATTTGTTAGTTGTGAGTTGTGAGTTGTGAGTTGTGAGTTGTGAGTTGTTAGTTGTGAGTTGTTAGTTGTGAGTTGTGAGTTGTGAGTTGTTANNCTAATAACCAATAACCAATGACTAATGACTAATAACCAATGACTAATGACTAATGACTAATTTCTCGGTTTCTGATATTTACTCAACAAAGCCGCAAATCGCTTGTAATCCAAAGGCTTTCTCAAATACTCCGCCGCTCCCAATTCCCAACCCTGATTTTTGTCGTCCAAAAAAGTCGTCATAATCACCGGAATATCAGCCAAATCTGGATCGGCTTTCAAAGCAGACAGCACCGCCCAGCCATCCATACTCGGCATCATCACATCTAGAGTAATTGCATCGGGCCGCAACTCAGACGCCAACAGCAGCCCCGCTTCACCGCTAGCCGAAGAATGCACCCGAAATCCCTGTTTGGACAAGCAGCGGGCGATCAGCTCCCGTGCATCCGGGTCATCGTCAATCACCAAGACGATCGCAGCATCAGGTAACAGCGACGCAGCCGATCGCATTTCGGCTTTGCTGACTCGCTCCGCCGCTACATCTGTCTCCGAATCAAGAGAAGACTCATGCTGAAATTCTGTCATTTCTGTCGATCGCCCAGCTTCTTTCTCGCTTTTAACCTCAATCGGTAATCGGATCGTAAAAGTAGAACCCTTCTCAAACTCGCTGTCAACACTAATGTCTCCACCCATCATCTGGCAAAACTTGCGGCTAATTGTCAGCCCCAAACCAGTACCGCCGTACTTGCGGGTGGTGGAATCATCCGCCTGTGCGAAGGCCCCGAACAGCCTCGACACCTGATCCTCAGTCATCCCAATCCCGCTGTCGGTGACTTGAAAGACGATCGAGGGCCTTTGACACCCAGAGCGAGCGCGAGGCGAAGAGTCCGAATTGTCTATCTGCAAAACCGCCCCTTTCTCCAGCCAAACACTAATCGTAATTTTGCCCAGAGAAGTAAACTTAGCAGCATTGCTCGCCAAATTCAGCAGCGCTTGTCGTACTTTCCCAGCATCAGCGTACATTGTGCCGAGATTGCTGTCACAGTGGATGCTAAGAATGTTGCCATTTTTCGCGATCAGGGGTTGAACAGTCGTTACCACCTCAGAGAGCAAATTCGAGATGGGGAAAGTCTCCAAATAAAGAGTCATCTTTCCGGCTTCAATTTTAGAAATATCGAGAATATCGCTAATAATATTCAGCAACTGCTTACCTGCAATATTAATGCTGGCCAAATCCATCACAAAGTCTTCTTGCTCTAGTTCCAGGGCCTCTTCTTGCAGCAGCTCACTGTAGCCGATAATCGCATTTAAAGGCGTCCGCAACTCATGAGTCATATTTGCCAAAAATGTACTTTTCGCCCGGTTGGCTGCCTCAGCAGCCTCCTTAGCGACTTCCAATTCAAGGCTACGTTCCTCTAGCTGCTGACGCCGCACTTCCAAACCCTTGAGCAAACTGCTAATTTGCAGTGCCATTGTATTGAGAGTATAGGAAAGCACGCCGATCGCATCATTAGACACCACAGGCGATCGAGCCGTCAAATCCCCGCTCGCCATTAATTCCGCAGCTTCCCTGAGCAAGCCGAGATTCCGCATAATTGACGACACCGACACCAAAGCAACTATTCCGGCGATCGAACTCAAAAACCAAGCAGCCATCAGCCAACGCTGAGTGCGACTCACCACCGCCAGAGCCTGCAGCACCAGCACTGCAATTGCTTCGTCAGGAACCCCCCCAGGCGGGGCCCCGGCAGATTGTATTCCCAACAAATAGTTTTTCATCTCCACAGCACCAATCCACCCAGCCCCTACGGCCATCCAAGCGATCAGTACCAAAATCGCAAACAGCCCAATCAAAGATGCCCGAGTTCCCACCGAGATCCGCCTCGGAGCAAGTGCCGCCGCCCAAGGATAGTTTTTGAGAAAAGGATCTGGCTGTATCGGTTCGCCAGAATTCCAAATCTCCTCAATTTGACCGTCTGACCTGACTTTACCAATTCGCACTGTTTTCCAGGTATGCTGCGTTTCGGCATCTATTTTAACTTGGCCTGAAGGCGCCGCCAACTCAATATTTTTAGCAGCCGCCCTGACTTTGGCAACTTCTGTTGAACCCGCTTTTTCTACTGCTTGCTTCCACAGGTAAACACCCAAATAAGCCGCTGCGATCGGGTCATCCGTCACCCGATTTTTCCCATATTTAGCTTTATAAGCCTTGACAAATTTCTGATTTTGTGCTGTATCCACCGTTTGGAAATAGTTCCAAACTACCAAATGTCCGGCAATATTTTCCGGTCCGATCGCCCGCACCTCTTCCTCTGCTACGCTGACCGACATCACCGGCAACTTGTCAGCCGTCAAGCCAGCTTCTCGCAGATGCTGAAAAAAAGCCACATTGCTATCGCCGTTGAGAGTATTCAGAATTGCATCCGGCTTCACTGCTAGGATATGGGCGATCGTCTCATCAACATCCCTCGATCCCAAAGGCAGATACACTTCCCCCGCCAACTCTCCCCCAGATGCCACCAGTTGAGCTTTCACAATCTGATTCGCCGTGCGGGGAAAAATATAATCCGAACCCAGCAAGAAAATTTTCCGCTTCGACAGTGCCAACAAGTAATCCACACAAGGGATAATTTGTTGGTTAGGAGCAGCCCCAGTGTAGAAAATATTGGGAGACTGCTCTAATCCCTCATACTGCACCGGATAAAACAGCAACCCATTCAGATTCTCGAACACTGGAAGCACAGCCTTGCGACTAGCCGAAGTCCAGCAACCAAATACTACCGCCACCTTAGCTTCTTTGAGCAATTGCTTAGCTTTTTGAGCAAAAGTCTGCAAATCGCTTGCCCCATCTTCCATCACTACTTCTAGGGGGCATCCGAGCACTCCTCCGGTAGCATTAATTTCCTCAACAGCCAACAGCGTCGCGTCTTTAACAGAAATTTCGCTGATAGACATCGTGCCAGTCAGCGAATGCAACACGCCTATTTTTATCGGCTCACTCGCCCTGAATTCTACTTCGAGGGGGGTACTGCTCCTTGCTCCCATAGGGTTTTCGATTCTTTTTACTAGCCTACAAATTTTAATTCAATCCGGCAGGGAGTCACCTCCGATCCTAACTCTTTTTTAGCAGATTATTTGACCCGACTGCAATAAAACTTGGCAATTGGTCCCCTCTATTGATTTTAACTGGAAAACTCAAATTCCGCATTTTCCAGAGCTTGCCTTCAGCCTAGACTGCGAGGGAGGTTCTAGAACCGCAATGTCTTGACACCCTGAGTTTTCTAAAGCCAGAAACCCTTTCCCTAATCTCCCTTTCGGCAGATGGACTGCCCAAGGATTTTTTTTATGATTAGTCTAGGGTTAACTTGCCGATGGCAATCTTTCAACTAAATAATTTAAGCCCAAGGATGAATGAAGAATGAATATTCAAAAAAAACCCCCCATCACTGTCAGTGGCTGTGAAGTCACGCTCCCAAAATCCAAAGAGGAATTACTCGCCGAGGAAACGGAAAAAGCCCTCGGTCAGCAGAAACAAAATGATGCTCAAACTATGCGTGCTGTCGAACAGTTAAAAGAAGAACTTCAGCACAAAATAGACGAAGAATGTCATCACAAGGTAGATTAAACTATCATGCA
>DPLL01000348.1 GCA_003542015.1 Microcoleaceae cyanobacterium UBA9251 | reverse complement strand
TCTTGTTCCCCCCTTATTAAGGGGGGTTAGGGGGGATCAGATTCTATGCAGCCTCATAAAAAACTGGTATAAGTCCTCTTTTATTTTAATCTACGATATTCCCGTCAGGCTTGTGCCAAGATGGAATCGTTAAAAATTTTGCCATATTCCCCCAGAATCAATCAGCACGGACTGTAGAATCAGAATATTGCAAGATCTTCATTATTACATCTCACAAAGTTTACAACTATGGCACTCAAAGCAGATAATTCCGGCATCCCTCATTTGGTAGGAGACAATTCTCCAGAAAATATTACACTTACACCGGGACAAGTTGCTAACTTTCCGGGGGGAGTTTGGTTACTGGGCGGCAATGATACTATTAGAGGTTCATCGGATGCAGAACGGATTTTTGGCAACGATGGTAAAGACAGTCTGTTAGGTGATGCCGGCAATGATTCTCTTTACGGCGGCAAAGGTGATGACGATATTTTAGGAGAAATTGGCAATGATTTCCTCACAGGGGACAGCAATAGCGATTTCATTGATGGTGGTGCAGGAAATGATTGGCTGCGCGGGGGTCAAGGGAGTGATTTGTTAGTTGGTGGTGAGGGCAATGATACTTTAATTGGTGACAGAAATGTTGATATTTACAAAGGTGGTGCGGGGAGCGATGTTTTTGTGCTTCGAGTCGATCAAGCTGGAGAAAAAATCATTGGCTTTGAAATTCCTGATGCGGTGATTGTTGATTTTGATAAATCTAACGATTCCCTGGGCATTAGTGTAGCATTTACTAGCAGCAATATCTCCTTTGAACAGGTAAATTATAGCCTGAACGACCCCAGACTTTTGCTGATAGATACTGCAACTATAACCAATGGAACTAGCTTATTAGCCAAGGGCGGCATCTCGCAGCGAGACCTCGATCCAGATGGTAATGGCCGTGTTGAAGCTACTAATATTAGATTCGGTGTTACGAATGCTTTATTGGGTACTGTGTTGAATGTCACTCCGGCCGATTTAACTGGCCGTTTTATTAANNTATTTATGCGTCCAGGACTAAATTAGCTAAAGGACTCTCGCGCGGGGTGGGGGCGGGTTTATTTAACCTTTCTGCACTGTTTCAAGCTGTTGGTTAACCCGCCCCTACAGGTTTTTGTTATGGGTGGAAGATGTGAGTTTTAACTGACAGTTAAAACTGCTCGGTAGCGTACTTGATTGTCGCGCACTTTCTGCATTGCTTCGTTCGCTTGGGCGATCGGGAAAACTTCCACAATCGGCTCAATCCCAAACTTTTCTGCAATTGACAGCATTTCATTAATCATAGCGCGACCGCCGATCGGCGAAGCCACAATTCGGCGACGCTTCATCAGCAGCGGAAATAACGGAATACTCAAAGGTGCGTCGGGAACTCCCACAAAAGCAAGGGTACCGTCAGAATCGAGAAAATCAATGTATGGAACCCAATCTAAAGCAGCAGGAACTGTGCTCAGCAAGATATTTAATTTGCTGCTGGGCGATGGAGGAATTTCGCCTTTTCCTACTACAATAGCTTCGTCCGCCCCCATCTTCGCAGCAAATTCTGCTTTGTCTGCGGAGGTGGTAAAAACTGTGACGCGGTTGCCCAATTTTTTAGCAAATTGCACGGCCATGTGTCCCAAACCACCGATGCCGAGAATGCCGATTTCTTGACCCGAACTCATGCCGGCATTCCGCAAACCGGCGTAAACAGTAATTCCGCCGCACAGCAGCGGCCCTGCTGCTTTGGAATCTATGCCTTTGGGAATAGGAAAAGCAAAGCGGGAATCTACCATTAAATAGTTGGCCAAACCACCAGGCCCTGTGACAATTAATCCTTGGTTGTTATCGCAGAGATTTTCGTTGCCGCGCAAGCAATCGCGACACTGCAAACAAGATGACCTTTGCCAGCCGACACCGACGCGATCGCCCACTTTTAAATGAGTCACTTGCGGCCCTATTTCCGCCACTTCTCCGATGACTTCGTGGCCGGGAACTAGGGGATATTTCGATTGACCCCAATCGTTGTCAATCATGTGTAAGTCGGAGTGACAAATGCCACAAGTTAAAACTTTGATCAGGCACTCGTGTACTTTTGGCGATTCGACCTCGAAGCTGTAATCTTCAAGTATTCCGCCTTTTTTCTTAACTGCTAGTGCTTGAATTTGCATGGTTGAGTTTTATTGGTTTGTCGATTGCTACAGTGAATGTTAATTCATTCCGGGGCGGTTTGACCATTTTCTTTAGTTACTGACAGATCTTCTGGTAACCCGCCCCTACAATTTATCTGTCTATTCCCAATTACCAATTCCCAATTCCCAATTCCCAATTACCTCTGCTGCATTGCCCACTGCATCAAACCGGGGAATAAGCGATAAGCTTCCGCTGCTAAAAAGGCTGGGCCGACGGTGACATCAGAACGCTTATTTTTAACAGCATCCCAGATAGCTTTGGCAATATCTTCTGGCTGACTTACCCAATTAGATTTCAGCATTTCGCTCATTTGCTGGCGACGCAATTCGACTGCTGGTTCGTTTCGATCGCGAAATTGAGCTCTTTCTAAAAAATCACTGTTAATCACGCCCGGATGCACGGCGCAAACGTGAATGCCTTGAGGTGCTAATTCCAACCGCAAAGTTTCAGTTAAACCCGTTACCGCATATTTGCTAGCGCAATAAGCAGTCATTTGAGGCAAAGGCATTTTGCCGCCAATGGAACCGACATTAACGATTGTACCAGTTTTTNNGCTTTTTCAACGAGCGATCGCACTTGTTGAACATCGCCAACATCCGCAGGAATAGCTAACACCGAATTGCCTTCACGTTGCACGCTTTCTGCTGCGGCTGCCAATCTTTCTGGCTGGCGAGCTGTCATCACTACATCGTAACCTGAACGAGCAAATAAAAGTGCCGTTGCTTTGCCACTTCCTTGAGAAGCGCCTGTGATCAAAACTGTAGGAGCCATAGATCCTTGTAATTTATGAGTAGTGATATCATTTCTATTTTAACTATAAGTATAAAATTAATTGGGTAAAATTTTATACTTTCAATTGCTTATTTCCAATTGTCTATTCCCAATTACCGATGACCGATTACCAATTACCCATTACCAATTACCCCAAAAATGAATTTCCCCCAAAAAATGCCGAATTGGCTAATGGCCATCATCTTAATTATCGGTGTTTTAGCCGTCTCAACTGCCTCAATCTTAATTCGGCTGGCAAACATTTCGGCCGGCACCAGCGGCATCGGTTTCAGTTTGGTACTGGCAGCCTCTCGCCTCACGTCCGCAATAATTATACTTCCCGCCTGGCCGAAACTGCTGCGGCAGACTTTGCAACCGGGAGCTTGGCTCTATGCAAGCGCTGCTGGTTTGTGCCTCGCCCCGCACTTTGCTCTCTGGATTACCTCACTTTCTTATACTTCGATCGCAGCTTCGACAGCTCTAGTCACCACAAACCCCGTCTGGGTAGCGTTGTTATCTTGGTTCTGGAAGGGCGAAAAACTCAGCAAAGTGTCGGCAATCGGCATTGTAGTAGCGCTGCTGGGAGGAATGACGATCGCCGCCTCTAGTGCGGGCGACACCAATGTCGGCAACAGCCAACTGCTGGGCGACTTCCTAGCCCTGGCGGGTTCCTGGGCTGTTTCGCTGTATTTGCTGTTGGGTAGGGAAGCGTAACTCGGCGGGGGTTGGGCATTGGTGGCTATATTGCGATCGCCTACACTGTCGCCGCGATCGTCCTGCTACCTCTGCCCCTCGCTTTCAACACCAGCTATACAGGCTATCTACACATTGTATATTTTGACATTTTGTTAACGGCGATCGTGCCTCAACTAATCGGGCACAGAGTTTTGAACTGGGCTGTGGCCCAAATCTCCCCAACTCTCGTAACTCTTGCTATCTTATTTGAACCAGTCGGCGCCAGTTGTTTAGCTTATTTGCTGTTTCGGGAAGTACCAGCGCCGACGGTAATTGCAGGTGCTGTGGTGTTACTATTGGGAGTTGCGATCGCCACTTGCGGCACCAAAAAATCACCCTCAAAAATCGACTCAAAAGTATAAAAGATCAGCCTTCTGACCAAGGCCTTCTGACCAAGGCCTACGATCGGCAGGATAGAACAGACTAAGCGGCGAAAACAGAAATAACTCATCTGTTAAAAATCGACTCAAAAGTATAAAATGTCAGCCTTCTGACAAATACCCTCTTCCCTCTTCCCTCTTCCCTTTTCCTTCTTTCTTCTTCCCTCTTCGGGTGCCTTTCGGAGAATAAATTATGCTACCAGAACAACTACAACGCATCATCGGTTACTTTCTCGAAGAAGCCACAGAACACCTGCAAAGCATCCAAGAAGGTTTGCAGAATCTGCAAAACACCGTGGAATCTCCCCAAACGCTGAACGAGCTCATCCGAGCCTCGCACTCGATTAAAGGCGGAGCAGCTATGCTCGGATTTAGCAGCATTCAGCGAATTGCCCATCGCTTCGAGGAATATTTAAAACTACTCAGAGAATGTCCGATCGCCGTTGATACCAGGCTACAATCGCTGTTACTGCAAATTTTTGATACCGAAGCCACCCTCCTGTGCAAGGTTTCCCAGAGTTTTGGACTCAACCACGACGATGCAAACCAAATACTGTCCCTCGCCGAACCAGTTTTTGACGAACTCGACGCTTACTTGAGAGTGCTAATTCCGACTCGCCTGATTGTCAGGGCTACCACCGGCGAACACATTCACGTTTTCTGTGGTTACTGCAACTCCCTGAGCGGATTTTCGCGCAGCCTTCCCGAACAGGTTGGTTTGCTCGGAGGCACCATTACCCGCCACCAACAGGAAAGCCCGGATATTCGCCTGGCTATTGACATTTATCTGCCCCCTTACACCAGGATCGAAAGTATCCGCCTCGCCGTCGAACTCTCAGGCGCTGTCATCGGCATTGTTCATACGCAGCGAGACTTTTCGCTGTTTTCGAGTACAGAGTATCCCTCTTACAAAAATGCGATCGAACGCCCCGCAATTTGCAACGGATGTCGCTACTACTACGGTCGAAGAGACGGCGGCTACCTGCTCAACTGCACAATACATCCCAGTGGCCCGGAAGCAGAAGAATGTCGCGATCGCGAATCAGAATAACCAGCAGAAGGAAGAAGGAAGAAGGAAGAAGGAAGAAGGAATAAAATCAATCTTCAATCTAAAATCTAAAATCTAAAATCGGATGACTTCTTCCTTCTAAAAACCCCTAAACCTCTTTTCAAAGCTGATACCGCAACCCCGATTAATTGCACCATGCTCGATGGATGCCCGATCGCCCAGACATTGATCGCCAGACAAGTGATTGCCATTAATAGCAAGATGTATGTTGGAAGCATTACTACCCCAATTGCGAACCAGGTAAAAACGTGAAATATCATTGCTGTAGCGCAGAGGCTGGCAACCACCACAGACGCCCAGACTTGCCTTCGAGGTCGGTTTAGTCCTGTCAAAATCCCTGTCTGCAAAGTTGTCAGCAAGTTGGCTGGCACCAAAAATGTGCAAATAGCAATGCAGTAGGTATGGGAAAACTCAGTAATTGTATTGAAGTCGAGCATCAGTCTAATTGTCACGCCTGTTGAATATACTTAGAAAGCTTAACTTGACTTGACTTTTAGATCATGTCACTATCACCTTAACTTAATATGGAAGCAAGCAGGTCGCCCCCAAGACACATTTTCCTCCCCTTCTTCCTGCTGGCAAACTTTCACCAACTAATTTTAATTTTTGTTAAAAATATTTAAATTAGTTGGAGCATTGGAACAATTTCTGTAATAATTATGATGGGAACTTAATAAAAAAGCATAACCCAGCCCATTGAAATGTCCAAAAATCTGGTGCTCTCAAGCAGCAAAACGACTGTAAGTTGATTGGCGAGTCACTCATTTTTGACTCACTGACTCTCTTGCTGATTGATGACTGGCGGGAGTGAGAGGATGTAGCCGTCATGCACCCGATCGCACAAGATTAAATTATGGAAAAGCCGATTTGAGATTGCATCGAAAATCGATCGCAACCTCTCCAAATTTCACAAAGCGCAAAAAATAGAAAAAATGGATATGCCAATCACCATCACAGCACTCCCAGAAGTTGATTTGACCAACTGCGACAGAGAACCTATTCACAAATCGGGTCACATTCAGCCACAGGGGGTGCTACTTGTTATACAAGAACCTCAGCTAGAAATACTGGGAATCAGCCAAAATGCCTTAGATTTATTGGGAGTCGAGCCAGAAAGTGCGATCGGTCAAGATGTGAGCTTATTATTCGATGAAGTTCTGCTCGAAAAGCTCAAATATTGTCTGCTGAATGAAAACTTAAAAACCGTTAATCCCATTAAATGGTCGCTAGAAAAAGCCGGCAAATCTTTAGACTTTGACTGTATACTCCATAGGTGGGAAGGAGTCTTGATTATTGAGTTAGAATTGGCAACCACAACAGAAAATCTTTCGGTTTTTAGCTTTTATCATTCAGTCAGGAGCACAGTCGCCAAAATCCAAAGCGCAAACAACCTCAAAAACCTCTGTCAAATGACTGTAGAAGAAATCCGAAAACTCACCGGATTTGACAGAGTGATGGTATATCAATTCGATCCAGAAGGCAACGGAGCTGTGATTGCTGAAGACAAAGTAAAAAATCTGAGTCCTTTCTTAGGATTAAACTACCCCAGCTCAGATGTTCCCAAACAAGCCAGAAAACTTTATGAGTTAAATTGGCTGAGGTTGATCCCAGATATTAACTACAAACCAGTTCCGCTGCTTCCCGGCAACAATCCTGTTACTAACGAACCTATTGATTTGAGCTTCAGCGTTTTGAGAAGCGTTTCTCCCATGCACAGAGAATACCTGGTAAATATGGGCGTTGTAGCTTCTATGTCAATATCATTAATCAAAGATCAAAAACTGTGGGGATTGATTGCTTGTCACCACTACACCCCAAAATATCTCAACTGTGAACTGCGCGCGGCTTGCGAATTTATTGGGCAAGTAATGTCCTTAGAACTGCAATCAAAAGAAGGCAACGAAGACTCGGATTACAAACTACATTTAAAATCGATTCAAACCCAGATTTTGGAAGACATATCCACCTCAGAAAACTTGTCAGAAGTGTTAGTTAAGTGCCAGCATAATTTGCTGGAAGCAGTCAATGCGTCTGGAGCGGCAATAGTATTTGGAGAAGAATGCTATCAAGTAGGTAAAACACCTCAGAGATCAGCACTCAAATCCTTAACTGAGTGGGTGCAAAATCACATGAACAAAGAAATATTTCATACAGATTCACTCACCAAATGCTATCCAAAAGCTGAGCAATTTAAAGTGATAGCCAGCGGCT
>DPLL01000147.1 GCA_003542015.1 Microcoleaceae cyanobacterium UBA9251 | reverse complement strand
TCCACCATCGCCCGACAGTTGAATATCAAGGAACCAACTATTCGCTCTTTTTGGAGACGGACAGGATTTTTAAAAGTGCAAGAAATAGCCAGAAAAATTGCTGAAGAATACCCGGAAGTTCTAGCTGAATGGTGATTGTTTGTGAGGGCGATCGCTTTCCTAATCACAACGCCGAAAGTAAACTTTATTGAAAAAAGTAGCCACAGCTAACATCTTTGTGGTACACAATGTTGTAGAGGCGATCGCTCAAACTGGTAAAATCCTAGCAAATCCAACATGAAATCTAAGATAAGACTCAGCAAATTCAACTTATGTTCGATCGGTATTATCCTAACTTTCGGGATTTTCGTCAGTACCAAAGCCAAGGGAGGAATTGTACAGTTCAGTCTCAGCGACAAATCCACTCAAAATTTAGCACAAACTCCCCCATCTCCCTCTTCCCCTTCTCCTTCGTCTTTCCCGTCACCTGCGATCGAACAAGAAGGCCCAGAGATCACTACCGAATCAGGCCCGCAGCAAATAGCTTTAGCAGCCCATTTGCAGAGAATCAAAGCTAAAATGTATGGTGCTTACTGGTGTCCTCACTGTCACACGCAACAAGAACTTTTTGGCAAACAAGCATTGACTGTACTTACTTACATTGAGTGCGATCCGAGAGGTAAAGATGCTCAGCCCGATTTGTGCAAAGCCGCAAATATCAAAGCTTATCCAAGTTGGGAAATCCGGGGAAAATACTATACGGGCACGCAATCTTTGGAAAAACTTGCGATTTTATCTGGTTATCAAGGTAGTCGCAACTTTCAGCCCCAAGTTCCTACTCCTTAAAATATCTAAATTAGGACTGACGCGCTGCAATTTTTACACTATTTGTGGTTGGTAAGGTGCTTATGGGCGCACCCTACAAATAGAGTTTGTGCGTCCAGGAGTGTCTAACTCAAATACTCTTCAACAATTTTCAAAATCCGTGCCGCCGCCAAACCGTCCCCAAAGGGATTAATTGCCATTGACATTGCGTTGTAAGCATCGGAATTGCTCAGCAACTCTGCCGCTGCTGTCGCGATTATATCAGAATTAGTACCCACAAGTTTAGCAGTACCGGCGGAAATTGCTTCGGGTCTTTCTGTCGTTTCTCGTAATACTAAAACTGGCTTGCCCAAACTAGGTGCTTCCTCTTGCAAGCCGCCGGAATCTGTGAGAATTAAATAGCATCTCTGAATCGCTCCTACCAATTCTGCGTAATCCAAAGGTTCAGTTAAAAATACTCTCGGATGCTCACCCAAAATAGCTTGCAAAGGTTCTCGAACAGTGGGATTTCGGTGCAGGGGTAGCAGTAAAGCTGTATCGGGAAATTTATCTAAAATTTCGAGAAATGCCTGAGCAATTCCTTGTAACGGTTCTCCCCAATTTTCCCGGCGGTGAACTGTTGCTAAGATAGTGCGATATTTGCTCCAATCAAAATTGGGAATCTTGCATTCAGGTTCGCGTTTGGCTACTCCCAGCAAAGCATCAATTACTGTGTTGCCTGTACGGTGAATTTCTCCCAAAACTCCCGATCGCACCAAATTCGCCGCAGCCAGCGCTGTAGGGGCAAAATGCAGCCTTGTGAGCTGAGATATCAACCTGCGGTTAGCCTCTTCTGGATAGGGATTGAACAGGTCGTCCGTCCGCAAACCGGCTTCTACGTGACCTACGGGTATTTTCTGGTAAAATGCTGCCAAAGCAGCGGCAAAAGCTGTGGTTGTGTCGCCTTGTACTAAGACTATTTTTGGCTGTAATTCTTTGAACAAATCTTCTAAACCTTGCAAACTCCGACAGGTAATATCTGTCAATGTTTGCTGGTGCTGCATAATGGCTAAATCGCGATCGGCTTTTAGATCGAACATTCCCATGACTTGCTCGACCATTTCTCGGTGCTGGCCTGTTAATATTACTTGGGTGTCAAAAACTGGCGAACTTTTGAACTGTTGAATTACTGGGGCTAGTTTAATTGCTTCTGGGCGTGTTCCTAAGACGATGCAAACGCGGTGTGTGGCTTCGGGCATGGTAAAATTGGGTGGTTGAGATTTGTGAGGTTCTTAAAGGCTGAAGATTTTATAGCTGGTTTGAATCGTTGGTTAATCAGATTTCTTTTTNNCCGCAGAGGGCGCAGAGGGCGCGGAGAAGGGAGAAAGGATAGGGAGAATGTGGTTTGTTTGGGGTGTTATGTTGTTTCTGTTCACACTGTTGGTACATTTTTAATCGTTAATTGCTCATGCCTTATCGTTACATTCTATTTTACAAGCCTTACGATGTTTTGACTCAATTCACTGATCGTAATTCAGGGGAAACTCAACGCAGAACTCTTAAAGATTATATTCTGATTCCTGACGTTTATGCGGTGGGTAGGCTCGATCGCGATAGTGAAGGCCTTTTGCTGTTAACTGATGATGGACTAATGCAGCACCGACTCAGTGACCCGAAATTTGCTCATCCCCGTACTTATTGGGTGCAGGTTGAAGGGATTCCTGATGCTGGTGCGATCGCAGCTTTGCAGGCTGGTGTCACTATTCAAGATTATCGGACTCGCTCGGCAAAAGTGCAATTATTATCCACAGAACCGCTATTGTCGCCACGGGAACCGCCGATTCGATTTCGCAAACACATACCGACAGCCTGGCTGGAAATGACCCTGACTGAAGGCCGTAACCGCCAAGTCCGTAGAATGACCGCAGCAGTAGGTTTTCCGACGTTGCGCCTGGTCAGATGTGCGATCGGACATTTGCGTCTCGATGGCCTCAATCCCGGTGAGTGGCGGGAACTAACCCAGGCAGATTTTAGATTTTAGATTTTGGATTTTCGATTGAATAAGTACAATAGACCTCTCCAATAACTATTGTGGAACAGGCATCCTGCCTGTTCAAGACTTGCTTTTCAGGAGATGTCTAATCAACAGTCAACTGTCAACAATCCACTACTTTTGGGCCGGCAACATAAAACTCTCCTTTCCATCCTTATCCTTTCGCACCTGAGCTCCCAACTTGACAAGAGCTTTTCTCGCCCTTGAACGCACAACTTTGTCCTTTGTTTGAGCATAAACTGAGCTCCAAGACATAAACCTCACCTGGACGCTATCGGGATCTCGACGCAAAAACTCCGCAGTATTGCGAAAAATCGGCGCTAATTGCTTCCCTGACGGGGTTTTTTCTACCCAGTCAGCAGCCATTTCGTGCGATCGAATTGACTCAGGAATGTCCCCCAGCAGCAGCAATTCGTCCAGGCCTTTATTTCGCCACACTGTCCACGCTTGCGGGTCAATTTGTGCCGAAAGGGCGTTAGTACCGCGTTCCATTAACTGCACGGCAATTTCTGGTTTTGCTTGGTAAAAAGAAATAGCAACTGACAGAAACGGATAAATTTCCACTCGCCGCGGGTCCCGTCGTGTGATGATGTCAAAATAATCAGGACTCAAACCGTAACCTGTGATGTCTCGCGCTTCGTCGTCGCCAAAATATTGCAAAAATTTGAGAAATGTCCAATCTGCAACTAAATTGTCAAATCCAAAAGTAGGGAGAGCTTTGAGCATTTTTAGTCGCAGCGCTTCTTGTTGTTCGGATTGTTTGAAACTGGCGGCAGAGATGGCGGGTGCGGGCTTTGACCCCTCAGTTCCCATCGCAGGAATTCCGCCCAATTGTCTATTAGACTGTATGGTAACGACCCCTGCTAAGGCTGCTGTGGCAATAACTCCACTGACGAGCAGACTCAACCAATTTTGCGAAAATTGTTCGACTTTAGTTGGCACGGCACTTTTAAATCTACGATTTTAATTAAGTTTATCGGATTACTCGGTCAGCGTAAAATTCAATAAAATAAAGTGGTGATTGGCGATCGACTATAAAAGCCGTTAAACTATACAAAAGGATCGTGTAGCCTCCATCGCATAGTTTAAGTAGTGGTTTTCTAACAGTCTAAAATCTCAAATCAACAATTTCAAAGAGAATTGAGCCAATTTCCTATGAATCTAGCCCGCAGACGCTTTTCTAAGTTACAGGCAGCCCTGTTCGGTGGGGCGATCGCCACAACTGCTTCTATATCTTTGCTTGTACCCGGCCTGAGTCAATCAGTCCGCGCTGAGCTTCAAGATAGCCCCAAAGCTGTTTTAGACGAAGCTTGGCAAATTGTGAACCGAGAGTATGTTGATGGCAGTTTTAACAAGACTGACTGGCAAGTGACCCGCCAAGACTTGCTGAACAAAAATTATACCTCTCGCGAAGCAGCCTATGTCGCTCTCCGCAAGGCCTTGGAGAAGTTAAACGACCCCTACACCCGCTTCATGGACCCGAAGCAGTACGAAGCGCTCACCAATCAAACCTCTGGGGAACTGACAGGGGTGGGCATGAGGCTGGAAGCGGATGAGAAAACTCAGGCGATTACGGTGGTTGAGCCGATGGAAAATTCCCCGGCTCTCAAGGCTGGGATTCAAGCGGGCGATCGCATTTTGGTGATTGATGGCAAACCTACCACAGGTATGACTGTCTCCGATGCTGCTCAAATAATTCGCGGCGCTGAAGGTACGAAAGTCACTCTGCGGATTGCTCGGCCTGGCAAAAGTGAGTTTGATCTCACCCTGACTAGGGCAAGAATTGAGGTAGCAGCAGTTCGCTATAGCCTCAAGAATGAAGCTGGTAAGCAAGTCGGTTATATCCGTTTGCAAGAGTTTAGCGCCCACGCAGGGGAACAAATGCAGGCGGCGATTAAAAAGCTCTCGGCTCAGAAAGCCGATGCTTTTGTGTTGGATTTGCGCGGCAATCCAGGCGGGCTGCTGCGAGTCAGCATTGATATCGCGCGGATGTGGATGGATACGGGGGCGATCGTCCGTACAGTCGATCGCGCGGGCGATTCTCAGGAAATGCGGGCAAATCGCACTGCTATTACTGACAAGCCTGTGGTGGTGCTTGTAGACGACAATTCCGCCAGCGCCAGCGAGATTTTGGCTGGTGCTCTTAAGGACAACAAGCGCGCTACTGTGATGGGCGGTCAAACTTTTGGCAAAGCTTTAGTACAATCGGTACATTCTTTGTCTGATGGTTCGGGGTTAGCAGTGACGATCGCTCATTACTACACTCCTAACGGTACGGATATCAGCCACAAGGGCGTTACTCCCGATGTCAAAGTGGAAATCAGTGACGCACAAAAGCTGAAATTAGCCAACAAACCGACTTTGGTTGCTACTAAGGATGATCCTTGTTACGCGCGGGCGATCGCACTTTTGAAAACTACCGCTGACTCGGCTCGTCCCGTTGCTGCTAATGAGCTTCCTGCTCCTAATAAATAGTTGGAATTGGCAGTCATTCACAATTAGCTTTAAGATCAAACCCGCGTCGGCGGGTTTTGTTTTTGAGGAAGATTGATTATTTTCGGGTAGGGAAACGGCAATGCCGTGTCCTCCGTTGCCGTGTTGCCGAAATTACCAATTGCTAGAAAATAGTTTGCAATAGCAGCCAACCATTTAATCCCACTATAATACTAGCCACTAACCAAGCTACCGCTTTCAGCCAAAATGGATTCACAAACTCACCCATTAAGCGGCGGTTCGAGGTAAACATAACTAAGGGAATTACTGCAAAAGATAATTGTAAACTGAGAATAACTTGACTGAAAACCAGTAAATTAGTTGTACTGTGTTCCCCAAACAAGATTATTGTTATCAAAGCCGGTACAATTGCCACCAGTCGAGTCAGCAAGCGCCGCAACCAAGGCCGCAGCCGAAAATTCAAAAACCCTTCCATCACAATCTGTCCTGCTAAAGTTGCAGTCAAGGTTGAATTCTGCCCCGAAGCCAATAAAGCAAAGGCAAAAATTGCACTAGCAGAACCCACCCCCAGTACCGGAGAAAGCAGTTTGTAAGCATCTTGAATTTCTGCTACTTCTTGATAGCCGGAAAAGTGAAAGCTCGCAGCAGACAAAATCAGAATAGCTGAATTAATAAACAAAGCTATTGACAGCGCTACGGTAGAATCAATCGTGCCAAATTTAATTGCTTCCCATTTTTTATCAGCAGTTTCTTGCCACGCCCTAGTTTGGACGATCGACGAATGCAAGTAAAGATTGTGCGGCATCACAGTTGCCCCTAAAATACCAACCGCAATATAAAGCATTCCCTGATTTTGCAAAATCTCTAGCTTCGGAACATAACCGAGTAAAACTGCTCCAGCATCCGGTTTGGCAAAGATCATCTCGGCAATAAAACAACAGCCAATAATTGCAATAATCGTAATTACCAAAGCTTCGATATAACGAAAGCCTTTCCCTTGTAAAAATAACACCATTATCACATCTAGCGCAGTGATGCACACTCCCCAAACTAAGGGAATTCCAAATAGCAATTGCAGTCCGATCGCACTTCCCACAAGTTCAGCTAAATCGCAAGCAGAAATCGCAATTTCACAAAGAATCCACAGAAAAAAACTGACTTTTGGACTAAAATAATCTCGACAAGCTTGTGCCAAATCTCGTCCCGTTGCCACTCCCAAACGCACGCAGAGTGATTGCAGCAAAATTGCCATCAAATTAGATAGTAAAATCACACTTAATAGCGCATAGCCAAACTTGGCTCCCCCCGCTAAGTCAGTCGCCCAGTTTCCGGGGTCCATGTAACCGACTGAAACCAAATATCCAGGCCCTGCGTAGGCCAGCATTTTACGCCAGAAACCTTTGCTGTTGGGAACGGGGATGCTGCGGTGAACCTCTGGAAGGCTGGGTCTGTTCTCTGAGTGAGTCATTTGTTTTACTGTTCAAGTTTTTTTCATATTCTTTTCATAATCTCACAAATTTAGGGTAATTTCATCAGTCGGAGGGCTCGAAATCCGGCAGAGTCACCGTAAATACAGCAGATTCCACGTTTATGAANNACGGCACTGCCGTGTCCCTACCTCTGCTGACCTGAAAAGTGCTGTATTAAGTTGTGTATCTTTTGTGCAACCTTCCAGGGAATGTGAATGCAGAAACACAAAGTGTGGTACTGTCTGAATACGAAATCGGTTCTGGTGAGGAGCAGCCACCAGAGGTAACGGGGAAAGTTCGGTGCAAATCCAACACTGTCCCGCAACT
>DPLL01000154.1 GCA_003542015.1 Microcoleaceae cyanobacterium UBA9251 | reverse complement strand
AAATTGGGTTGAAAACCCCGTCCTTAAGGACGGCTTTAATTCTTTGGTAGATTTTACCGAGCCTGTTAGAATGGAATAGTAAAACAAAGGACAAACAATGAAAGCAAGATTCCAATACAGATTCTATCCTACCACTCAACAACGCCAAAGTTTAGCGCAGTTGTTTGGTTGCGTGAGAGTTGTTTGGAATGATGCCTTAACTCAAAGCAAGTCAGGCAACTATCCCGGCTACAATACTCTATCCAAATCTCTAACTCTATCTAAAAAGACAGAAGAGAGAGCCTGGTTAAACGATGTATCATCCGTGCCATTACAGCAATCCCTCAAACAATTAGATGTTGCTTACAAAAACTATTTTGACTCTCTAAAAGGGAAAAGAAAAGGCAAAAAAGTCGGTCAACCCAGGTTCAAAAAAAAGACTAACAGTCAATCTGCAACTTTTGTCAAATCGGGTTTTTCTATCAAAGGTGAGTCCGTCTATCTGGCAAAAATCGGAAATGTTAGTCCTATCTGGTCGAGACAACTGCCATCAAACCCTAGCTCACCCGCAGCAATCAAAGACTGCGCCAACCGTTATTTCCTGAGCTTTGTTGTAGAGATTAATTCCGATATTGTCGAAGCTAAAAACCACAGCATCGGCATCGATCTGGGTATTAAAACCTTTGCAGTGATGAGCGACGGAAGATCAGCTAAAAGTCCAAGCTACAAACAGTTAGACCGAAAAATTCGCAGACTGCAACGCAAGTTAGCAAGGCAGCCCAAAGACTCAAAGCGCCGAAACAAAACTCGCATTCAGATTGCGAAACTGTACAATCAAATTGGGGATACTCGTAAAGACTTTCTGCACAAACTATCGACCAAAGTTGTTAGTGAGAATCAAACTATTATTTTGGAAGATTTGAATGTGTCGGGCCTGGTCAAAAATCGGAAACTTGCCAGGGCGATTAGCCAACAGGGATGGTACGAGTTTAGGACTTTATGCGAGGCTAAGTCTGAAAAGTTTGGCAGAGAGTTTAGGGTAATTAGTCGCTGGGAACCAACAAGTCAAATCTGTTCAAATTGTGGTTTTAGATGGGGAAAATTGGATTTAAAAATCCGCTCGGTTCAATGCTTGAATTGCGGCATCGAACACGATCGCGATGAGAATGCAGCGAAGAATATAAACAAAGTCGGGATAGGGCATTGCCACGACTCTAAATGGACACAGAGAGAAGGTAAGACCACTTGTGGCACATCTCCGTGAAGTGTCAAGAATCCCCGCGCGTTCACGCCGGGGAGTATGTCAACACCCAAAGATTCGGTAAAAAACCCGGTTTCTTTAACGCGATAAGCCACACCCCTCATGCACCCAAACGCGATCGCGCAGCCTCGCGTAGCACTTATCACCCTTTACGTCATCAAGGGATCTTCGCCAGAATCCATATCCTCAAATCCTAACCAGAAAAGCAAAGCCTCTTCGACTTGTGCTAACTGCTCTGAGTTTAATTCGCCCAGTTTCCTCACTAGCTTCGCGTGAGGAATTGTGATGATATTCTGAACATCGAACACTCCGGGCTTCAGGAATCTGGCTTTGACATCTACCTCAAAGCGTGAACCTCTTGGGCTTGTGGTATGAGGTATTAGAGTCGCTAACGCTCGATCCTGGTTGAGATCCCGGATACTAACCACTAAGCATGGTCTAACTTTTGCCACATAGCCCAGATCGACAAGCCAGACTTCGCCACGATCAGGACTATTCATAATCAATTTCTTGTTGATCTAATGCTAAGAATAACTCTTCAGCATTTAAGATAAAGTCTTTATCTGTCAATGGTGGAAAGTCAAAATGGACAAGCCGCCTCAAGATTTCTAGCGCAATCTCAAGTTGCTCTGCGTCAGCCAACCTATCAAAAGTATTAAGAATCTCTTGAGCTAAGGCAGTCATAGTTTTTCATTCCTCTAATGAGTAAAGCATTGTGACTAAACTCCTTGATTGATTTATTTTACTGCAAACCCCAAAGGATCGCGCCTTTAGGAACTATCTAGTTAAGGCTGAGTTCATTTTAGCATAAGAGGAGTAGATAAATTGTCATTGCCAAAACATTAACCACACCTATCCGACTTATATCTGCGTTTATCTGCGGTTTCAAAAAAAAATGATCGCGTTTTAGCGCGTTCCAAAACATCAAAAAAAACACGGTTTCTTTATATTGATATTAAAGAAAAAGCACGATTAATAACCTCTTCTTCATTGACTAAAGTTTCTAATTCCTTCGCATCATAACGGCCTTCTTCAACTTCCAAAGAAGCCTCATTAATCGCTTGAGGGTAAGCTTCTTCTAACGCGAGACGTAAGTCTTCCAGTGGTAGATAAACTCCCCCGGCTTTGCGACATTTATTGCTGTATGTTTTTGATAAGCATAAAAGGAGCGTATTGTGTGAATAAATAAGTAAATATTTATTAAGCACTTCTCAAGGCTGCGATCGGGTCGAGTTTGGCGGCTTGGCGGGCGGGTATAACGCCGAAGAAGAGGCCGACGCCACCGGATACACTGACTGCAAGGGCGATCGCCACTGGTGATATTCCGGCTTGCAGGGGCGTGAAATTACCTAGGAGCAAAATACCACTGACACCTACGCAAGTGCCGACTAAGCCGCCGGCGGCGGATAAAATCACAGCTTCGACAATAAATTGAAACAGGATATCTTGTTGGGATGCTCCGATCGCCTTTCTGAGCCCAATTTCCTGAGTACGTTCGCTGACGGAAACGAGCATAATATTCATAATGCCAATTCCACCTACTAACAAAGAAATGCTAGCAACAGCAGTTAACATAATAGTCAGAGCGCCGGAAATTGCACCCATTCTTGCCATTAAATCTTTCTGATTTCTAACAGTAAAGTCATCTTCTGTGGTAATTTTGTGTCGCAATCTCAGCAGGTTTTCTACCTGAAATTGAGCCGCCTCCATTTGCGATTCATCTTTAATAGAAATAAACAGCGAGGTGACAGCTAAACCGTAGGGAGATGTCCGCCCGACAATCCGGTTGGCCATTGTGGCGATCGGCACTGCGGCAGAATTGTCATAATTCGTACCAAAAGATGTGCCTTTCGGTGCCAATACTCCAATTACTTTAAGACTGACATTTTTAATCCGTATCTGTTCGCCCAAGGGATTTGTATTGCCAAAAAGTTTCTCGGCTAATTCTGAACCGAGAACCACAACTTGGTTACTTTGTTTGACATCAATATCTGTCAAAAACCGCCCTTTAGCCATTTCAAAGCTTCTAACTTGGAGAAATTCTGGAATAGTGCCAAAAATGAGAGCAGAAACATTTTTGTTGCTGTAGCGAACTATTTCTGAACTGTTAAGTTCTGCTGAGACACCTTGAACGGAGGGGACTTGAGTTGCGATCGCCTTTGCATCTGGTAGTACGAGAGTTTGAGGCGCATTTGAGATGGCATTTCGCCTAGCGTTAGGTACTCCAGGCCTCACTATTAATACATTTGTACCGAGGGATTCAACTTGTCCTGCTACAAATTTTTGAGCTCCTTCTCCAACTCCAATCATCGCAATCACTGAGGCGTTGCCGACAATCATCCCAATCATTGTTAAACTACTGCGGGTTTTGTTGGCTAGTAGGGTTTGACCGGCCATTTTGACGCTTTCAATAAAATTCATAATTTGGGAATGGGGAATTGGGCATCGGGCATTGGGCATTGGGCATTGGGCATTGGGCATTGGGCATTGGGCATTGGGCATTGGAACCAACAAATAACCAATGACTAATGACTACTGACTAATGACTACTGACTAATGACTACTGACTAATGACTTCTTAAGCACTTCTGAGTGCAACAATCGGGTCTAGTTTAGCAGCTTGTTTTGCGGGTACAATGCCGAAAAATAAGCCGATGCTGCCGGAAACGCCGACTGCAAGTGCGATCGCCACTGGGGAAACACTAGCTTGCAGAGGAGTGAAAGCACCCACCAAAAGCACGCCACCGATACCGAATCCAGTGCCGATCGCCCCACCAGCCGCCGACAAAATCACCGATTCAATCATAAACTGAATTAGGATATCTTGCTCAGATGCTCCGATCGCCTTTCTGAGTCCAATTTCCTTAGTACGTTCAGTAACAGAAACCAGCATAATATTCATAATCCCGATGCCGCCGACAAACAGCGAAATTGCCGCCACGAAAGCCAACATCAAAGTCAAAGCCTCAGTAATACTGCCCAAAGTCTTCATTAAATCCTTCTGATTTCGGACAGTAAAATCATCCTCCTTAGTAATTTTGTGACGCAACCTGAGCAGGTTTTCTATTTGAAATTGAGCGGCTTGCATCATATTTTCATCTTTGATCGAAACCGAAATAAATGTGACTTTTGTACCGTAGGGAGACGTTCTACCTACGATGCGATTTGCCATTGTTGTCAGCGGCAAATAAACATTCATATCTTGATTGTCGCCAAAGCTGGAACCTTTCGCCTGCATTACTCCTATCACTTGAAAAGTCGAATTTTTGATGCGGATGTATTGACCAATTGGCGGTGTATTACCAAACAATTGTTCTGCTGCTTCTGAACCTAAAGCTACTACATTTTCTTGTCTTTCTAAATCGAGTTTGTTTAAAAAACGACCTTGACCAACATCAAAGCTTCTGACTGACAGAAATTCTGGGGTAGTTCCGACAATGGAAGATGAGACATTTTTGTTACGATAGGTAACGAGTTGACTATCATTGAGACTTGGTGCGACTTCTTGGACAGCAGCAACTTGAGATGCGATCGCATCTGCATCTTCCAACACTAACGTCTGGGGCGGAATCACCGGGCGGCTTTGCGCTTCTGGACTTCCGGGAATAATAAATAGCAAGTTTGACCCCAGAGAGTTAACTTGTCCCTCGATAAATGTTTGAGCTCCTTCGCCGATGCCAATCATCGAAATTACGGAAGCATTACCGATGATAATTCCTAACATCGTCAAGCTACTGCGAAGTTTGTTTCCCATCAAAGTTGTGACGGCCATTTTGACGCTTTCAACAATATCCATAATTCGATTTTAGATTTTGAATTTTAGATTTGAGATTGGGGAATTGGTAATAGGGAATGGGTAATAGGGAATGGGGAATTGGTAATGTGTCAACTTAAGATTTAAGCCCATAATAAATCTCGCTTGTATTCGAGTCTAGATCCCCCTAAA
>DPLL01000357.1 GCA_003542015.1 Microcoleaceae cyanobacterium UBA9251 | reverse complement strand
GTTTTTTGCGATGGGGGAGCACCGAGTTCTGCGGACAATCTGGCTAAGGGTGCTTTCAGAAACTCTTCATCAAACCACTCATTCAGAAGCTCTTCGGCGCTAGTCATCATTGTGCGTACAAAGTCCAGGGTTTTATCTGGGGAACCGATGACTGAAAATAAGTCTTTGAGTTTATCAATATTATAGTTTCCGGCAATATCTATAATCGACTTTGGTGGCGCGTTAAACATCGGAACCATCGCATTTAAAGCGCGTTGCCAATAGTCGGTATATTCGGCATATTTCTTGGCATCTCGTTCGCTATATCTGGCAATTTCAGCACAGGTTTTTTCAAGTGATTTGTGAGCTAAAAAATACTTGCCGTCGGGATGGGGACAAAAGACAACCGGATCGCATTCGAGATATTCTAATCCGTATTTTCCCAGTTCTAATTCTTCAACAACTGGCCCTAAATGGATGAATTCATGGTCGATCGCACAAAGGTTGAATTTAAACTCTGGTAATTCGGGAATCACAGCTTCGGTAGTTGCGGCGCCGCCGGGAACAGAACGTTTTTCTAACAAGAGGACGGTATATCCGGCTTTGAGGAGATAAGAGGCGCAGACCAGTCCGTTGTGACCGGCTCCGATGATAATCACATCATAGGTTTGCATAGATGAAGCTCTGGGGATGGGATATTTTGATCATTTTACAAATGTTAACAAATTAGCAGGCTCTACCAGGAGAAATAGATTGATCTTGGGGGAGTAGTTTAAGTATCTTACAAAAGATGGAGCCTAAGAGCAAATATTCAGACAAAGATGTAGGGGCGGGTTTTACCAGCTATATTTGAGGTAATTGAAGAAACACATAAACCCGCCCTCGATGAGCTATTGTATGGGAACGATGTAATTAGGAAATGGCAATTAGATCATGTCCGGTAAATCACTTACTATAAACGCTTACTTGTCATGAGTCAAGCGCAACGCAGTCAAGCGTTGCATCGGGCGAGATTCTTCGCTTCTCTCAGAATGACAACAACTCAATCGGACTTGATATTACCAATTACCAAATACCAATTACCCATTAGCAATTAGCAATTACCCTGTTATCAAACTTGATATTACTTGAGTTCCCTGAGCGCCGCCTCAGCTTTTTGGGCACCATTATTGTTACCTTGCTGACGGTAAGTGTCGAGGGATTGTTGAAAAGCTTGAATTGCTTCGGATGTGCGATCGCGCATTTTGAGAGCAGTACCCAAGTTATAATAAGCTTCGGCTCTGTTAGGGTCAAGCTGAATCACGCGCCGAAAAGTGATAATCGCTCCTAAGAAATCTTGTTTTTCCAGTTGAATTTCCCCGATCGCTGCGTGTGCTTGGACTAAATTAGGTCGCACCGTAATCGCACGCTGATAAGCTACAAGCGCTCCGTCGAAGTCGTTTTGAGCTTTGAGAAGTTGGCCGATTTCTAACTGCACTTCTGGATTCCGAGGCTCTAGTTTAGCAGCTTCTTCAAAAGCTGCTAGCCCTTCAGAAGTGTTGCCACTACGGAGTAAAGCAGTACCTAATTTTAACTGTACGCTGGCTTGTTTAGGAGCGAGTTTGGCGGCTTGCTGGAGCAGATTAACTGCACTAGCAAAGTTTCCTTGCTGGATTAATACTAAACCCATTGAAGAATAAGCTTGCCAACTTTTCGGGTCGATCGCGATCGCCTGTTGGTAAGCTTTAAAAGCGCCGCTGTAATCTTGTTGCTGAAATAGTACCACGCCAAGACCGATCAGGGCATTAACATTTTTGCGATCGAGTTGAGCGGCGCGGCGGTAGGCGGTAGCAGCGGCCCGATAGTCTTGCAAATTCGCCATAGCATATCCTAGGGCGTACTGAAAGTCAGCATTGTTGGGTTGGAGACCGATCGCTTGTTGGTAAAATTCTACTGCGGCTTGATAGTTTCCCTGACGCGCTTCTAAATAACCAATACCGGAAAAAATGCGCGGGTTTTCAGCATCTAAACGGGCGGCTTGCTCATAAATGGCGATCGCCTTACCGTAGTCTCCCAAATCGACCAACTCGCGTCCTTTTCGCAGCAAAGCATCCAAATTTTCATTATTTTCAGGGCTAACTTCAACAGACGTTTCTGCTGAGAGTGCCCTGATCGGCGCAGTGACAGCGAGTCCCGCCACCAACAACGTACTGAATACCAAGAGAATTTGTTTGTACACGGCCATTTGTTTCAAAGAGTGTGTGAAATGAAAGAGCGAATTAATGTCAGTTTGCCAAACAGACAACTGAGGATGTACCAGGAATCTCTGAGGGACGAGATGTAGTCAATTTACAGAACAAGACTAACTCAAAATATTCGCGATCGAGGCCAACTGATGATTGTAACAACAACTGATATCATCCAAGGAGCAGAAATTCAATCTTACTTGGGAATTGTAACTGCTGAGGTGGTTTACGGCACCAACGCGCTGCGAGATTTCTTTGCCGGCATTCGCGACATCATCGGCGGGCGCACTGGTAGCTATGAGGAAGTGTTCCTCAAAGGACA
>DPLL01000353.1 GCA_003542015.1 Microcoleaceae cyanobacterium UBA9251 | reverse complement strand
GACTACGCTCAGTCACCGCACTTTTTTACTTGCTCAAAACACCTTCGGGAATGCCCAAAATATCCTCAATCCGAGGCATATCTTCCAAAGCAATCACTCGCCCATCATCCTCAAAACCAGCAATTTGATCGAAATTCAAATACCGATACAAATCATCAGCAAAAGGATTAATCTTCTTCGCCACAATCTCCATGTATTCTTGCACTGTAGGAATTTTACCCAACAGCGAACACACTGCCGCTAATTCAGCCGAACCAAGATAAACTTGTGCGTCTTTCCCCATGCGGTTGTTGAAGTTTCGAGTAGAAGTTGAAAACACCGTTGTCGCATCTTTAACTCGTGCTTGATTTCCCATACAAAGACTGCACCCCGGCATTTCTGTACGAGCTCCAGCGGCTCCAAAAATGCTGTAATAACCTTCTTCTTTCAGTTGCTGTTCATCCATCCGAGTTGGGGGACAAATCCACAGGCGGGTTTTCACTTCCCCAGCACCTTCCAACACCTTCGCAGTGGCGCGGTAGTGACCGATATTTGTCATGCAGGAACCGACAAATACTTCGTCAACGCGATCGCCCGCAACCTCACTCAACAACTTAACATTATCCGGGTCATTGGGAGCAGCCACAATCGGCTCTTTAATCTCATTCAGATCAATCTCAATGATTTCGACATATTCAGCATCAGCATCAGCCTCCAGCAACACCGGATTTGCCAACCATTCCTCCATCTTCGCCACCCGACGCATCATCGTCCGCCCATCTGCATAGCCCCGCGCCATCATATTTTTCAACAGCGCGACATTAGAGCGAATGTACTCAGAAACAGTCTCCACGCTCAGTTTAATCGTGCATCCAGCACAAGAACGCTCGGCCGTGGCATCAGTCAATTCAAAAGCCTGCTCGACCTTCAAATCGGGCAAACCTTCAATCTCCATAATCCGCCCAGAAAAGATGTTTTTCTTGTTCTGTTTTTCGACGGTTAGCATACCTTTTTGAATGGCCACATAGGGAATTGCATTCACAACATCCCGCAGGGTTACTCCCGGCTGCAATTCACCTTTGAACCGCACTAAAATCGATTCCGGCATATCCAAAGGCATGACGCCCAAAGCAGCAGCAAATGCTACCAATCCCGAACCTGCTGGAAAGGAAATTCCCAAGGGAAAACGAGTGTGAGAATCGCCGCCAGTTCCTACTGTATCTGGCAATAACATCCGGTTTAGCCAAGAGTGAATAATGCCGTCTCCCGGACGCAAAGCTACTCCTCCTCGTTGAGCCATGAAATCGGGTAATTCATGGTGAGTTTTGACATCAACTGGTTTGGGATAAGCGGCGGTGTGACAAAAACTTTGGATTACCAAATCGGCGCTAAATCCTAAACAAGCTAGTTCTTTTAATTCGTCCCGTGTCATCGGGCCGGTGGTGTCTTGGGAACCGACTGTAGTCATCACTGGTTCGCAGGATGTACCGGGACGAACGCCAACTAAACCGCAAGCTTTGCCTACCATTTTCTGTGCTAAGGTAAAGCCTTTGCCCGTATCTACTGGGATGGTGGGGCGGGTGAAAATAGGGCTGATTTCTAGTCCTAAAGCGGCGCGGGTTTTGTCGGTTAAGGTGCGTCCAATTAATAGGGGAATTCGGCCACCGGCGCGAACTTCGTCTAATATTGTGTCAGGTTTGAGGGTGAATGTGGAGATGATTTCTCCGGCTTCATTGGTGATTTCGCCTTTGTAGGGATGGATGGTAATTACCATGCCTGTTTCCATTTTGGCGACGTCGCATTCGATGGGCAAAGCACCAGAATCTTCAGCGGTATTGAAGAAAATCGGGGCGATCGCACTTCCTAGAATATAACCGCCGCTGCGCTTGTTTGGCACAAACGGAATATCATTGCCAATGTGCCACAGCACGGAATTAATCGCTGATTTCCGGGATGAACCGGTACCGACAACATCGCCAACGTAGGCTACGGGATGACCTTTTTGCTTCAATTCGGCAATGGTTTGCAGAGCACCGGGCATTTTACTTTCCAGCATGGCCAAAGCGTGCAGGGGAATGTCAGGCCGCGTGGTAGCCTGGGGGGCAGGCGACAAATCGTCGGTATTCGTCTCTCCCGGCACTTTAAACACTGTTACGGTGATGGCTTCTGGCAGCAAAGGACGGCCGGTAAACCATTCCGCATCTGCCCAAGAATCCACTACCTGCTTAGCATAGGGATTGACATCGGACAATGCCAAAACATCGTGGAAAGCGTCAAATACTAACAGGGTTTTGCTGAGGGCGCGGGCTGCGGTGGCGGGAATGGCGCTTTCGGCGGTGGGATTGAGCAAATCGATGAGGGAGTGGACGTTGTAGCCCCCCATCATTGTCCCTAGCAGGTAGACTGCCCATGTGGGGGTGATGAGGGGACTGTGGATTTCTCCTTTGGCGATGCTGGTCAAAAATCCTGCTTTGACGTAGGCTGCTTGGTCTACTCCTGGTGGCACGCGATCGCGCAATAATTCAACTAGGGTTTCTTCTTCTCCGGCTGGGGGATTTTTCAGCAGTTGGCAAAGTTCAGACGTTTGCTGAGCATCTAATGGTAGCGGTGGAATTCCCAAGGCGGCTCTTTCAGCAGCCTGTTGGCGGTAAGATTCAAGCATTTCTGGTGTCTCCTGGGATGGCATTCGTTAATTGTTTGCAGATTAGTTTACCTTTCAGATTAGGAGCAGGCGCCCACATCTGGCAAAAGTTACCGCTCTTATCAAAACTTAACGCAATTTGAGAAACAGTTAATTTTCATAGCTGGTAAAAGTATAGGCATTTATGACATGACATGGGAGGCGTTGAGTCCCTCCCCCTTCGCTTTTACTTCGAGCGGATTGACCCTTCTAAAGCTGAACTACACAGCTCCCTATCCCATCGCTAAAAGCATTTGGGATTGCTTTTCTCAAAATATTATAAGACCCGTTAACATCGGCGTTAATCAATCGACCCGACGATGTTCTGTACAATCCTCTCTTAATTCGCTGACCACTAAATGTGACATCGAAGGTTCCAATATACCCGTACACAGGAATTGGATCTAAATTCAGGAAGTTCGATTTGGAAGTGTAGGATTCTTCTTGTTCTACGATCTTTATTCCCATCAATTCAGCTTTGTACTTCAACATTTCAATTAGTCGAGCATGAGGAATGCTTACAAAGCTTTGATTAGTTTTTCTTCCTAAATCAAGCTCGTTTTTCCATTGTGCATTTTTACCAATTACTAGCGTTCCGATATTTCGTGAGCCGAGAACATTGATGATATACCGACTAGCAGAGTGCAAGTAATTATCGACTTTTTGATGGCGACAACGGGTTAAACGCTGAATCCGTGATGAAGTTTTACGCAGACCTTTTAACTGAGATTGTAGTCGTGCCTTACGCTTGTTGTAGAATTGATTAATCGATTTCAGTGGTCGCCCGTTAATCAGTAAAGGGACAAATCCCGGCTGATTTGAAGTTAACGCCACTAAATTATTCAGCCCTAAGTCGATACTAGCTACTAATTCTTTGGGGTTTTCATCAAGCTCAAGGGTGGACTCCGGCTCAGTACAGGCATTGTAAATCACCTCAATTATGTAGGAATCGCATTTTGGCACCAATCTAATTTGACAAATTCGCTCTGGTTTGATTTGGGTTTTAATTAAAATATTAGTACCCGACAGCTTGATAATTCCTTTCTTTAGTTCCTTGCTACTAATCGCCTGAATTGTATAGACGAGAATATTCCGACCCTTGACTTTATCTTTATACTTCGGTAATTTCGGGCGGTCTGTGAATCTCGTGGGTTCATTTTTGTAAGCTTTGACTGCTTCAAAAAAAGACTTCCAATTCTTGTCTAATATCATTAATATTTGTTGACTTACCTTGGCTGGTAATTCCTTGTATGCTGGATGAGATTTCATCAAACGATTCATTTCGTTGTAATTTATATAACCCCATCCATAGACAAAACTCTGACGAATGACGTAGTTAGCGGCATTGTAGAGATTTTTGGATTTAAAGGCTAATCCGTCTATTTCAACAAAACGATGTTCTGTGGATTTAATGATGTGTCTCTCTGCTAGTTGCATTCAGCATCTCCATTTTTTAACGCTCGCCATAATTCTCGCTTGTTGACCATTCTGACTATATAATACTACCATTGCTTACTACTGCTTACAAACTTAATAAAGTTTTATAATACTAGGGACAGATGTGTTCTGTAATTGCCGACACCTAACACCGAGGTGTTTGGGGGGGTTCAGTTGCCTGGTTGCGGTTAAGATGAATATTGTGCGGGGATTTTAAGTGCCGATCGTCCTCTGCATCTGGAATCGCCAGTTATCATCAATTTATAGTTCTCGGCTGCGGAGCTACAGGAGTCCGGTTCTGTGCAAAATAGATTATTACAATGGATCAATGAAAAATTCGCAAGTTTTATCCCCCAAGACTGTGAGGGCTGTGCCTTCCAGACAGGAATGCAGGAAGCGGTGCAAGACACTCAAGAATTATTTCTGACGATCGCCGACTCGATGCCGGTGCCACTGGTGATCAGCAGTCTAGCTGATGGCACAATTCTGTATTGTAACGATTTATGCCGTATGGCCTTCGGACTGACAGCATCCGAGTCCCTCCACCGCCAAAAAGCCGAAACACTCTACAACAATCCGGCAGAGCGCCAGGAATTGCTGGATATCCTGGCTGTTGAGGGACTGGTGCGCGAGGCCGAAGTCCGCCTGAAAAAGGCGGACGGCACGCTGTTTTGGGCAACTGTATCAATGCGGTATCTGACATTGCAGTCGGAAAAAGTTGTTCTGTCGGTGTTCTGCGACATTACCGAGCGCAAGAGAGTCGCAGCGCTAGAGCAGGAATTGCTCGGGTCAATCCACTTGCGGGCCCGTCAGCAAGCAGCCGTCGCTTACTTGGGGCATGAGGCGATCGCTGAAACAGATTTGTCAGCACTGATGGACAAAGCAGCGGTGTTAATTGCCCAAACCCTGGATGTCGATTTTTGTCAGTTGTTGGAACTGTTGCCATCGGGTCATGCTTTTCTGTTGCGATCGGGTGTCGGCTGGGGGCCAGGGCTGGTCGGTAGCGCCAGTGTCACCGCTTCGGCCCGCTCTCAAGCTGGTTATACATTGTTAGTTAACGAAGCGGTGATCGTCAAAGATTTGCCGGTGGAAACGCGGTTTAGTGAGTTGCCGCTGCTGCACAACCACCTCGCCGTCAGTGGTGTCACCGTGATCGTTCCTGACCATAGGGGACAGGGGAAAAGTCCGTGGGGACAAGTAGAATCAACGAACACTGTTCAATCTCCTGTCTGGGGGGTTTTGGGGGTTCACACCAAGGACGAGCGAGTTTTTAACCAAGATGACGTTTATTTTCTGGAGGCGATCGCCAATTTGTTAGCCGCCACGATCGAGCGTATTCGATCGTCGGAACGGTTGCAAATGATGGAAAGGGCGATCGAAAGCAGCAGCAACGGCATTGTGATTACCGATGCGACGCTTGCCGACAATCCAATTATTTATCTCAATCCCAGTTTTGAGCGGATCACGGGTTATCGCAGATCCGAATTAATTGGTAAAAATTGCCGATTATTGCAGGGCCCAGACACGAGTCAGGAGGCTGTAAAAGAGCTGCGAACTGCTATTGAAGAAGGCAGGACTTCTCAAGTTATATTGCAGAACTTTCGGAAAGATGGCTCGCTTTTTTGGAACGAACTTTCTATTGCTCCGGTTTACAATTCCCGGCGGCACTTAACCCACTTTATTGGAGTTCAGACCGACATCACCGACCGCCAGCGAGCGAAAGAAGAATTATTTTTAAAATCTCAAGCTTTAGCAACTTTTAGTGCCAACCTCAAACACCTGCACCGGATTACAACTTATCACTATCAAAATTTTGAAGAACTTGTGGATGATTATCTAAAAGCAGGCTGTTTGATTTTCGGACTTTCTATTGGCATGATTGCTCAAGTTGAGGAGTCATCTTTTATGATTCGCTCGGTGAGAACAGATTTAGAATATTTTACACCAGGATTAGAATTAAAGCTGAGCGATACTTACTGTGACGCAGTGATTGAATTCCAGAAAACAATTGCCTGTTCTCACATCGGAGGAACCTTAGAAATGTGCGAACATCCAGCTTATCAAAAATGGCAAATAGAATCTTACATTGGAACGCCGATATTTATTAATAATAAAATCTACGGCACATTGAGTTTTTTGGGACGAGAGGTAAGGAGAAAAACCTTTGAATTCCAGGCCATAGAAATAATAGAATTGATGGCTCAAAGCATAGGTAGATTTCTCGCAGATCACCAAAGGGAAGTAGAACGCCAGCAAGCAGAAAAAGAGCGATCGGAGTTGATAGTATCTCTGCAAGAAAGTGAAGAACGCTACCGCCGTTTGGTAGAACAGTCTCCCGAAGCGATCGCGGTTTACAGTCAAGGGAAAATCGCATATATCAATGCAGCCGGTGCTAAACTTCTCGGCGCGATATCTCCGAGGGAGCTAATCGGCTTTCCTGTATTGAATTTCGTCCATCAAAACTATGTGGAAATAGCCAAAGAGCGAATCCGGAAAGTAGAGGAAGAAAACAGGCCGTTCGACCTGGCTGAAGAAAAACTGATCCGGCTCGACGGACAAATAATTGACGTAGAAGTTGTCGGCATACCGGCTATTTATCAGGGCTTAGCAGCCGCGCAGATTATGATTAGAGATGTTACCGCGAGCCGGCGAGTAGAACAGCAACTGCTGCACGATGCCTGTCACGATGCGCTTACGGGTTTGCCAAACCGCCTCTTGTTTATCGATCGGCTAGGACAAGCTATACACCGTTCTCAAAATTCCCCAGATTACAAATTTGCCGTCCTCTTCCTAGATTTAGACCGCTTCAAAGTAGTTAATGATTCTTTAGGACATATTCTCGGCGACAAACTGCTAATTACCCTCGCGCAGCGGCTTCAGGATTGCGTGCGTGCTTCTGATACGGTAGCGCGACTCGGTGGAGACGAGTTTACCATCCTGCTAGACAGCATTCAGAACCTCGGCGACGCTACCCTGGCCGCTAACAGAATACAAAAAGAATTGACAGTACCCTTTAATCTCGAAGGTCATGAAGTATTCACCAGCGCTAGCATTGGCATTGTTTTCAGCAGAGAGGAGGTCACAGCAGCCGAGAGCGGCTTGTCGAATAGTCAGCAGTGCTCTGCCCAGGCTCACCCGGAAGAATTCCTGCGCGATGCTGACATTGCTATGTATCGTGCTAAAGCTTTAGGTAAGGCCCGCCACGAGGTGTTTAATTTGGCGATGCACGACCAAACTATGTCGCTGTTGCAGTTAGAAACTGATCTGCGGTTGGCTATTTTGGGACAGCAGGAATTAGGGAAGAGCAAGGATGAAAGTTCGCACTTTATTCTGCACTATCAACCAATTGTTTCGATCGCCAGCGGTGCGATCGAGGGTTTTGAGGCTTTGGTGCGCTGGTATCATCCGGTGCGGGGTTTAGTGTCGCCATCTAGTTTTATCCCTGTGGCTGAAGAAACGGGTTTGATTGTGCCTCTGGGAACTTGGGTGCTGCGGGAAGCTTGCCGCCAATTGTGCGTTTGGCAAGAAATGTTAATCAAGGGAGAAGGAAGTTCGGCAACGGATTCTGTAACGGATTTAACGGATACTTCGACTTCGCTCAGCACAAGTGTAACGCCGGGAAGTCAGAAGGAAGTTCGGCAACTGATCGTGCCCAAGGCCCAAGGCCCTATTCCCAATTCCCAATTCCCAATTACCAATGAGCAATTAACAATGAGTGTCAATCTTTCTGCTAAACAGTTAGGTCAACCGAATTTGATTGAACAAATCGATGAAATATTAGCAGAAACGGGCTGCGATCCGAGCTGTTTAAAATTGGAGATTACTGAAAGTGCGATCGTCGAAAATGTGAACAAAGCCAGTACGGTACTCGCCCAATTGAAATCTAGAAAGATTCGGTTGTCGATCGACGATTTTGGTACGGGCTATTCGTCTTTGAGTTATTTGCACCGTTTTCCGCTGGATACGCTGAAGATCGATCGCTCTTTTGTGAGCCGCTTGGGGGCGAGGGAAAACGGTGACGGCGGGGAACAACCTTTACAAATTGTGCGGGCGATCGTGACTTTGGCTCACAATTTGGGACTGGAGGCGATCGCAGAAGGTGTTGAGACAGTAGAACAGTTAGCACAATTGAGAGAACTCGAATGCGAACTTGCTCAGGGATATTTGTTTTTTAAACCTTTGGACAGTAACGCGATCGCTGAAATGCTTTGAAAAATCGATTG
>DPLL01000355.1 GCA_003542015.1 Microcoleaceae cyanobacterium UBA9251 | reverse complement strand
AGACATATCATTAAATCCACCGAAAATCGTTTTGTTGAAATTGACGGATTAGCCTTTAAATCCAAAAATCTCTACAACGTCGCTAACTAAGTTATTCGTCAGAGTTTTGTCTATGGATGGGGTTATATTAATTACAACGAAATGAACCGTTTGATGAAGTCTCATCCATACAAGGACTTACCAGCCAAGGTAAGTCAACAAATCTTGATGATATTGGACAAGGATTGGCAAGCTTTTTTTGAAGCCGTTAAAGCTTACAATATTGAGCCAACAAAATTTACTGGTAGCCCAAAGTTGCCCAAGTACAAAGATAAAGTTAAGGGTCGGAATATTCTCGTCTATACGATTCAGGCGATTAGTAGCAAGCAACTAAAGAAAGGAATTATCCATCTGTCCGGGACTAACATCTTGATTAAGACCCTGGTAAAACCAGAGCAAATTTGTCAAGTTAGACTGGTGCCAAAATGTGATTCTTATGTAATCGAGGTAATTTATAATGCCTGTGCTGAGCGTAGTCGAAGTAAGCCGGAGTCCACCAGTGATGAAAATCAGAAAGAATTAGTAGCTAGTATTGATTTAGGATTGAATAATTTAGTGGCGCTAACTTCAAATCAGCCGGGATTTGTCCCTTTATTGATTAACGGGCGACCACTGAAATCAATTAATCAATTTTACAATAAGCGTAAGGCGCAGCTACAATCTCGATTGAAAGAGAGTCGCAAAACATCGCGTAGAATTCAGCGCTTGACTCGTTGTAGAAACCAAAAAATCGAGAATTACTTACACCAGGCCAGTCGTTCTATCATCAATATTTTAAGATCGGGAAAGATTGGGACTCTGGTAATAGGCAAAAATGTACAAGGTCAAAACGAGATTAATTTGGGGAAACAAACTAATCAGAACTTCGTAACAGTTCCTCATGCTCGATTTATTGAGATGTTGGAATATAAGGCTGTATTGGTTGGAATCAAAGTGATTGTACAGGAAGAATCATATACCTCTCAATCCAGTTTCCTAAATCTAGACCCGATCCCTGTTTATGGGAATAGTGATACCCAAAAAAAGGTATTCAGTGGCCAACGAATTAAGAGAGGATTGTACAAAACATCCTGCGGTCAATTAATTAATGCCGATGTTAATGGGTCTTACAATATTATGCGAAAAGCAATCCCAAATGCCTTGTGCAATGGGATAGAGAGCTGCGTAGTTCAGCCGAGGCGGTTGAATCCGCTCGAAGTGAAAGCGAAAGGGGAGGGATTCAACGCCTCCCATGGCACTGTAATAGATGACTATACTTTTACCAGCTATAAAGACACGCACCAAGTCAGAAAACCTCTGGAAATCTTGAGATTTTGGGACGATCGTCTAATTACTAGACTACAGAAAATGATCTAGTGAGCGCGATCGCCATGTCAGCCCACACCCGATCGCATAACTAAAGCGATCGCTGTCACACACTTAGCCTCAAAACATCACATTCTCTACGGTGTCACCGTCACTGTAAAGTTGGGGAAAACGAGAGATGATGAAAGTGTCGAATTCAGGGGAAATCTCATGTTTGCAGTTCAACTTATCCCCGGCGCTATTTCAGAAATACTGGCCTCAGTCACCGATACAGGCACTCTCACTCTAGCCGATCGCTACGGTTTGATGGCCGCTATTTTGGATGAGTCTCTCGAAGACGAAGACAGAAACTCCCTTAACCGTCTGTTGCGCTCTGTAATTAAAGGACGAGTCAAGATAGTCAACGAACTGTCAGCAGTAGGTTAACATAATTTAAAACTTGGGACTGCTTCCTAGTTACAAAAAGTTATTTCTCAAATTCCCTGGATTGCTGCACCGCTTCAGTTAGTTGATTTTACTTACGAATAAATCAGAGCCGAAATATTTAGCAAAAATTTAATAAAATTCGCCACAATTTATGATTTACTTAAAATTAACGTCATCATTTTTTTAAACAGGCTTGCGATCTAATAGAATAGACTTCTCCAGAAAAGCAAGCTTTGAACAGGCAGGATGCCTGTTCCACAATAATTGGAGAGGTCTAATAGACTTAGTGCTCCAGCGAGGCTTTGATGAATTCACTTCCCAAAAACACCATCTACTGGATTTACTCCGCTGCTGTTGTTTGTGCAGTCACTGTACACCAACCAAAAGCTGCCGCAGCAACCCTATCTAACGGCTGGAATTATGCGATCGATTCCTTCAACGACGGCGTGACAGGCCCTCAAATTGGCGGCGGAGAATTTGAATTTTATGGCATCGCCGTCAAAGAAACATCGGATACCGCTTTCATCGCGATCAACTCCAATCTAAGTTTAGCAGGATATGGGGACACCGCAGCTCAAAGAGGCAACATCAACTACGGCGATTTATTCTTCAACTTTTCCGGTCAAAACTTCAACACAGCTAACGCAAACGGCAGCTTATTTGCCGTTCGCTTTGCAGAAGGAAATGACTCAAGCGTAGCCACCACAGGCGTTTACAGCAATGTTACTGCTAAAAACGTCACCCAAACTAACTCTGGATTTCTGAATCTAGCTCAATATAACGCCATCGTTGCATCTCAAGGTGGAACGCCGTCTACGGGAGATTTAGCAGCCAATGACCCCTACTTTGAACAAACAGGTAAATGGACGGTTCTCAACTCAATTGCTACGGGTACAAAAGTCGGAGAAATTAATTCTCTAACACCAGCAACTTTGAGCGCTCTTGGCCTGAATTTTGCACAGTTTAATGCCAGAGGTTCTCAAACTATTGGATTCAGTTTCGATAAATCTGCGATGCCTTCTGGGAGCTATATTGCTAACTTGTTTGCGGAATGCGCTAATGATGCGATCGCCATTAAAAGCTCTTTTGAAAAAAGCTCTGCTGAACCAGTACCAGAACCTTCTACTTGGTTGGGCACTTTGGCCGGATTTAGTATTTTAGGTATTGGTGCGGCAAAACGCAAAATGAAGAGCCAGATTAGCTGAAATTAAAAATTTGCAGTTGTAATCTCGCTTGTAGCCAAGTCTCGCTCCCCCTAAATCCCCCTTTTTTTAGGGGACTTAAAACCCTCTTGTCCCCCCCTTTTTTTAGGGGACTTAAAACGCTCTTGTCCACCCCCTTTTTTTAGGGGACTTAAAACGCTCTTCCCCACCCCCTTTTTTAGGGGACTTAAAACACTCTTCCCCCATTTTTGA
>DPLL01000165.1 GCA_003542015.1 Microcoleaceae cyanobacterium UBA9251 | reverse complement strand
TAGAACCAATCTAAAATCTAAAATCTAAAATCTAAAATTGTCCCAGCCACTGCATCAATTCTTCAGATAGCTGTTTTTTAGTTCGGCTAACTGCATCGATGCAGACGTGCTTAGTAAGAGCCTTAGCTGCGGATTTTCCTGCTATTTCCCCAGAAAAAACTTGATAGGCAATTTCAAATTCATCTGCGCCAACCTGTTTGGGCGTCAATTGAATAGTTAGTCGATCGCCAACAAACATCGGGCGGTAAAAATTGACAGTAGCATGAATTATCGGAATGGCGCGATCTGGATTGCTAAAAAATGCTTTGAGATTGATTCCCGATGCTGCTAAAGATGCCTCGTAAGCTTCGTGGCACATCGCCAAGACGTTAGCAAAGTAAACGACTCCAGCAGCATCGGTATCTTGAAAATGAACAGTGCGGGTGTAAGTGAAAGACATTTCAAGTAGTTGTGAGTTGTGAGTTGTGAGTTGTGAGTTGTGAGTTGAAAATCTTGTCTTTATTTAATTCAACACTCATAACTCCTACCCCTACCCCTGATTTTTCAACCTTTGTTTTTAATCAACATCACATCTATAATCTTGAGGGCCATCTCTTCAGAAAGTCCTAGGGCACCGTAAAGATCGTTCAAAAGTTGTTCTTCTTCCTCCGAAACTTCACCATCTGCTAAAGCGATATCAGCCGTCACCGCAAAAACTGTTTCTTTAAGTTCGTCTGGAAGTGTTGCTAAAGCCGCATTAAATAATACATCAACTCCTTGCCTTTGCAGAATCATCAGCAGCCGATCGAGCATTTTTTTCATCACGTCATTCGGATAGCTTCTAAACAGTTGCATTCGAGATAGCGTCATGCTAATCGCTTGGCTTTCGCTATCGTTAATGTAACCATCTGCTGCTACGGCAATTAGTGCGATCGCCGCAAATGCTTCTGCTGGCCCTAACGTGACTTCGCTTTGTTGGCGAGTCTGAGATACTTTGTCAAATAAACCCATCGTAGTTTCCTCGTCTAGTTTTGGATTAGTACCATCCTCCGAAGGCTTGGCTGGGGAGGTTTATTTAGGGATTTAGGTAATTATATCAAGTTTGGTTGATTATTTACGATCGACAAAATTAGGAAAAAATTAAGAATTTTCCGCTTTCTCATTCGGGCGGGCTAGAAGCCCACCCCACAAGAAAGCAAATTTAATTTTTGTGGAACAGGCCGAAAAGCCTGTTAAGCGAGAATATTACCCTACAAACCCCATAATTTACTTCTCGGAAAAAGCTAATTCTGCTTGCAGAAAATCAACAAACTGCCGCGCTGTTCGACCCGATCGCCCATTGCGACGTGTGGCCCATTCTTTAGCCCGATGTTCCAAATCTTTGGGTTCCAGTTGGATGCCAGCCAGCAGTGCCAGGTGTGCGACAATTGTTAAATAAGTGTTTTGATCGGCTGGTTCAAAAGTTAAAGTCAAGCCAAAGCGATCGCTAAATGAAAGTTTTTCCTGCACCGTATCCCAAGCGTGAATTTCGTCAGCATCGTGGGGGCGTGGCCTGTCGTCAAAAAACTCTCGAATTAAATGCCGCCTATTAGATGTTGCGTAAACTGCTACATTTTGAGCTTTGGCGGTAACATTCCCTTCTAAAACCACTTTCAAGGCTTTAAAAGCATCATCATCTTCCTCAAAAGAAAGGTCATCCACAAAAATAATAAACTTTTGAGGAGCTCCCCGCAAGTGTTCCATAATTAGCGGCAAATCTTGCAAATCAGATTTAGATACTTCAATCAAGCGCAGATTGCGATCGCCAAACTCATTTAACAGCGACTTCACCAAAGAAGACTTGCCCGAACCGCGACTCCCATAAAGCAATACGTGCAAGGCCGGATAACCAGCCAGCAAAAACTCCGTATTTTTGACGATCGCATCTCGTTGCCAATCGCAGCAAACCAACTCTTTCAAAGTTATGCGATCGGGATGAGAAATACTCGTTAACTGCCCGTTTCGCCACTGAAAAGCGCGATATTCAGCAAACAAACCAGTACCAAACTGTCGATAATGTTCTGCCAAAGCTGACGCAGCACTCGACCATTTTTCCAGTTTGCCATGTAGCGGCAATTTGGCGTTTTCTGCTACAGTTTCTGAATGCCAAATCGGAGGTACTGCCTCAAGTTGACCGGCCACCCGCACCCACTTACCCAATTGGTCGCCACTGCATTCGTAAAGATTTTGCAACACTTGTAAATCGTGTCTGGCGGCTTCCACCAAAGCGGGGGGTAAACTCGCAAAATCTGTTTGTTGAACTCGACGAGAAAAGGGGTTTTCGTCTTTGAGAATTTGGGAAATTAGATCATCTCTCCAGCTCAAATTTTGAGCAGCCTGAATTTTAAACCAGTTTCCGTAAGCTGCGAGGCAGTCAAAACCGCTGACTTCGCTGTGGTGGAGGGCTTGCAGCAAGTCGAGAAAGGCTTGACCTGCGGGGTTCTTCAGCACCGATTGATACAGCAGCAGGGATGCTGCTTGGCGTTGGAGGTAGCGGATTTGGGCGATCGCACCGGAAGTTAGGGCTGACATAATCGGAATTGTATAACAGTTAGATATCCCAGCGGGGTTTAATAAATTTTCTAACAATTTGCGACCTTTGTTACAGGTCGCGCTGTATAAATTTAGATGCACTTATGAAATCTGAAGGATCAAAAATGAATTTAGGTACAGCAGCGGCGATCGGCTACGGCATTCTAACACTGATTGGCGGCATCATGGGTTATGTCAAGGCCAAAAGCCAAGCCTCGCTAATTTCGGGTCTCGTTAGCGGTTCGCTGCTAATTTTTGCCGGCACCGCGCAACTGATGGGGCAAAGTTGGGGTTTGATATTAGCAGCAGTCATCTCCGCTGCTTTAGTAGTTGTCTTTATTGTGCGCCTTGTAAAAACTCGCAAATTCATGCCGGCCGGAATGTTAATTTTAGCTAGTTTGGCGTCTTTGGGGGCGATCGCCTACGAAATTAGCGGTCAATTTCAATAGTCATTAGTCAAGAGTTATTGGTTATTTGTTGGTGGTTATTGGTGATTGGTTATTGGTTATTTGTTGGTTGTTATTGGTTATTGGTTATTGGTTATTTGTGAGTTATTGGTTTTTAGTTGTGCTAATAACCAATAACTAATCACTCATAACTAATCACTAATAACTCATAACTAATCACTCATAACTAATAACTAATAACTCATGACTACCTCAGCCACAACCTAATACTATTGTCTTTAGAGCCGCTAGCAATAGTTTTACCATCTGGACTAAAAGTCACCACATAAACCTGATCTAAATGTCCTGTCAAAGTATTCAACAATTCTCCGGTAGCCAAATCCCAAATTTTAATAGTTTTATCCTTACTCCCGCTAGCAATAAATTTTCCGTCTGGACTGATAGCAACCGATACAATATCATCAGAATGTCCCTTGAGAGAACGAATTAGCTCCCCAGTTTCGAGATTCCAAATTTTAATACTTTCATCATAAGAACCGCTAACTAATGTTTGTCCGTCAGGGCTAATAGCCACCGACCTCACCTGGTCAGCATGACCATCAACAGTCTTCAGCAACCTCCCGGTTGCCACATCAACAATTGTAATTTTATTGTCCTTAGAAGCGCTGACCAAAGTTTTGTCATCGGGACTAAAAGCCACAGAATAAACAAAATCTGTGTGGTCTGGCAAATTGTGAATTAACCGGCCGTTTTCCGCATCCCAAATCTTCGTTGTCTTGTCTCCACTGCCGCTAGCAATTAGTTGTCCGTCGTGGCTAATAGCGACGGACCAAACAGAAGCAGCATGGTCGAGACTGCTCATCGATTGCCCTGTTTTCATATCCCACAGCATCACTCTCCAAAAACCAGTACCTGTGACAAGTCGCGTGCCGTTTGAGTCAAAAGCAACCGACCAAATGGTGGATGAATCTCCCTCAAAAGTGCGGATTGACTTACCTGTAGCTAAATCCCAAATTTGGATAGTTTTGTCCTTGGAACCGCTGGCTAACATCAAGCCGTCTGGACTGAAAGCAACGGCTCCAACTGCATCTGAATGTTGAGCAAAATTTTTGACTTTGGCATTTTTCCAGCGGAGGCCTGCTTCGCACTGATTCTGCAAGTTTTGAGCTGACGTGTAGCTACTGGAAGTGTTGGCAATTTTTGGTATTTCGCCGATGCAGCCTTCATAATTGCTTTCTTGATAAAGGGCATTAATTTGATTCAGTGCTTGGGATTCTATCGCCACTTGCTGCTGCCATTCTTGCCATTTGAGATATCCGTAAATTCCCCCGATCGCAGCTAAAATAGCAGCAAGGGTTGCCCCGATTAGATAAGGATTGAACTTGCTAGTTTCTTTCTGGACAATCGCTGCTGCACTGTTAACCGACAAGTCGGTTTTTGCGTTAAAATTAATCTGTGGCGATGTCGCAGAATTGGTCTGCAAGTTGAGTGGAGAAATGCTTTCTGCAGGCGACCTGTTGGACTTGCGGTGTCCTGCCAAAACTGTGGAAATTGCCTTGTACAATTTCGAGAATAAAGATTTAGGCACGACTAATTCTTCGATTGTCGATGCATCTTCGTCTGTCAGTCCTAAAACTTGCTGCAAGCGTTTTAATTCTTCGCGAGTTGCGACAGAAAAGGGATATTCTTGCTGCATTGCTTCTTGCAGTGCTTGTTCGTAGCGTTCCCCTTTTTCCCTGTATTTTCGGTAAGGATTCAATACATCGTCTTCGATTCTTTCTGCTTCTTCTGGCAGCAATTCTAAACTGACGCACAGTTCGTCTAATATTCTTCTACCGACAAGTGTAATGTCACCACGACTGCTGGTGCGTCTGCCGACTTCTTCGCGATATACTGTTAGTTTCGGAATTCGTGCTTTCGAGCGATCGCCTATTTTTCTCAAGTCGGCTAAAGCTTCCGCCGCCGACTGATATCGTTCGCGAAAATCGTAGCACACCATATTGTCTAAAACATCGGCTAGCCCTTGGGAACACACTGCTAAATGCCGCCAAATAATTTCGCCTTTCTGGGAATTTTTCAAATCTCGCAGCTTCGGCAAATCGTAAGCTGGCAATCCCGTCATTGCTTGGATGCCAATCATTCCCAAAGCGTAGATATCGCTATTGAGTTGCGGGTTGTATTCAAATTGTTCGATCGGCATATATTCCATTGTCCCGATCCGCACAGTCACCGGCGCTTGTCTTTGAGCTATGTGGATTTCTTTCACCGAGCCAAAATCGATCAAAACTAACTTATTATCTGAATAGCGACGGATTAAATTTCCCGGTTTTATATCTCGATGAATTACTCCCTGCCCGTGTACAAATACTAAAATTTCTAACAGTTCCTTCAACAAAAGAATTACTTTTTCTTCAGTGAGAGGCTTGCCGGGGACAATCTCTGTTGATAGGGAATGACCAGCCACAAAGGATTCAACTAAGAAGAATTCTTCATTTTCTTCAAAAAAAGCGAATAGCTGAGGGATCTGGTCGTGTTGACCGAGCTTTTCTAGAACTTCGGCTTCTTTTTGAAAAAGACGGCGCGTAGTATTAATTAATTCCGGTTCGCTAGTCCCCGGACGCAGGTGTTTAACGAAGCATTGCGGTTCACCCGGACGGCGAATATCTTTGGCGAGATAGGTTAGTCCAAATTCTCCTGTTTCTATGACTTCAATGATCTGATAGCGTCCATCTAAAAGTGGGCTCACCATGATAATAACGCAGCCTTTTTTGGGTTGATTTTCGCAAGAAACAGTTTTACTGTTAGCAGGAATTGCTATTTTTTATAGCGAAGCCTCGCTCCCCCTAAATCACCCTTAAAAAGGGGAGTAGGGGTTGACGAAAGAATGCTCTTGTCCCCCCCTTTGTAGGGGCGGTGCCCCCGTGCCCGCCCGCTCGCTAGGGGGGATAGAGGAGCCAATCGTTTGTCAGGAGGCTCAATGGACTAATAATTTATCTTTTCAACATCTGCAAAGCTTGATATCCCAAAAAGAAGAAGCCCAAAGCACCCAGTATTGCTATCCCATCTGCCAATATATCGACTGTAAGAAATTCACCCATTGCAGTATCCTCTGACAACTGATATCTATCCTCGGTTTTTCCGTCGCCGACTGGGTGAGGGGTTTGACCCATCAAGCCCCGTTGAGCGCAAGATGCTCACAAATTATAGCAAGAGCGATCGCCAAAATAACTTTCCGGGCGATCGACTAGCTTTTTGCTGTAATATTAGCAAATATGGTCACAATGTGTGCTATATTGAATTAACCTTATGCACATAAATCAATAATCTACATAGCGTCAGCAATAATCTAGATTTAATCGAGAAACACAGAACCTTGACAAATCAATAGTTTCAGGAATTTAAGCCATGAAAACCCAAAAAACGGTACAGGTCGATTGCGATGTAAAAGTGTGTTCCGACCGCGGTACATTGCGACTACAGTTTCCTAAGCGTCACACTCCCTTGTGGGAGCTGTTGGAGGGGAGGTCACTAAAAGGTAAGCCAAAGTATCTATACTTAGGTAAGCACGGCTTCGGTGACAATCCAGAGGATAGGAAGCGCGCTACACAAATTGCGATCGCAATGGAGGCCGACTTAGATCATCCAGAGTGGGAAAAACTGTTCGATTGCACACTTGCTAAATACGGGATCGGTAGCGCTAAATACGCCAAATTGGCTAATGTATTACAGCTCCCCGGTACAAAGCAGCTAGAGCCCGAGATGACTGTAGGCGCTATGTGGGAGGAATATCTAGTGTGGAAGCAAAGTCAGATTGAGGCAAGTACGTTTAAATCGCGGTACTTGTGTACCTCCACTTATGCCATTAAAGGCCTAAAATGGGACGCAAAAACTAAGAAGTTCTCAGACACTGGCAAAGGTATTTGGGATCAGCCATTAGGCACTGAAATCGTGGAATTTCTGCTTCTGATTGAATTGAATCCGGTGGTTAAGTCAAACCTATTCTTTGCACTCAATGAAGCATTTTTGCGCGCTCAAAGTCAAGGCAAAATAAAGATGACGGTTAACCCGTTTCACGAACTCCACAAACAAGTCAAACCTGATACCCGCGACAAATACAAGTCGGTTGTGGGGGCGGATGGTGAAGTCTGGAAGTGGTGGGAGGTACGGGACGCTAAATGCGAGGATGCTTTAGAAGCGGACAAACGTGCTTTTACAGCTCTAGAGCGCGACACTATCATCGCAGCATTCTATGAGTCTGACAAAGTGAATGAGCGCCAAATAGCCCCGTTAATCGAGTTTCTGTTTTTAACTGGTTGTCGTCCCGGTGAAGCTTTTGCGCTAGTCTGGGATAACATCAAGTTTGAGAAGGATTTGATATGGTTCAACAAGAGTTATTCGGGAACTATCAAAGACATAAAAGTCACCAAGAATAACAGCGTCAGGCAGTTCTACCTTTACCCGCGTTTAACAGAATTGTTAAAACGGATTAAACCTGATGACACTAAACCCAAAGACTTGGTGTTTAAACAAGAGAATGGGCGGACATGGAATAGCGAGCGTCACGGGTTTTTGTGGCTAGGTAAAACATCATCAACTAAAGGTAAAACCTACTACTATCCCGGCGTTGTAACACGCTTGATAGAAGAAGGTAAAATTAGCAGTTACTTGCCCCCCTATAATGCCCGTCACACTTACATTACCTTGACAGCATGGCTCAACAAAGAGAATTCATCAGCATTAGTATTGCTAGCCGCTTGCTGCGAGAATAGCGTTGAGGTCATCCTCAAGCACTATCTCGATGTCGACCGCAGTGTCAGGCTGATCTCAGGTTAATCACTTGCCTGATACAAATTTTGTTCAATCACATTGTAATATTTAAGCAGGTCAACTGCGTACCCGCACCGAAATTTTGAGGTCAGTTCACTTTGATATTGTTAACCCTGCTAATTTTTTCCCTAATTGTCAGTACAGCCTACACTAAGAATTTACGCCGATCAGTCAAAAACGCGCCTCGAACCAGCCCAAGTTCGGCTCAGCAGTTATCCCCGTCCACCGCTCAGTTCCCTAAAGTTTCAGTCATCGTACCAGCATACAACGAGGCCGAGAATATTCGGGATTGCGCGATCGCCATTTTGCAGAGTACACCGCTGTCTGTGAACAACCTAGAAGTTTTGATCGTAGACGATCGATCGACAGACGACACACTGGCGATCGCCCAAACTCTGCAACAGCAGGTTAATGACCCCCGCCTCAAAATATTAGCAGGTCAAGCGCGACCAGCCAACCAATATTGGGCGGGCAAGAACTGGGCCTGCGCCGAAGCTGTCCAGGTAGCAACCGGAGAATTCTTATTATTTATTGATGCCGACGTGCGGCTCAAACCCGGGGCGATCGAAACCGCCATTGAAACAGTCCAAACCGAAAAAATAGACTTACTAACCTGTATGCCCGCACTGGTTTGCGAGTGTTTTGCCGAGTGGTTAGTGCAGCCGTTAATGTTCAATCACCTAGCAGTTTGCTTCGACTTTACCGCCGTCAATGATCCGACAACAGACAGTGCTTTTGCCGCAGGGCCGTTCATGTTATTTAGGCGATCGGCTTATGAAAAAATCGGCGGTCACGCATCAGTTGCCAGCGAAATTGTCGAAGATGTAGAACTAGCTAGACGCATCAAACGTGCGGGTTTAAAGCTAGGACTTTATGCAGGGTCAAATTTGGCATTTGTGCGGATGTATCGGTCTTGGAGCGCCTTGTGGGAAGGCTGGACGAAGAATTTGTATCTGGGTGCTCACCGCAGTTGGGGATTGATGGTTTACATGGCAGCAATTATGTTATTTCTCTATCCAATTCCCTGGTTGGCCTTAGCTATTTTGCTAGCTAAGGGGGAATTGGCAAAAGTCATCACAATTACCAATTACCAATTACCAATTACCAATTACCAATTACCAGTTACTTTGTTAACTATCTGTTTAGCAATAATAGTAATTTGGCAACAGTACAATTTGCGACGTTTAGGTGCCCAGATTTCCGACTGTTCGACGAAATACTGGTGGTTGGGAGGTTTGGGAGGAACATTAGTTGCGGCAATTGCGATCGCCTCTGCGATTAAAACAGAAACCGGTTGGGGATGGACTTGGCGAGGTAGAGCATTGCAAATCAAGAGTTAATTTAAGACTTGCATAAGGGCAGGCTCTCCTGCCCACCCCACAAAAAATTAACTCCTTGTGGAACAGGCCGAAAAGCCTGTTCTTAAAAATCATCTAAAATGTGAGTTATAGAAAAAAGAAGAAAGAAGGAAGAAGGCAGAAAGAACAAGGCAAAGGTAATCATAACATCCGTTACATCCGTTACAGAATCCGTTGCCGAACTTCTGCATAAACAAAAGCAGGTACACGCTTATAAGCAGGCGTGCCAGATCGCCTTTCAATTCTAGCATTAAAAATCACATTAACTTCAGGATAAAACATCAAAGCAGCACCCACACGAACAGCCCCATAAATCACCTCAACATTCTCCAATTTCCCCACATTTCCCTGCACCGTAACCCGCTGATGTTCATGCAAACCAGCACTTTCTGCATCCACACGATTCATCAAAATGCAGTTACGGTGCGGCATTCCCCGGTACTTATCATCAATTTTATAAACCACAGTATTGTGCTGAGAATAGCTGCGTCCCGTCATCAATGCCACAACTATACCCCGCACTGATTCAGATACTCCAAACTCTTTCGCTTCGGGTAATTTCAGCACTGGTAAAGGCGTAATAAACATCTTCGCTTTGCCAGAATCAGTAGGAAATTTAGGTTCCGTAAAAATGCGACCGCTGATGGTGAATTCCTCTTGTGTTTCATCAATTGTCGCTATTTTTTCATAGCCAGGAATAGTTTTAGCAATCAATTGTCTCACATATTTTGTGTCTTGAAGTTTGCGCCAATCTACGGGAAACTCGCCGTGAATTCGGCTCGCTAATTCCGTCAAAAATTGCACCTCTGGAATCAGATCGGCATTTTTTAGATGAGTTTCACCCACCTCATTTAAACGCACAAAATTATTCCCAGATTCCACCGTTGTTTTGTGGGGATTTTCAAAGCGATTCAGTACAGGAATCACAATTGTATTGTGTTTTGCCAATCCGCTAAAATGTCCTAAATTCGGTTTAGTTGCGAGGTAAATGATTGTTTCAATTTTACCTAAAGCGCGTTTGGCCTGAGTTGAATCTGGATTCGCCCCATACAAATTACCGCCCAGACAGATCAGCGTATCGACTTTGCCTGCATCTGCTGCTTCAATGAGCGATCGCGTTTCATAGCCCTTAACAGCACTCAGAGAACGTCCCAATAACTTTTCTAAAGCTTCTTGAATTTCTTTTTTAAGCTTCACAGTCACGCCCATAGAGCCGAATCCTTGCACGTTTGAGTGTCCTCTCACGGGCATTAATCCAGCACCTTCTTTGCCGACATTTCCTGTCATTAAGGCAGTGTTGGCAATGCTAAAAACATTATCTACGCCGTTATCATGTTGGGTAATTCCCATCGCCCAACCAAATACAACCCGCTTTGAACTGCCGATAATTTTGGCGGCTGCTTCAATTTCGGCGCGGGAAACTCCGCAAGTTTCAGTAATAGTTTCCCAAGAGGTTTCACGGGCTTGTTTCACTACTGCTTCCCAGCCTTCTGTATAAGCTTTCAAATAGTTTTCTGCAATCAATCCTTGTTCGATTACAGACTTTTGAATCCCGACAAATAGGGCTGTATCGCTGCCGGGAATTGGTTGCAAGTATAGCGACGAAATATCGTAACCCGTGAGTAGCGACTTGACGGGAAAAGCCGGGGAACCAAACTTGACTAACCCGATTTCCATCATTGGGTTAATCACAATTATTTTACCGCCTTTTTCGCGGATTTTAATCAATTCGTTCATCAAGCGGGGATGGTTGTAGGAACAATTGCTCCCCGCGAGCACGACGCAATCTGCTTGTTTCAGGTTTTCTAGACTCACTACCGAGGTGCCGGTAGCAAACATTTCTCTTAACCCGGTTGTTGAGGGAGCGTGGCAGAGATCCGAACAATCTGCTAAATTATTAGAGCCGATCGCACGCATCATCAATTGCAATAGAAAAGCCGCCTCGTTGGAAGAGCGACCCGAACTGTAGGATGCCACTCGTTCCGGGGTTTTGGTGAAAGCATCTGCGGCAATTTCATAGACTTCTTCCCAAGAAATGCGATCGTAATGAGATTTTCCAGCCCGCAAAATCATCGGAAAACTCAACCTTCCCAACCGATCAGCTTCCATTGAAGTTAATTGCTGAAGTTCTGAAATACTGTGTTTTTCAAAGTAGTTAGTTGAGATAGCCGGCTTGATTTCAGCGGAGATTGCTTCCACACTTTTCATACACCGCTGAAGTTTTTCGCCCTCTTCATTGGTAAAGCCTCCTTTCTGTCCGCCAGTGCCCCAAGAACATGACAAACACGCACTTTTATGCAGCAAAGTTTTCCAAAGTTTTGGGCCTGACTGGGACAATGTATGTTCTGCCCAATATTCAATTATGGGCAAACCGCCACCTATCTCTGGCGTTTCCTCGTTTGTCTCGCTGAATGGCGGGATTGGTTGGATATTTTGGGAGTTGGTGTCCATGGGGTTTACCTCTGGTTTGGATTGCAGATTGACTGGGCGGACGAACCGCCTGAAAATTAAATTTATTACCCTGATTTTACCCCAAATTTGTAGCCGCAAAAACTAGCCAATAGATAGATTTCTGAATCTGACTTTAATCCTAGGTTTGTAGTCAGGATGAATAGCTCAAAATCGGCGATTGAAATCGCGACTACACAAACGAAGTCTGCCTTCGCAGACTCAAGAATAAACGCCATAATTTATTCTGGCAGATTGGAGGCTAAAATTTTATCGCTTAATCTTATTGAACGCCTGCTGCCCAAATCCGAGACAAAGCATTCGATCGCCCTCTGCCACATTCGGATCATTCTGTAAATAATCCCCCAACCAATCGCAACTTCGATCTATAATATTATTCAATTCCAAATTATCCAAAAGCCACAAAATTACACTTCTATTCCTGCTAGCAAAAGCCAGAGTTTTACTATCAGAACTAAAACTAATGCTCAACACTCGATCGCTCGATTCCAAAGTCTTAGATAGCATAGCCTTCTGGTCATCAAAATTCCACAGCTTAACAGTATTTCCCTCACTCGCAGCCGCAATTAACTTGCCGTCAGGACTGAAACTCACGCTTTCAACAGTATCACTGTGGTCGAGTTTTTGCGCTATTGTTGCCCCTTTCCCATCAAACCGCCATAAGTAAACTTTTTTGTCAGCACAAGCAGTAGCAATTGTCTTACCGTCAGGACTGAAACTCACATCTTTAACCCTGTCCCCGTGGTCGAGAGTTTTCAGAATCTTCGCCGACGAACCATTAAATTGCCACAGGTAAACCCTATTTACTCCTGCCATTGCAAAAGCATTTTTGTTCTCAGTTGCACTATCCTCTGAAGCCGTAGCAGTCGCGATAGTTTTGCCGTCGGGGCTGAAACTAACACTAATTAGCGGGTTGCTGTGGTCGAGTTTTGCTAGCAAACTTGCCCGGGAACCATTCCAACGCCAGAGGTACAATTTGCGATCGGCGCTTGCGGCCGCAATTATTTTCCCATCTGGACTAAAACTGACACTTTTAACAATACCACCATGTGCTAGAGTATCTAACAGTTTACCCTGTAAACTCCAGATTTTCACCGTTTTGTCATCGCTAGCAGAAGCCACAGTTTTATTGTCCGGCGAAATGCTCACCGAAGTAACAGAATCCTTATGACCTTCTAACCTTTTTAATAAACTCCCATCAGCGCCCCAAAGTCTCACCGTTTTATCTCGGCTAGCCGAAGCAATTGTTTTGCCATCCGCACTAAAACTGACTTTATAAACCCAGTCATCATGTCCCAATAAAATCTTATTCAAAGGAGTGCTGTCAGGATTCCAAACTTTAACCATTTTGTCTTTGCTTGCCGAAGCAATAGTGCCATCTGGGCTGAAACTTACGGCCCTCACATCATCTTGGTGTCCTATAAAAGTGTTCAACAAAGTGCCGTTGCGGTTCCAAACTTTCACCGTATCATCTGCACTACCGGTGACAATTTTTTCGCCGTCGCGACTGAAACTGGCACTGACAACTTCATCGTTGTGTCCTTTGAGAGTTCTAATTTCCTCACCTTTTCGGTTCCAAATTTTGACTGTAGTATCGGCACTTGCGGAGACGATTTCTTGACCATTCGGACTGAAACTGACGCTGTAAACGATGTCAGAATGCTTGTTTAAAGTTTGGGGATTAATTTGAAATTTCTGAGTTTTACCTTCTCTGTTCCAAAGTTTGACAGTTTTGTCAACACTTGCTGAGGCAATTGTTTGGCCATCGGGACTGAATTTGACACCGAGCACCCAGTCTTTGTGTCCCTTCAAAGTTTGCAGCAATTTTTGGCTGGCGACGTTCCAGATTTTGACGGTATTGTCGTGACTACCGGAAGCGAGGGTTTTGCCGTCGGGGCTGAAACTAACGCTGGTGACGATATCCCTGTGGCCTTCTAAAGTTGCGCTCGCACTTTGGTCATTATCCACTTGCCAAATTCTAATTTTACGATCGGCACAACCAGTTGCGATCTTTTTACTATCCGGGCTAAAACTAACACTCGTGACACTATCACTGTGATTGAAAACTTTTAATAACTTACCTTTATTGTTCCACAATTTAACAGTTTTATCTGCACTTGCCGAAGCAACTAATTTACCATCTGGACTCACACTCACATCCAAAACAAACTTGCCATTCTGCTCAAAACGGTTGCGTTCTTGCACCCCAGAAACTGCTTGTCTGAGTCGTTCGGCGATGTGATTTTTAGTATCTACAGGCAACACTTTACTCTTGAGAGCATCTCTGCCAATTTTGATACTGATTTCTAACACTCCTAGTTGATTTTTTACATTAGAAAGCACCAGAGCTTCCGACCCCAAAGTTAGGGCATCAGTCCGAGCTTGCTCCGCTTCCTGTCGCGCAATTTCTGCTAATTTTGTTTGATAAAATGCCATCACCGAAAGAGACGCCAATACAATTACTCCTAGAACCGCCAGTCGCAGTAGCCATCTCCGATTTTCGTAGAGTTGAGCTTCTGCATCGTGCTGTTTTTCTCTCGCTTGGCGCTGTTTGTCTCTCGCTTCCGAAAGCAAAGCATTTAGCTCTTTTTCCTTGCGAAGTTGCTGTATTTCATCTTTATTAATTTTGTACTGTTTTCGTAGTTCCTCGAATTCTGCCTTAGTATCTAATTCCCGCTGCTGGCGGATGAAACTAACTAGATAGTCATGAACTAGCTGGTAAAGCTCTGCCGGCAACTCTGTCCACCGAAAAACTAAACCTGATTTTACTAACAATTCTAAGACTAAATCTAATTTGTCCGCTTCTTTAAATGTTGCTAAATCCGAGGCTAATTCAGCGCGGGTTTTCAGAGGGCGAATATCATCTTCATCTGTCAGCAAGTATAAAACTCGGCGCACCGCTCCTTCATTTTCCGGGCCACAGTCTTGGATGACTTCTTCCAGAAATCTTTCGACTAATTTTTGTTGCGGATTGTTGCCAAGTTCCTGATATTGTGCTAAAGTTGTAATTTGCTCTTCTTGCAGTTGCGCGCCGACAACTTGTAGCTCGATCGGGCGAACTTCTCCCAATTCTCCAGCTAAATCTTTGACTAATTCTTCGATCAGTTCCGGTTCCAAGTAAAAGTGCGATCGTTGAGTTAAAGTGCGAATTACCGATCGCGCATCAGCCAAAGAAAAGTTGCCCAAGTAAAACAGAATATCTTTGCTGAGAATATCGTCTAAAATGTCGCTATTAATCAAATATATATTATTTTTGGGTCTGCCAAATTCCAGCAAATAGTGCAAGTAATCCTCTCGCAAAGACAGAATAACTTTTAAATATTTGATTTTCATGCACTCTCGCATAAACTCAAAAAATATTTGCCTTTCCGCTGGCTCTTTCCAGACAAAGAAGAATTCTTCAAATTGGTCGAAGATCAGAACTGTAAATAGATGTTCCGAATTTATTTGCAACTCTTTGATAATTTTATCGTATTCGATCGCCTGCTTTTCTACGATAAATTCTAGCGGTAGTTCCTGAATATTCTGCTCTCGATCGGCAGGCAATTCGCCGTTCAATCGTGAACTAAAATTCCGCTTAATTTCGCCGACTGCTACTTCCGAGTCTACCTCCGCAACTCCCGGTATCTCTTCTGAAATTACCCGCTCAAATGTTTCAGCTTTCCCAGCAGATAACTTTCTTGTCAATTCCAGCGGCCAGTTGTTGTAAACTTGCAGCACTACCGGCAAAACAGTGCGCGATTCTATCACTTTTTGTTTGAGCGCAGGCACTAATCCCCCGGCTACAATTGAACTTTTGCCAACTCCTGATTGACCGTAAATTACTGTCAATTTGTCTCGGGAACCCTGCATCCTATCTATCAAACGTTTGAGGTATTGTTCTCTGCCGGAAGCAGTAATTTCATCAGCAATAGCAGCAGCGGCGACATTAGTTTCTGCGGCGGGATTAATCGCTTGTCTGTGCGGCTGCAACTTGACGGCCCCAATAAAAGCTCGGAACCGATACATATGTTCTACCGCTCGATAATCTTGCTTAAGTTGAAATGCTGCGAGATATTCTCCCCGCTGAAAAAAAAACGATCGCAACATTTCTAAAACCCGCAAATACAATTGCGGGTTGTAGCAAGGTTCAGTTTCCGATCGGGCCATTTCTAAATGTGCGATCGCCTGCTCTATCTCACCCAACTCCTTCTCTGCTTCTGCTAAAATTAATAAGTACAAGCCTTGATGCTGCGATTTGATCGGCGTTCCTTTTCCAGTTACTTCCTGATTAGAGTTGAGAACATCTAGAGCAAATTTAGCCCATTCTTTGGCCACTTTCCAATTGTTTTGCTCTAAGGCTACGCGAGCCAAAAAGCCGTAATCTTGAGCCAAATTAACGGGTTCTAAATTTTTCATATTTTCATGTAACCTCCGAGCTTTAATAGCTAAATTCCAGAGTGCATCCCACTCTTCTAAATACTGCAATACTTCGCCGAGTTGATTAATAAATTTCCCAACAGCATCTGGCTGTCTTGCCCGTTCTAAAACATCTACACACTGTTGAAAATAATTTTTAGCTTCCGTCCAGTAAGGACGGTTGCCCGTGCGGTGATGTTCCCCTTGGAAGCGGTAGCAAAGGCCGATGTGAAAGAGCAGAATTCCCTCTAATACAGGTGAAGGGTGAAGGGTAAATAACAAATTGCTAAATTCTGTGCCACCGCCGAGAAATGCTACTTGATACTTCCAAAAAATGAGACTTTTTTGATATAATTCAATAGCGGAAGTCAGGCGTTTTTCCTGATATTCATCCCGCCCCCGAATAAATTGCATACTAGCTGCAATAGCTGGTTCTAACCTGACATTGTAATTTGTCAAGTCTTGGGTGGCCGACTCTAATTCAGTCAAAGAATTGGCTCCGAGAATGGCAGAATTAGTTAAACGCCAATTGCCGCTTTCTAAAATGCCAGAAAAAATGCGATCGGCACTTTTGCCCAAGAAATCCACCAACTCATCGGGGCCCAGGACAAATTCAATAGTTGTCGTCCAACTCTCGATATCTGTTACTAGCCGAATCAGTTTTTTTAAGATTTTGTCTGTCACCCACAGCACCACCGGAAATGGAAAATTATTCCGAAATTCTTCCCTCACGTAGTTCGTAGAAGTCAGCACTTTATTGATCGCATTTACCGACTCTAACCCAAACACCATTAAAGCCTGGGGCTGACTACCAGACAGTTCTGTTTCTATCGTTGTGTAAAGAGTGTTAACAGATGCCGGCAGGAAAATTTCTCGAATCTCGATAGCAGACTCTTCCCGCAATTGCCCGATAATTTGATCTCGGAGGATACCATAATTGCACCGCACCAAAGTCAGGGAAAATTGCCCCTGAGACATTCTCAAAGTGCGGGTGAGAGTTTGCATCGAAATTTTATTTTGCTGTGCTGCGGTGTCTTGCTGGTAGTGCGAATTAGTCATATTGGGAATTGGGAATTGGGAATGGGGAATTGGGCATTGGGCATTGGGCATTGGGAATTCGTAATTCGTAATTCGTAATTCGCAATTCGCAATTCGCAATTCGCAATTCGTAATTCGTAATTCGTAATTCGTAATTCGTAATTCGTAATTGGGCATTGGGAATTGGGAATTGGTAATAGGTAGTTAGGAATTGGTTAGTTATTAGCGATCGTGCCCAATGCCCAATAGGAGAGTGCATCGATGCCCAATTCCCCATCCCGGAGCAACGCTAGAGCCCAATCACTAATGCCCAATAACTAATGACTAATGACGATCGATTCACTTATTCGCAGATTACTGAAATGCGACACGCTCTGGTTGAGTTGTCCCTCGCAACACTCAGATCAAGTATTGGCGGAAGCTCATCAATTTCGGCGGGAACACTTTCTGTCATAAATTTAGTAATCTGCATATCTAAATTAGCTGAAAAATCAGGTTCATCCCAATCCTCGCTTTCTTCGATGTTGATTGATGTTGATGCTGTCATGTCAAAATCCAGCCGATCGCCCAAATTGGAAACTTTTTTGATCGGATCTACTTTCTGGCCGCCAATATTAGCCCAAGCTTCTGTTGTATTTGCCAGGAGCAGGAGCGGCAGTGCTACTATGGCACTTATAGCTTGTCGCGTGGTCATGTTCCTCATGCTATCCTCCTTGTAGAAACTGAGTTTAGATGCTGTCCTCGCTTCAAGAGCCGCGACTACTTTCATCTGCGATCCCATTCATTAATACTGGTGGGTTTTCAGACAAAATATACCCCGATCTGTGACACTCCGTGGAAAGTTTATGAGGCGGATGGTGTCGGGCGAAGAGTGATCCTTTCTATTTACTAAGTAAATACTCTGAAACAGTAAGTTTTTCGGGCTAAGTAATTCCCCGGGTTTTGGGAGTTTACCCATCAGATTCAAAACGGCTAGAAGTTCGATCGCACAGCAGTGGTAACACCGGCCTTCTGCGGCCAGCAGACTGATGTGCATTACCACAAATACACTATATATATATGTCAACACTTAGATCTTAACATTTTCTTTGTTCCCAGGCAGAGCCTGGGAACGCAATGCGGTCGGAAGAGCCTCCTAAGAGCTCTGGGCCCCTACTTAGTCAAGCCGTGTTCAAGAGCGTAGCGAACTAACTCAGTACGGCTGTTAGTACCGGTCTTGCTGAACAAACGGCTAACGTACTTTTCCACATTACGCACACTTGTTTCCAAGCGGCGAGCAATTTCTTTATTCATCAAACCTTGAGCCACCAAATCCAAAACACTTTGTTCTCGCGGAGTCAAATCTATTTTAATTGGTGAAGGAAGTTGAACGATCGAACTCCGCCCGCTCAGCAATGACTCAATTCTCGCCATTTGATTCGCCAAAGCAGCAATATCGGGAGTTTCAGCATTGTCGCCCATCTCCTTAGCAGCCGCGCGGCGAGCCAGCAAATTTGTGATAATTGCCACCAATTCGTCGGGATCAAAAGGCTTAGAAAGATAAGCATCGCAACCTGCTTGATAGCCTTGAATGCGATCGCTCGTCATACCCTTAGCCGTCAAAAACACCACGGGTAAAGCCTTGTAGCGAGGATCTGCCCGCACTTGTTTCAGAAATTGATAACCATCCACCTGTGGCATCATAATGTCTGAAATCAGCAAATCGGGATTGTAACGCTGCAAAATTTCCCAGCCGTCGCGAGCATTACTGGCAACCTCAACCGCAAAATTGCTATCTTCCAAATAAGCTTGTACCGCTTCCCGCAAGCCCGGTTCATCATCTACTAATAATAATCGTGCTGACATCTTTCTTACCTTTGTGCTTTACCACTCTCTTTTAATTTAGCCTAATTTAACTACTTCGGTTCTCTTTTGCAGTCAGGTATGCGCCGCTCGATTACCAATTACCAATTCCCAATTCCTAAATAATAGTTGCATTCAAGCGGTTAGTAAAAGTAGTGCGTGAGAGCAATTTTGATTAATTAATGAACTCACGCACTCTTTTTGAAATTGAACTCACGCACTCAAAACTCAAGCACTCAAAACTCTTCCCTTTCCCGAACCATTAAACTTTCGATCGATCGGTCAAAATTTCGTAACCGCTGTCCGTCACCAACACAGTATGCTCAAACTGAGCCGATAGAGCATTGTCAACCGTTACAGCAGTCCACTTGTCAGAAAGGGTCCGAGTATACTTAGAACCCGCATTCAGAATCGGTTCGATCGCCAATGTCATACCCGATCGCAATTTCACGTTCGGCATTTCGCGGGTACGGAAATTGAAAACCGAAGGTGCCTCGTGCAAATTTCGCCCCACACCGTGGCCTGTGAATTCCTCAACCACGCTAAAACCGTTGCTTTTGACATGATCTTCGATCGCACCAGCCAGATCGAGCAAATAGGCTCCCGCTTTCACTTGTTCGATACCTTTGTAGAGAGCTTCTTCTGCTACTCGGATTAATTTTGCCGCTTCGGGAGTCACTTCCACAACTGCGATCGTAATGCAAGAATCACCGTGAAAGCCTTGATAATAGGCCCCAGTATCTACCTTGAGAACATCTCCAGCCCGAATTACCTTTTTGGCCTTGGGGATGCCATGAACAACTTCATGATTAATGCTAGAGCAAATCGAGCCAGGAAAACCGTGATAGCCTTTAAAACTCGGCGTTGCACCCAGAGCACGGATGCGTTTTTCGGCATAGGAATCCAAGTCAGCAGTAGTCATTCCCGGCTGCACCATTTGGGAAATTTCTTTGAGTACCGTAGCGACAATTTTCGACGCTTGCCGCATAATTTCGATTTCGCGTTCCGACTTAATTTCAATGCCTCGGCGCTGTTTTTTCACTTCTGGTTGTTGAGTTTTCCCAGAAAGCAGACTGCTAAAAATATTCATGTATTGATTGAGTAATTTTGGACTGTGACAGCAGGTTGAAGCAAAAACGGCAAATATCGGGCTGTTTGTGGCAAAACGGGTGTCTTGCTCACAAATGTCGATCGCGCTTTAACCTAGCTTAATATTTTTCTCAGAAATCGGCACGGAAGACTGGGAAAATGGGGCATTGGCCATTGGGCCTTGGTGATTAGCCAAGAGTCAACAGTCAACAATCAACAATCAATAGTCAACAGTCAACCGTCAACAGCCAACAATCAACAGCCAACAGCCAACAATCAACAGCCAACAATCAACAGCCAACCGTCAACAATCAACAGCCAACAATCAACAGCCAACAATCAACAGCCAACCGTCAACAATCAACAGCCAACAGCCAACAGCCAACAATCAACAGTCAACAATCAACCGTCAACAATCAACAATCAACAGTCAACAATCAACAATCAACAATCAACAATCAACAATCAACTAACTTATTTCCAATTTTGCCAAGAACTATTGAAAATAGAAGTACCCGGAAATGCGATCGGATTGGCATTTTGTTGCAACCGCAACTGCAACACCTCCAAGTTGGGCTCGCGGGATGGCAATTCGTCCACCAATTCATAAGGTATAATCCCATTTTCTAGGGAAAAAGCAGCAGTAACACCCGCCGCCACACCGGCTGACCATTCAAAAGAATGCACTCGATAAGCCGCCGCCGCTGTGTGGCTAACAGCAATACTTTTGCCAGCTACTAACATATTGTCAATTTTCTGAGGAATCATTGCTCGCAGCGGAATTTGGAACGGATAAGCTTGTCCTTGACCTTTGCGAGTGCCTTCCCGTTCGGTGTTTCCTGGTGCTTCCGGGGGACTGTTGGTCATGCAGGGGTGAAAGTCGATCGCATAGTGACCGATACCAACACTGTCAGGATAAATCCTAGCGCGCGATCGAGATTTTGTATCCTCTACCGATTGACTTCCCACAGCCAAAGCCGGCGCATTCAAACCACCCACAGCTAACCACAAATTGCGATACTCTTCCTCAGATAAATTCTGGCGGTAAAAATCAGCCTTAAAATCAGTGCGAGACATATCAACTTCCCAGATTGTAAATCCTTGAGGATCGTTGAAACTCGGCCGACCAATAATCCGCCTTCCCTCCCGCATATAAGGATATTTAGAAAGTCCGTGTACCGTCCCCATCGGCGAATCCAACCCGCTCAAAAGACGATTATTTGGATAAGGCTTTTTCACTCCATTTCCTAGTTGCGAGTCAGTCGTTCCTGCTACCAACCAGTAGAAAAATCCTTTAGCATTTTCTTCTCCGCGTCGCAAAGTTTCTGTTCGCAAACCGCCCATCCATCCACCCGGTTGCAGTTGACCGTTAGCTGACAGTTGCGCGCGGGAATAAATTAAATTATCCTGAGAAGAACCAGGACGGTAATCATTACCCCAAGTCCAATTTTGCATAGAAATATCCCCTGGATAAATCGGGAATTGTTTCGGATCAGCAGGGCGCGTTTCATCAGGTCTCATGCTCCTAATTTGGCGGTAGCTGAAAACTAAGGGAAAGCTGGCTAATCTCTGCAATTCGTAACTGTAGTAAGGAGCATATTGTTGATAAAAAGACGGCCCTTGATGCTGTTGTGGTTCTTTAGTTGCCTCCATTGCAAAGGTGTAGGTAAAACCTTGGGTACAGTAAGCATCGCCTGTGGGGCTTCCCGAAGAGGGTTCTAGAGAAGTTCTGGGGTCAATTCCGAGGCGGTAGGGAACATCGGCAAGTGCGATTAATTCGCCGGTTTCAGTGGCATCTACAACATACCAATCAACACCCCCCCCCCCCCCCCCCCCNNCCCCCCCTTGGTAAGGGGGGGTTAGGGGGGGTCTGAGATGCTTTGGGAATAAAGCGGATAATCGTTTTGTTAAATCGCGCCGAATTTTCGTAGCGATAGGCATCTTCGATAGTTGTTGAAAGAGTTTCGGTGTTGATTGGTGGGGTATTGGCGGCTGGTTTGTGCCCAATGGCGATCGCACTTTTAATTTGTTGTCCGCCAACAGCATTTCCCGCCACAGCAGGAGTAATTCCTAGTTCTTTAATCACAGTATTAGGAAACCATTTGAGGGTACCTTTACCTCTGCTGGCCGCATCCTGCAACATTTCAAACAGAATCTTGTGGCCGTCGTAGGGCATGAAACAGGAATAGCTAACCCAACAGCCCCCCGGATTTAGCCTACCGTAATGTTCTTTGATTCGCCGCCGCAATTCTAGGTAGCCGCGGGGGTAAAATAAGAGCGATCGCTGAGTATCTCTTTCATCCAGTGCAGAGGTTCCCTGAGCCGAGATTTGACCGCCCACCCAGTCAGTAATGTCGGTGAGACAAACTGTACGACCCGCCAGCAAACCTTCGTAAGCCGTAGCAGCACCTGCAAGTCCGCCACCTGCTACGAGAATGTCGCAAGTTTCCTCTTTGTCTGGATTGCGTGGAGTTACCGCAAACACTGGCAAAATGTTCGATATGACGGAAAGTAGACCGAGAGAGAGGCCAAGTCGCGATCGACTTTTGAGCGAGAATAGATACCGTGAAAGTTTCATAGGAGATTGTTGGTTGAATTTTGACACAAGTAAAGATAGCTGTAGCTTCCAAATCTTTATTTTCCACTATACTGGTATGACGAGGTGCGGTCACGGGAAGTTTTTTCTTGGTAGGGGGCCTCTTGAACGACAATAACTCTCCATAGGATTAACCCGATGAATAACATCATCAGATTTTATCGACTTTTGCTGCCTTTTGAAACTTTAAAGATAGCGACCAAATTCACATTTTCTGAAGTCTTAGAAAAATTGGATGAAATTGTTGAGCCTCCCAAAATATTCAGACTCACGCTATTCAAGCGACCAGCTAAACCTTACGAAGGAATCATCTCTGGCAACACTTTCAAAATTAGTCGCATCGCCACTGTCCGCCACCCATTCTTGCCAGTGATTCAAGGAGAGAACCATCCTCAAGAACCCGGTTCTTCTCTAAAAATTAGCATGAATTTACATAAAATTGCGATCGTAATTCTGATTTATTGGCTGTGGGCAACTGGCAGTATCGGGATGATCGCCTTATGTGCTTGGTTTGTCGATCGCTCCGTGGGGGCAATATTTTTACCGATCCTAGGAATGTTTATTTTGGGCTGGCTTTTGTGCCTAATCCCCTTTAAAATAGAAGCCAAAGCAAGCACCAAATTTTTACTAACCCTGTTCCCTGAAGAACTCACTGATTAAACTGCATTTAACATCAGCGTTAATTCCCGTTCATCTTGCGCGTTCATCGGAGGCAAAAAAAACCAGAGGGGAGCAAGGCTTAATGGGTAAGAATTTATAAAAACGGCATTATAATTCATTTCTTCTGATTATGCTTCCATGTTTACTTTCAAAAAAGTAAACTCGATTAAGCTAGAAGGTTTTCAGCAATTTTTCACTGAATCCCCACGAGTAAACCCCAAAATCCAAGAAACCGGGTTTCTGCGAGAATTTACGCATCCTCACCGAGATATTGCGAAGAAACCCGGTTTCTGACTCCCCACGAGGAAACCCCAAAATCCAAGAAACCGGGTTTCTGCGAGAATTTACCCATCCTCACCGAGATTTTGGAAGAAACCCGGTTTCTGACTCCCCACAAACTCCAAAAA
>DPLL01000119.1 GCA_003542015.1 Microcoleaceae cyanobacterium UBA9251 | reverse complement strand
TAGGATTGAATAATTTAGTGGCGTTAACTTCAAATCAGCCGGGATTTGTCCCTTTACTGATTAACGGGCGACCACTGAAATCAATTAATCAATTTTACAACAAGCGTAAAGCACATCTACAATCTCGATTGAAAGAGATTCGCAAAACATCGTGTAGAATTCAGCGATTGACTCGTTGTAGAAACCAAAAAATCGATAATTACTTGCACTCCTCTAGTCGTTCTATCATCAATCTTTTAAGATCAGGAAAGATTGGGACTCTGGTAATTGGAAAAAATGTGCAAGGTCAAAACGAGATGAATTTGGGTAAACAAACTAATCAGAACTTCGTAACAGTTCCTCATGCTCGATTGATTGAGATGTTGGAATATAAGGCTGTATTGGTTGGAATAAAAGTGATTGTACAGGAAGAATCATATACTTCTCAATCCAGTTTTCTGAATTTAGATCCAATTCCTGTATACGGGAGTATTGGTGACATGGATGTCACATTTAGTGGTAAGCGAATTAAGAGAGGATTGTACAAAACATCGAGCGGTAGATTGATTAATGCCGATGTTAACGGGTCTTACAATATTTTGAGAAAAGCAATCCCAAATGCGTTTAGCGATGGGATACAGAGCTGCGTAGTTCAGCCGAGGCGGGTTAATCCGCTCGAAGTGAAAGCGAAAGGGGAGGGATTCAACGCCTCCCATGTCATGTAATAGATGACTATACTTTTACCAGCTATACAACACTTACCCAGCTATTGTCTGTCATGCTCAACTTTTCCATAGTGAAGTGAAACATCTGTGAGATGCTTCGTTTCGCGACTAATGACAAAATTAGGTTGAAATGCGTCCAGGACTGGCATAGCTTAATCAGGGGGGACAAGGGCGATCGAACTTCCCCCTGAATCAGGGGGATGCGAGGGGGATAAAAGTCACCCCCTACTCACACCCTACTCCCTGCATCAGGGGGATGCGAGGGGGATGCGAGGGGGATCGAGGCTTAGATAAAAACATCGATCCAGAGAATTTTAGCCTTAATTTGACACGCCCAATTCAGTGCCGTTTCCCTACCTTATTGAGGGTAATAATCCTGAATTGCTTTGATATCCATCGTGTGAGATTTGAGCGATCGAATTCCCGCAGCCGTCGCCTTCGCACCGGCAATGGTGGTGATGATCGGGATTTTGTAAGTCAAAGCAGTGCGGCGGATAAAGATTCCGTCGGCGCGTGACTCTTCACCGGAAGGTGTGGTGATAATTATTTGAATTTTATCATTTTTGATGGAATCCAACAAATTCGGCCGCCCTTCATGGAGTTTTAACACCAAATCTACCTCTAAACCTTGCTCTCGCAAAACTTTGCGGGTGCCGTGAGTTGCTACTACTTGAAAACCTAATTCCAAGAATTCCTTGACAACTGGTACAACTGCTAATTTGTCCCGATCGCGCATCGAAACCAGCACTGTTCCCGATAGCGGCATCAGTTGTCCCGCGCCCAATTGAGCTTTGGCAAATGCCTTGCCAAAATCCGTGTCAATTCCCATTACTTCGCCGGTCGATCGCATTTCTGGCCCTAACAAAGTATCTGTTCCGGGGAACTTGGCAAAGGGCAATACTGCCTCTTTCACTGAAACGTGAATTGGTACAATCTCTTTAGTAAAACCTAAAGCTTCTAAAGTTTTGCCCGACATTACTCGCGACGCTATTTTTGCTAGGGGAACTCCGATCGCTTTCGAGACAAAAGGCACTGTTCGAGAAGCGCGTGGGTTGGCTTCCAGAATGAAAACTTCCTTTCCTTGAACGGCAAATTGAATGTTCATCAACCCAATTACTTTTAGGGCTTTTGCTAATTCTATTGTCTGGCGACGAATTGTTGCCACAGCTTCGTCGGAAAGTGTTTGGTAAGGGATAGAACAAGCTGAGTCGCCGGAGTGAATTCCCGCCTCTTCAATGTGTTCCATAATGCCGCCGATGGTGACATTTCCCTCCGCATCGGCGATCGCATCTACATCCACCTCGATCGCATTCTCCAAGAACTTGTCAATTAAAATCGGATGCTCCGGTTCTACCAGTACGGCATAAGTCATGTAGCGTTCCAATTCTGTATCGGAATAAACAATTTCCATTGCTCGCCCGCCTAACACGTAGCTGGGGCGCACCACCACCGGATACCCGATCCGTTGAGCTACGATTAAAGCATCCTCAAAACTGCGCGCCAAACCGTTAACAGCTTGTTGAATATTCAACGCCCGCAGAATCTTTTCAAACCTTTCTCTGTCTTCAGCAGTATCAATCGAATCCGGCGAAGTTCCCCAGATTTTTGTTTGGACATCTGGATGATTTTCGAGAGCTTTTTGCAAAGGAATCGCTAATTTCAGCGGGGTTTGTCCGCCAAATTGAATAATTACTCCCTCGGGATTTTCCGCTTCGATAATGTTGAGAACATCCTCTTTAGTTAGCGGTTCAAAATACAGGCGATCGCTCGTATCGTAATCTGTCGAAACTGTTTCTGGATTCGAGTTGACCATAATTGTCTCAAACCCGTCTGCTCCCAGGGAATAGGAAGCGTGACAGCAACAGTAATCAAACTCAATCCCCTGTCCGATGCGGTTCGGTCCGCCGCCTAAAATCATCACTTTTCGCTTAGTAGAAGGCAAAACTTCCGACTCCGGCGCGAGACTTTGAGCCACCGGCGAAATCTTCTTGTCTTCATCGCCCAATTCCCAAATTGCTGCTCCCACTTCGTAGGTAGAATAGTAATAAGGAGTCAAGGCTTCAAACTCGGCGGCGCAGGTATCAACTGTTTTGTAAATCGGTATTACGCCTAATTGTTTGCGGTAAGTGCGAACTTCATCTTCTGATGTTTTTGTCGCGTAAGCAATTTGGCGATCGCTAAATCCCAACTGCTTTACTTCAAACATTGTCTCTTTTGTCAACTGCTTGAGCCGCGTCCGCTTCAGGAACTTTTCCGTTTCCAGCAATTCCTGCATTTTGTCCAAAAACCAAGGGTCAATTGCTGTGAGTTCAAAGATGTCTTCCACCGACATTCCCATCATCATCGCGTGGCGAACTGTAAAAATGCGTTCGGGATTTGGTGTCCGCAATCCGGCGCGAATTTGTTCCAAACTCGGCAATTTTTCCGGTTTGTCGCACCCGAAACCTGCCCGGCCTGTTTCCAATCCCCGCAGGGCTTTTTGGAAAGATTCATTGAAGCTACGCCCGATCGCCATTACCTCTCCCACTGACTTCATTTGCGTTGTCAGAGTCGGTTCAGAACCGGGGAACTTTTCAAAGGCAAATCGGGGAATCTTCGTCACCACGTAGTCAATTGTGGGTTCAAAAGAAGCAGGAGTTTTCTTGGTAATATCGTTAGAAATTTCGTCCAGCGTATAGCCTACTGCTAATTTTGCAGCCATTTTTGCAATGGGAAATCCTGTTGCTTTCGAGGCTAAAGCCGAGGAACGGGAAACGCGGGGGTTCATTTCAATGACGATGAAATCCCCGTTTACGGGATTCACGGCAAATTGAATGTTAGAACCGCCGGTTTCAACTCCGATTTCGCGAATGATTTTAATCGAAGCATCCCGCAGCCGCTGATATTCTTTGTCTGTGAGGGTTTGAGCCGGCGCGACTGTGATTGAATCGCCGGTGTGAACGCCCATCGGGTCAAGATTCTCGATCGAACAAATAATCACCACATTATCTGCTAAATCCCGCATCACTTCTAGTTCATACTCTTTCCAACCAATCAAAGATTGTTCGATGAGAATTTGGGATACGGGGCTAGCATCAATGCCGCCTTGTGCCATTTCTTCATATTCTTCTTGATTGTAAGAAATGCCTCCTCCCGTGCCGCCCATTGTAAAAGCCGGACGGATAATTAACGGATAAGAACCTATTTGGTGCCCAATTGCTTTGGCTTCATCTAGATTGTTGGCAATTCCCGAAGGACACACAGCTACTCCAATGCGCGCCATCGCTTCTTTAAATAGCAGTCGGTCTTCTGCCATTTCAATTGCTGGTAGCTTAGCGCCAATTAACTCAACGTTGTATTTTTCTAAAACGCCGTTTTTAGCGATCGCAACTGCCAAATTCAGCGCCGTTTGACCGCCCATCGTTGGTAAAATTGCTTGTGGTCTTTCTTTGGCGATGATTTGTTCGAGGATCGCCGGCGTCAGAGGTTCGATGTAGATGCGATCGGCTGTTTCTGGATCGGTCATAATCGTTGCAGGGTTGGAATTCACCAGCACTACTTCATAACCTTCTTCTCGCAAAGCTTTGCAAGCTTGCGTCCCCGAATAGTCAAACTCGCACGCTTGACCGATCACAATTGGGCCGGAACCAATTAGCAGAATTTTTTTTAAGTCTTGGCGACGGGGCATAGGTTCGTAATTGGTAATTGGACAAGATTAACGATGGATTTTGCATTTTGCACCGCTATAAACAGGCTTTCTAGCCTGTTCTACCCAAAGCTTACTGAAAATGGTGCAGTTATTTGAGATTAATTTGAAATTGTGCATCATTCTCAGGAGTTTGAAGGCTGAACCCTCCCACTCTTGCTCACAGACATAGCCTGCTAATGGGTGCAGTGTATCGGTAAATCCAGACTATTTTAAATGCTGCGGCCTAAATCGTGTTGTAAAATACATTATTTGTGTCTTTTTTTATAGCTTACAGCAGCGTGAGGGCATCGCGCGGCACCCAAGCGCTACCGCCAAACTAGGTCGCCCCGGTAACAGAGCGGAGTCGAAGTGTTCGCTGACATCGGCGGATGAGGACGCTCATCACTGGCTGTTTATTTGCTGCAAGTTGTAGGGAAACGGCACTGCTTTGTCCAGAAAACGGCACTGCGTCCAGAAACTGTGGGCATCGCGCGGCTGCGACACGCCGTAGGGGGCATCGGCGTAGGGGTATCGGCGTAGGGGTATCGGCAAGCCCATTGGTGTCAACTTAA
>DPLL01000120.1:1744-8278 GCA_003542015.1 Microcoleaceae cyanobacterium UBA9251 | reverse complement strand
AGGAGTTGGGTGAATTCGCCGTCACGGTGTTGGAGGACGCGATCGTAGTCGTCGCCAAAGTCGGCAGTTTTGATAAACCAGTCTTTGGGTTCGTCTTTGAGGGAGGTTTGTTCGATGTCGGGGGGTAAGTCGGCGGCGAACTGGCGCGACATGGAGGCTTGGTAGATTTTGGGATGGGTTTTGAGGGTGTTGAGGAAGGTTTCGGGGTTGAGGGTTGGTTTGGGGGGAGCGATCAGGGTGTGGTTGGTTTGTTGGAGTAGGATTTTGAGGGTGTCGGTGAGGGTAAAGCGCAGATCGGCGGATGCGGTGATTTGCGCGGGATGGATGGGTGGGAGATCCAGGTAGGTTTGTTGGGGTTGGGTCATGGTGTTGTTTTGGTGTGATAGGGGTTGAGAGGGGCGATCACTCTTGTACTTGGGAAGGGATATTGCCCTTCCCGTGAGTCGGGACTATCTAAAACACAGCTTTCTAGCAGTCTTATCCTATTTGGCGTTCTGTTCCAAAAGTTACAGAAGCACTAATTTCTGCACCAACAGTAGCAACAGTTCCTTCTATCTTTAGAGCCAATTCATCAGACTCAATTGCCCATACATCGACCTCTTTGTTTTCGTTAAAACTGGAAATTGTATTAACCAGGTCACGAATCATGCTGAAGTTAGGCTGTTCACCAGTTTCTAGTTGCTTGATAATAGACGACAAGGGAGCGAATGTTTCACTTGGATTGGTGAGTGTAAACTTGACTTTGTAGCCTTGCATTTTTTTATTGAGTACAGAAGCCCGCTCTAATTCCGTTTTAGCAGCACTGATTATTGCTGTACTCAATTGCTTAGAAGAATACTTATCGAGTAATAACCCAAGATCGGACAGTGAATTTGATCCTGCAAAAGCAATTTCCATTGCTACCTCATCAATATGATTGGAGATTGCATCTTTCTTAACAGAAGCAGTAATTTTACCTTCTCCCCCAGCAGTCCAACCTAAACCTAAAATAGGTCCAAGTTCTACATTCCCCGCTAATGAAGCCTCTAAAGACCACTCGTGTTTGGGCGGCTTTTGTTCTTTAGTCACAGAACCCTTTATCCCAGCTTTTAAAGCTGCTTGAAAAATAGAAATGTCTACTTTTCCTTCTACTTCTAAACCCACCGCAGGCTTAACACTGTGTAGATTTTGGACAAGTAAACGATTCACCAGATCATTAACTACAAGTCCCTGTTGCGGTGGTAAAATTCCCTCGACTATATAATCAGAGAATAAAAGCGTTGCCAGCTTGAACATATCTCCAGGGGTTTCTGGGTTAAACTGATACTTTACACCTAATGCAAAATTAACTTCCCCCGTCACAGTTGCTTCACCTTTTTTCTTAATGTCAGCCTTCATCCCTGGAAGATCAAATTTCAATCCCTGATCAAGTCCAACCTGTCCAATTATGCCTACAAGCATTTCTTGCGACACATAGTATGTAACTTGGCCGTTTTTGTTGTCACGTTCTAGTATCTTATCGCCGGCTTTCTTGACTCCTACACCAATCCCAAATTTTTTTGCAATCCCAATACCATCTTTAACAGAGACAAAGGTTTTCGTATCAGTACCACCTGGTGGCAGTAAGCTATCAACCATGTTCCTGATGGTCTTTTCAGCTAGTTTTCGTGCTTCTTCTGCTGCCTTTGCTAATTCTTGCTGAATTTGCTGACGAACTTCTGGTAGCTTTTCTTTAACGAAGTTCAATGCTTCTTCAGCAGTTTGATATCCCCGACGAAACAGAGCATCTAAAACACTCTTTCTTTCTTTTGGATCGTTAAGTAGGGCTTCAATTTGGCGTACCTTTTCCTCAGCTTCCAGACGTGCCTTTTCCTCAGCTTCCAGACGTGCCTTTTCTTTTTGCTGACGAATTTGCTCTTCAATTTCTTGTAGTTGCTCTTCAACTTTATGAATCTTGTTGAAAAACAGACCAGTTGGATCTGCCAGAAACGTTGAGGTGAAATTAGCTATATCTCTTTGCTGAGTCAGCTTTTCATAATTAATTTGTTCCTTGGAATAGTTAGCGTGAGATTGACCTAGCTGGCTAACTTGACCAGCAATTGTATTTGCTATGGGAGCAGCTACCTGATCGTATAAGTTAAGGTTGCCAAAGCCCAAATTGCGTAAAGAACCAAGAGATTGAAGAAATTTACCCTTAGTCTGTTGTAGATTTATATTGAAATTAGCCAACTCCTGATCCACTTGATTTTTCAGTTGTTGAGCTTTGGCTTCAATATTAGCATTGATTTCGCCGCCTGTTTGGTAGTTTCTTTTTAAGTCCTCAGTAAACGACCAAACAAAATCTTTGATATTCTTTTTAACTGATTCAAGTTGAGCTATTAACCAACTTTGGGTAGAGTTAATAGCAGCTTTTAGTAAATCAGTACCAATTTTGATTAAAACTCCCGATCCTAAAGGTCCAGAGAGCAGTGATATGTTGCCGAGCATATCAAGCGATCTATTGATAGTGTTGGCAATATTTTTCACTGTTTCAGCATTTACTGATTCAATCGCGTTTAATACGATACTACGTCCACTATCAAGCAACGAATGAATTTTAGCTCGCTGTTCGCCATTCATCTTAGCTAAAATTGCATCGTACTCATTTTGATATTGCTGTTTCTCAGCTTCATACTGTTGTTTTAGATTTTCTAGCCGAGCAATTTCAGGATTAATCTTAGCTGGTTCAGTGCTAGAAAATTCATTGAATGCCACCTCATAAATCTGCTGAATTCGCGGGTCAGCAAACGCCACACCCGGAGAAGTATTACCACCGCCGCTACCGCCACCATTGGAAGTACCACCAACTTTCCAACCCGGAGGAGGCCCAATTTCCATCTGAGACAGCTTGTGCTGGAACTTAACAACTAGGTCATAATCTGTCGTCACACCTTTAGGACTATTGACCCGCAGCATATAAGTACCAGGAATTAAGTCAGCAATAATTTGCTCATCTGTAATTCCATCCCGCATTGAATAAGCAATCGGTTCATTTCGCACATCGTACAGAACCAAATCTGCATCAGCCAGCAGTTGTCTCAGTTCAGCCGTTATCCGACCACCGCGAGACAGGGTAAACCGATAATAATCATCCGGCACCAAATTTCCAACTGTTTCACCCGTTAGAGAAGTCTCAAACGGATCTACAGGCCCAAACTCAGGCATAGGCTTAGCAAGATACCACTCCAATCCTCCCTTGCCTTGTTGCCGCGCAATCTCCGCTTGCCGCCGCAGTTCCGCCAACCGCGCCTGCTCGCGCTCGTATTCTTCCCGTTCCCGACGACGGCGTTCTTGTTCCTCTGCTAGTCTTCGAGCCTGTTCCTCTAGCGCCCGTTGATTAGCCTCTGCCTCTTGCCGACGGCGTTCCTCATCTTGCCGTAGCCGCTCTTGTTCAGCTTGGTCGTTTCTGAGTCGGTCTTCTTGTTGCTGGCGATCCCTTGCTTCTTGTTCCTGCCTTTGCCGTAATTCTTGTTCGCGTTGCTGCCGTTCGGCTTCTTGATTTTGCTCGTAATTAGGGCGGTGGACGGGAATTTGAATTGTCTCACCTGAACGAAGCCAGTAATTGGTATATCTTCTGTCATTACCAGTCTGTGGGTCTATTTGATTACGCTCATAAATCCACCTCCAATAGTCTCCGTTGCCCATAGTTCGTTGAGCAACCATGCTGAAACCATCACCAGGAATGCTAACTCGATAATCCTTCCAATCGTAATATTCACCATCTAGTGCCCGTTCCGCGTGCGCCCAAATCTCCGGTGCAACTTTAGTTGGGTCAACCTCTTGCAAAATCGCAGGTTCAGAAGGCTCATCTCCATCGCCAAAAATCTCAGCCAATTGCCGGAAAGCCTCAATCTGCTCAGGCGTTAAATCTTCAGAATTAAACCGCTGTCCGCCAAACAACCCAAAATCAGGAGTTGCCCCCTTCAAATTCACCTCGTAACCCAAATCAGCCAAAGATGCGATAGTAACAGGGCTAATCGGCGCATTCCCAGCCTTGCCGCTGAAGTTCAAATCGGCCGTCATCACCTCATCTTGGAACAGTGCCTCATTCCAATGGAAACCAGCCGAACCTTTACCCTCAGTTTCCAGAGAAATCGCATCAGTCAAACCGCCCAAATCTTTAAACGCATCAACCGCCTTTCCACCGTTATACTGAGCCAGCGGCGTACCCGCATAATCCACCAAACCCTTAGCTTCCCAAAGATTCCCAAAGCCCAAAGCGTGTAAAAACTCGTGCTGCACAACGCTGAACAACTTCCCAGAACGCTCCAACTCGGCAATATCCGCAGCATCAAACTGCACTAAAGATTGAGCTGGCAACATGGTTCCGTAGCGCATGAAATCAATTTTAGTTCGCGCTTGGGTGCCGCTCGCACCGTCAATATTGGCAGTGGAAATCTTGATATTGATGTCGTCAATAATCTTGCCGTCAACCACAGCACTCGGCAACCCTTTGCCAATTAATCCAGCCACACTTTTGGCAGCGGCTTGCATAATCGCCTGTTGCGAAGCACTCAGCGGCGTTTCATATTCCAAATCAATATTAAACGGCTCAGTGGCGGTACTCTCAAATCCAGAGAGAACGTAAGTTGCAGGATTAGCATTCCGTTGATCTATCTTGACAATCACCTCTGCTGGTGCATTGGCTGGCAACTGCAATTTATGACTGCCTTTGCTCAAAGATTGAGTCCCCAATAATTGTCCAGAAGTTGTCAGGTAGCTGACGGATAAGTCGCCAGAGAGGACGGAAAACTTAGCACCATTTAAGTAGCGACTGTCAACCCGATAAATATCCGAGGGATCGACGCTGCTAACCTGATCGATGACATCTTCGGTAGCGGAAGGAATCAGTTGCGTTGCATTAGCAAGATTATTGCTGCCTGAATCGACATTTGTTTGAGGAATTCCAGGGACTGTAACCGCAGGAGGAGTCGGATCTCCTGGTAACTGCTTGGCACTCGGATGTTGAGAAATGAAGACATCAGTAATGCTTCGCAGTCCGGGTTTAATCGTGTAAAGTTCCGGTGTAGTTACCTTTGCCAACTGCACCGCAGCAGCAACATTGAGCAAACCCGACCCAGTTTTAGCGTCCCAATTAGGTCGATCGAGGTCTGTAGAAGTACGCTTGATAATATCAATTGCCTGAGTGTAATTCAGCTTGGGATTTGCTGCTAAAATTTGGGCGATCGCATTTGTGACTTCAACAGCAGCAACCTCTGTGCTTGATGTACTACCGCTGTTACCGTTAGCGAGAATATCGAGAGTATTGCCGCTACCCGAATAATCTGCCAATTTAAAGGCATTGGATAGTGCGACGGAATCGTTAAATCGTTGAGCCGCACCTACAGTAACTACGTTGTCAACTTCCTTAGATAATAGACCGAGAGCCGACATTGTGCCTGAGTTATCTCCAGCCGGAACAACAATAATAACATTGTTCTGATATGCGTAGGCGATCGCCGATCGTTCCGCTGCCGTTAATTCGCTGCGGGGAATCACAGTTCCATCAGGCTGAGTTTGAGTCAGGTTGATGTTAATATTCACAACGGCATGGGGTTGCTTGGATACCTTAGCAGCATCCACAAATTTAATCAGAGATTCTACCCACTGACTGGAATTATCCTCAGCGCGAAGGACTGGCTGCGACGAGTTATTTGTGCTATTTTCTGGTTTTTCCCCTGCAACAATCAGACTCTTTTCCTCAGCAGGATTATCGACAGTCAAGCCAGTATCGTTGATAAAACCGACCAAAGGGCGATCGGCTACAGGAAACTCCAATTGTACTGGCTGAATAGGTTCGACTGGTTTAGGTGCGACTTTCACAACCATATCTTCCAGCCGCGAAATCAACGTCGCTGTATTATCCGAAATAGGAGTCGAGCCAGTTTGCACTCTCAACTTCTCAGTCATGGTTTCCAAACGAGCAATCAAAGTGCGATCGATCGCATTTTCGGCAACAACATCAGCACTACCCAAATTACTCAAACGCTGTTTAATGCTTTCCAACCGCGCAATCCAATCAGCATTGACATTATTATTGTTTTGTGCTACTTCCTGCTTAACCGGTTCAGTCACCGCCGCAGTCGAATTATCCTCAATTGGTTTTGCAACTGTTGGAGAAATTGGCAATGACTCTTTTGGTGCAGCATCATTAACACCAGCAGTCTCAGTCTGAGTAACTATCTCCTTGTTCCGCAAGTCTACAGCAGTATTCGTACCTACAACTGGCATAGTTTCCGCTGCTGTCGGCGGCACAACCGCTGGAGTTTCTTTACTCTCAACCGCCACTGTTGGTTGAATTTCCTTCACCGACTCTACAGGATTTGCGGCTACAACAACTTGAGGAGTTTCAGTTTTCTCTACCTCAGTTACTAAAGCCGGTTTTGTTTCTACCTTTGTCAGAGTTTCCGCTGGCAAAACTTCGGGTTGTGTTTCTACTTGTGTCAGAGTTTCCGCTGGCAAAACTTCGGGCTTTGTTTCTACTTTCGCCGGGGTTTCCGCTGGCAAAACTGACGG
>DPLL01000120.1:0-1653 GCA_003542015.1 Microcoleaceae cyanobacterium UBA9251 | reverse complement strand
AACTGACGGCTTTGTTTCTACTTGTGTCAGATTTTCCGCTGGCAAAACTTCGGGTTTAGTTTCTACCTTCGTCAGAGTTTCTGCTGGCAAAACTGACGGCTGAGTTTCTACCTTTGCCTGAGTTTCCGCTGGCAAAATTTCGGGTTGTGTTTCTACCTTTGTCAGAGTTTCCGCTGGCAANNACTGACGGCTTTGTTTCTACTTTCTCAGTTGGTATCGTTGCAGCAACTTCCGTCTCAGTAGTAGATTTAGCTGGCAAAGTTGGCATCGCTGGTGCTTCAGTAACTTTGTCTTTTACCTCAGTTGTCGCTGCGGGAATAGGCGTTTTTTCAACTGGTAATTTTTCAGTCGAATCCGCCACAGTATCTTTGTCAGCAGTTGGTGTAGTTGTCGCACCTGTTGTCGGATTTGTATCTACCTTGTCGGTTGTTTCAACCTGAGTCGAATCACCAGAATTATTCGCAATATCTTTGACTTCTTCCTCAGTCGTCACCGCTGGAGTAGTAGGCTTTGCATCTACCTTGTCGGTTGTTTCAACCTTGGTTGCATCAGTAGTATTTGTGTCGGTATTTGCGACAGGCGCTGGAGTTTTTGGAGTCTCTTTATCTGAAGTTGATGGATTCAGAATTTCCGTTTCTAAATCATCAAGTAAATCCGATAATTCAGCATCTACATTTGGTTTTGGTTCCGGGGTAATGTAAGGTTTCGCATAAGCAATAAGTGCCTTGCCCAAATCAGTTTTCCGCCACTCTTTATCCGGGTTAATCGAAGTATCCAACAAAGCAGTTGTTGCCGTCGCACCCCGCACTTGGAAAATGATATCATTATAATCCCTGTCAGTCCCCGAATCTAACCGCATATCCTCCATAACAAAGGTATTGCCTTCTCCCGTGACATCCGCAATTTGACCAAAGTGAAATCCCGCCACAGGATTCGCCATAGCCATTGAAAATAAAGGACGTTGAGCACCGCCAGCAGTCGGATTATCAAACACAGACTTTACACTACCATTGGGTATCAACATCACCCCATATTTACCCCCAGCAGTAACTGCAAAACTCTTGACTCCTAAGTAGGTTCCTTCATTAGCATTACTCTCTCCTAACACACCAGAAAACCGCGCACCTTCTGTAACATCATCAATCACTACATGACCTTTCACAGAATTACTTAAAGAACGTGCAGCTACTTCTTTGATGAATGCTTCCGAACCAGGTTCAAATTTCTCTAATCCGTCTAAACTAAAAACAGCTAACTCACCTTGGAACATCCCACCATCAAATGTGTAGTCTACACGAATTTGACCACTTTGATCCGTAGTAAATACCCCCGATGTAAATGGAGAAATTAACTTTTTCTCCGTAGTTGATTCTAGTTCTTTTGTGGTTTCAGCAGTCGGTATTGAAGTATTTGCATTCTCTGTTTTGGTGTCTTCCCCGTTGCTGGTGGCGGTATTCGGTTTGTCCCCTGGCTTGGTGGCATCTGGGGAAGTAGCAACTGGTTTGTCGGTAGTTACTGATGTTGTTTCCACCGCAGATGCAGTCGCTGCTACAGGTTTTTCCGGTTCAGATGTGCGAGTTGTTTCGGAGGTTGTAGCAACGGGTTTGTCGGTAGTTGCTGATGTTGTTTCTGTTGTTTCTGCGGTGACAGTCT
>DPLL01000256.1 GCA_003542015.1 Microcoleaceae cyanobacterium UBA9251 | reverse complement strand
TCCCTAGGAGGATTGAACGATAAGTGGGTGTACCTCATAACAGCGGTTTCCGCTGTATTAAGACTCAGTAGGGGGGAAGAATAGTTTTGAGTTGATCGGGACTAAAGTCCTGACTACAAACCTGTTGGTAGTGAGGACTTTACTCCTCATATTGCTTGTTTCCTGACTCCGTTTCCTGGCGTTTCTTCTTAGATGCCTGTTTCCGATTTTTCGGAGCGGGGATGATCTCTTGTTCTTGCAAAATCACATCTTCTGTTAATTTGCACAAGTCATTCAAGGATATTTTTTCTTGAAATTCGAGCTCGTTTAACAGGTTTGATGCTGTTTCTAATATTTGCTTTCCCTGTCGCACTTGGATATTTGTTTTATTTTCGATCGCGTCAAACAAAACAAAAATTGAGATGGTTTGCCAAATATTTTGATCGTCGCCAATTACATCGCACTTTGTGACAATTTTGCCGTTTTCAGGTACATGAATTCCTAAGCCGGAAGCTTGAATTAATGGCTGGATTTCTGCTATATTTAAATTGGCAATGTCAGCAATTTTATGTTCGAGGCCTACTAAATCTGCTAAATCTGGCAAGTTTACTGTTTGTGTCGGTAAAGCATCGAAGTTAAAGGTAAGAGTTTGATTTAAAGGATCGGAAATGGCATAAATTGATTGAATTTGCGATCGACTAACAGCACCTAGCTCGAAAAATTCTTTTCCTCCCGGTGCGATCGCAATTTTCCCCGTTGCAGACACCTCCAAGATATCTAAACTAACCAGAGTAGTCGCTGTAGTTGTCACAAAAATCTCGTCTAAGCCCAGCAAATCAGCCAATTCTTTCAAAGTTGGCGCAGGTACAAACTCAATGCAAGCCCGCAGGATGAACTCTTCGAGCACGTTAAATTCACGAGGTTCGCTAATTGTCACCTCCAAAGGTGTTTGTCGCCTTACACAGCGGAATTGACGCGCAGCCAAAACTGACAAACCGGGATTTTGTTGCTCAATTTGTTCGACGACGGCGCTTAAATTTGAATCAATTGGTTTAGTTGATGACGCTAGAAACATCTACAAAACCTCCAAAGTAACGCACAATTTTTGAAACTTCCTGATACATTTTTCCGACAGTACCTGTTTGTTGGGTAAATAAATCGTGGCAGCCAACAACTACCAGCAATTCTTGAGCGCGGGAAAATGCCACATTCACCCGTTCCGGTTCCTTAGCAAATCCAATATCGCCTCTATTATTATTGCACACTGTGCTGACAATAATCGCAGGTCTTTCCATGCCTTGAAATATGTCAACAGTACCGGTGCGGATGCTCAAAGAGGGAAATTTTTCTGGTTCAATTCTATCTTGAATTAACCTCAATTGAGCGCCGTAAAAAGTAATAATTCCGATTTCTTTGGGCGGTTCACCCTCGGCAATTTTGGACTGCCAAGCTGTTTCCATTTGCTCGCACAAACGTTCAATTGCATCTACTTCTTTGACATTCAAGCGCGAAGTGCCATTTTTTTCTTCTTCAAAACCTTGTCCAACGGGCGTTTTCACCCAGAGTATGTGATTATTTTCTTGAATGATTTTACCTGCGAGATTGTGGGCGCGTCTGGTATCGGGTTCGGCAATTCCACAGTTGAGTTTTTGGTCATAAAATTGATTGATTGCTCCCATAATCTGCGGGTGCATTCGGTATTGAGTTGTCAGCATTTGTTTGATGCTGTCGCTGGCATTTTCAAACAAAACTTTGAACAGGGATTCTTTGATGAAACTTAGTTCGTCTCCGGTACAGCCGATTTCTTCGGCAATATCGTCGATCGTATTGCGATCGAACATTGGCGGCAATTGTCGGTGATCGCCTACTAATACTAATTTTTTGCCTTTCAAAGCGGGAATTAATAATTCTGGAGGAGTGCATTTACTAACTTCGTCAATGATGACTGCATCAAAGCTGGGAAAGTTTTTGCTAAAGTCGAAACTGGCTGCTTGCACGCAAGTAATGCCAATAACATTGGCATTGTCAATATAAATTTGTTTTAAATCGCTTTGGTCTTTTTCTGAGGGATTGCGGAGTTTTTTAATCCAGTCGGTAACGAAGTTTTTAGAGCGCTTTAGTTCGGTTTCGTCTTGTGCTAATTCCCGCCGCCAATTGTTGAATTGTCGCTTGATTTTGCGTAAAAACTCCACAGTGAATAATCCCGTACTACTCACTTCTGGTTTGTATTGATCGGGGATATTTTGCCATGCTGACTCCCACCAATTTCTCTCAATAATTAATGCTGGTGTTAGCTGTTGCTGTTGGAGTTCATCCAGAATTTCGCTCAATTCTTTTTGGAGTTGTTGAAGTTGCTGCTGCGAATTTTCGGTGGCTATTTGCAGCGGAGATAAATGCTCGTTGAGACTGTTTTTGATGATATTCAAAACACCGAAAGGATCTAAGCCAGCAATGGAACTTTCAAGCTGAACTGCATTTGCTTTCCAAGCATCAACTTGCTTTAAAAACTGCTGCGGCTGTTCCCAAATATTAGATTTTTGGGCAATATATTGTTCTGCTAGAATCCGCAATTTTTCAGGTACGTTTGACTGTTGGACAATTGCTTGCAGTAGATTAGTTACTGTGTTAATTTTTAAATTTGTTGCTTGCTGTGCTGTTTCTAACTGAAGTTTAAGGGCGGATATTTCTGGCTGATTTAAGCTTAAGTTGATTCGCTCTAATAGCTGTTGCTGTTTTTGCAGTTGCTGTTCGGTTTCGGTTTTCAGGGGAACCACGCATTGTCGCGCATTTTCTAGGATGCTGTGCAGCAATTCTTTGGCGACGCTATGTAGTGTAGTCTCGATGTTATTTGGCTGGAAAGATGCACTGTAAATTTGTTGAATATTACTGAACAAAGTGCGAGCTTTTTCTATGATAAATTGGCGCTGACTGCGAGTTACTTGGGAATAGTTATCAAAGTCTTTTGCTAGTTGTTGCCATTGAGTCCGATCGCCCGCTGAGAGCACGATGGGCGTTTGACTCAAATTTAGGTGCAAAAACTCGCTAAACCGGAATTGTTGGCCTTGAATGTCCTTAAAACCTGCGCTGGCTTCATGGGATATTGCCTTTTGCAGTCTTTCTAAATCGGGCAAATTAACTTTCCATTTGGGGGGGACGATGGGCAATTTGAGCGATCGCGCAATTTTCAACAATCCCACAGGCAATTCTACCATGTCATCGGTCAGCAACGCCCCCGTTTCCAAACAAGATTTCACAACTTCATAAAGTTGAGTATCTGCTGTCTGAATCCATGTTGCAACGGCGACAACAACGGCGGCAATTTCAGCTTTTCGCCGTTCCAAATTCTGTATTTTCTGCTCTAAATTTTGGCGATTTGTCTGTTGGCTATCGCCCAATTGTAGCTGATTCAAAGCATCAGAAATCTGCCGCGACACCCGCACCGATTCCACAACTGCTGACATAGCAAGACAAGCATCATCAGCACAATCAAACGCCGTCTTAAATTCCGATATTTGGGGCGCTACAGTTTCCCGCAGCCAAACCGCAATTCCAAAAGCACCGCAAGCGGGCCTAACAAAGCCAAGTTGAGTAGCATGATTGGCGGCCAGCCGCACATTTACCATAAAGTTTTCGACTAAAACATTACCTTCTGAATAAGGTTTCAGTCTGGGCAAAAATTCGGCAATTTCTGGAGATTCCCAATCCACTTTGGGTGCAGCCAGGAGATTTTCTAAACCCAAAAATAAAGATTCAATTTCTTTTTTTTGTGCTAAAATTTCCTGGCATGCTGTTTCTTGGTGGTTGCAGTTAGCCTCAATATTTGCCTTGCTACTGTGTAGATGTTTCTGTTGGTTATAAAATTCGGCTTCGGCGGCAAAGTAAGCTGCAAATCGTTCATAGTCTGTCAGCAACTGCCGCAAATATGTGACATTAGTCTGGCGCTGTAATAGTTTTTGTTCGCAGTCAGTCGCTGTATTTTGTAGCCAAGTGCCGATCGCATTTTCTTCCAAAAACGGCTGCCCTTCTTCCTGCACCTTATGAGCTTTTCCCTTCCGCAAAGCCCGAATCGCCGGATTGTGAACCAACCGACTCAAAGCATTATCTACAGCTAAATTAGCTTGAGAAGCAATCAGCGTTTTCCCACCCAGACGGGCAATTTGATAGCAAATTTCGGCAATAACGGTAGTTTTACCTGTTCCCGGCGGGCCTTGAATCAGAATTAAATCCCGTGCGGAAAGCACCGTTTCTACGGCCGCAATTTGGTCAGCATTAGCATTGCGATTTAATAAGTTTTCTCGCTCTAATTTAATATTTTTTTGCGGCTGTCTTGCTTGAGAAGCGTCGAATAAAAAATCACTCAAATAGGGATTTTGAGCGCGGCCATCTGTCAACATTTTCAAAGCTTGTTCTTTGCGTCTGATCTGACTGATGTCGCCAGCAGCCTCAAAATACAAAAATCCTTGTTTAGGCAATAAATATCGATCGCCAGCCATGCGCGCAGCTAAATCAGAATCTAATTTGATGCGTAATTTGCTATGCTCAAAGTCAATTTCGGCGATCGTTCCTAAAGTTTCTCCATCTCGGCTGCTTCTGCTTCCCGGCGCAGAATCAAACAGGGTAATTTCTTCATTTCGCGCCTTTTTCAGCCTTTCCCGAAAGTCGCCCAATTCTAAGGAATTCTCATCATAGCCATCGAGAGTTGCGGAACTACAATCAATTTCTAAAGTGATGATTTTGAGGCTAGAACCGTAATTATGACCTCGAAAAGGTACGCAAAATTGACGAGCTTCGGCAATGCGTTTTTCAACTTTTAAGAAAGTGTGCCAAACTTTTAGTTGTTCCCCAGTTGGGATGTGTCTATCGTCCCAAAATGGCAGTTGTTGGACGCGGGCGATCGACTTGCGAGGAACACCGGCTTTACTATTGCCTAAAAGTCGCAATTTATGTGGCAAAACATACCCATCTTTCTTACCTCTTAGCTGATTTACTAAACCAGCATCCAGTAACTTGAGGCCGCCAATTCCATCTTCTAAGCGTACAGTTGCTAGCAAGCGTAAAGTGCGATCGGCTTTTTGCAGCAATTCCGGCAATTCAAAATCATCTCGATCTGTAGCAATGATTAATTCCCATATTTCTTCTTCGGCAAATCTCTGATTTACCTGTTGGCGGCGCACGTAGAAAAGATTGTGGGATTTTCCAGCAATCTCAGACATTAAAATTTCCGCACGCTCTTTGCATTCCCAATCGCAATATTTTGCTAAAGCCGCTTCCCCTTCAATATCGCGAATAAACTTATTAATCGCCCGATTTCCACTAAATTTATATCCCCAATCTTCTGCTACTAAAGATGGCATCTTTATTTTTCAATAATTATTGGTCGCCCCGACTAATATAATATTAACACAATCGAAACTTGCATCGCAGGACACCATTCTACTAATTCTACTCGTTACCAGGCTCTGCCGATTGGTGACAACTTAAGCCTAAAACCCTTGTATATCTCGTTCACAGCCGAGTCTAGATCCCCCTAAANNATCTAGGCCTAATCGTCAAACAAAAGATCCCTTATTCCTCTTCAGAGGAATTCAGCTATTAGCCAGGGAATCCATGCCCTGGCGGACTTAAAAGGGCGAATGATGGGAATTGAACCCACGAATGGTGGTACCACAAACCACTGCCTTAACCACTTGGCTACACTCGCCGTGTTTTTTTCACTATAGCATCTAACGTTAGCATAGGTCTAGGGGTTTGGCAAATTTTTTTTTAATTTTTGTGAATTTCGGGCGATAGCCTGTATTCACCGTGCCTTCAATCCCATGCACTGTCTGACTTTAGCATAATTTTAGCGACTCCGGGCGACTACCCAATTGTCCAACCGCCAGGAGTCGCCACAAACCAGCTCAGCCACAANNTCTCACGGCAGTCGCGACCCCCGACCCCAACTAGCCCTGGAAAACTTAGCTAAACTGCTGTCTCAAAATTCACCAATTTTGAGCAATTCTGCCACTTCCTCTGTGCCCGCAGTCGGAACCGCCACCTTAGAGTTGGGCCCGGCACCGCTGCACGAACAAATTTGCCATTTTGGCGAACATACCCTCTCCCTGGGATTGACAGAAGTCCAAATCTTGCCCATATTTTTATTGCCCGGTGTTCACGTCGCCGAAGACATACCCGCACAGCTAGAAATTGCCAGGAAAACTTTTTCTGACAAGTTAAAAATTAACTTGCAGCCGCATTTGGGAACCCAAGAAGCAGGCTTAACAAAATTGGTGAAAACTCAGATGCAAGAGGTGGCTTTTCTCCCCAATTTGCGAGTTCCAAAATGGATTTTACTATCTCACGGCAGCCGCCGTCCGGGAGGAAACTCGACAGTTGAAGAAATAGCTAGTAAAGTCGGCGCTGTAGCAGCTTATTGGTCGGTAAAGCCGAGTTTGGAAGAACAAATTGACAATTTAGTTCGTGATGGACAGCAGCAAATAGGAATAGTGCCATACTTCTTATTTAATGGAGGAATTACAGATGCGATCGCCAAAAAAGCGACAGAGTTACAGCAGCAATTTTCCACAGCAGAAATTCATCTAGCAAATCCTCTAGGCGCAACTGTAGAATTAGCAGACTTAATTGGGGAGTTAATTCAAAAATGAACCGCAAAGACACACAAGAGGCAAAAGCACAAGCAGAAAAAGAGGTAAAAATGTCCGTTGGTAAAGTCTACTTGGTAGGTGCGGGGCCTGGAGATCCTGGTTTGATGACACTGAAGGGAAAAACTCTGTTAGAGTGTGCCGATGTTGTAATTTACGACGCTTTAGTTAGCCCTCAAATTTTGGATTCAATCAACCCCCAAGCAGAACGAATTGATGCCGGAAAACGTCGCGGCAAGCATTCGCTAATCCAAGACGAAACAACTCAGTTATTAATCGAAAAAGCTCAAGACAATGCAATAGTTGTTCGTCTCAAAGGCGGCGATCCGTTTATCTTCGGCCGTGGTGGCGAAGAAATGGCAGATTTGGTCAAAGCTGGAGTCTCTGTAGAAGTCGTTCCCGGTGTAACTTCTGGGATTGCAGCCCCTGCTTATGCGGGAATTCCTTTAACACATCGATCGTACAGTTCTTCTGTCACCTTTGTCACCGGTCACGAATCAGCGGGAAAATATCGACCAGAGGTGAATTGGCAGGCGATCGCCCACGGCTCCGAAACCATTGTAATCTACATGGGGATTCACAATTTACCATACATCATCGGCCAATTAACAGCAGCAGGATTGAGTGTCGAAACGCCCATAGCTTTAGTGCGTTGGGGAACGCGGCCGGAACAGGAAGAATTGATCGGGATGTTGTCTACAATTGTAGAGCAAGTTGAGACGACTGGATTTGCAGCACCGGCGATCGCAGTAATTGGCAATGTCGTCAATTTGCACGGTTTATTGTCTGGATGTCGCCCTGTTTATCAAAGTGTAGAATAAATTTAGATACAGCAGTTCCCGCTGTTATGAAACACGGTAGGGACACTCCAGGAGCCCATTGGTGTCAACTTAA
>DPLL01000513.1 GCA_003542015.1 Microcoleaceae cyanobacterium UBA9251 | reverse complement strand
TGAGGGAAATGGCGGCTGCTTGGGGGGAGTTTGGGGTTAAGGCTGATGTCAGGGCGATCGGGCTTGATACTCAAGGCGCGATAATTTCTGGTTAATAATTTGTAAGGTGCGGACTACCAGCCCGCGTCTTGCAATAAAACTCTCCAGAAAAGCCATGCAAGAGCAGACAGGATGCCTACCCCTCTAGTAGCTGGTCATTGGCAATAAATATTATTTATTGCTAATTGACGCTCGGAGTCAGAAGATTTATCAATCGCCCGCTATGAGATTTCAAGCGTTTGAGGGACTTTTTTACCAGCTTAACAGGCTCGGCAATAGCCACAGCTACCCCAACTTTTTTATTTATTACCTTGACAAGGGTAAGCTTTGCTCATATAGTTTTTCCTTATCAACAAATACATTACATCCACATGATTCCAATGTGGATAGAGTCCGATGGTCATCTATGGCTCATTCATTATTACTAATACCAAAGGCTCAGTATGCGAATTTTGATTACTTATCCTGTTGCTGAAGATGTGCTGCTTGGAATCCTTAATGATAACGTTATCTATCGGCCTGACTTGCAAACCAAGGGAGACCGTTTCGTAACCAAGGCATTGACTGAGCTTAGACCAGATGTTCTGATAGCCCAAAAATTGCCTGATGAACAGGTTGTTAAAAGTTGGGTATTAGCAACACCTGATTCAGCGCGGTTCATTGTGCAAAAGGGTAATAGCCAGTACGCTGGTGAAGCTAAACATTTCTCGTTTGCAGGTGTCCCAGTTTTTACTACTGTACCTGATGATCGAATTCATCCCGATATTCAGCCACTGATCTTGGCTGAGCGTGTCCATACAAAGCGGTCTCATGTGTTGGGGGGGGGTAAGAAGAGTGTCGCTTCTGCAAACCAAAAAGTATCTGTCGCTCTTGTAGGTGCCGGCATTGTCAATCTTATAACCGCCTATTATTTGACAAAAGCCGGTTACAGCATTGCAATGTATGATGCCTCACCCGATCCTAGGAAATCCGAACACTGGTCAAAATATGGCTGCACACGTGGGGGCGGCGACGCAAGGATGTTTACCCTCACGGAGGCTGATAATTACAACGACAAAGACTTTACAGCGATCTCTCACTTCAACAATTTGTTCGACAGTAAAGTGTCGGAATCTGGATGGATGATCTGCGATAAAAATAATATATCCATACCTGAAAAGACATGGATACACGAGTACGAAGCAGTTCCCCCATATTTGGCAAACGTTTACAACAACGATATCTTGTCTTTCAACCATGAAAGCCACCCCTTGTGGGAAGATTTGATCGAGAATGCTTCGGAATTATTCCAAGACGTTGAACTTCGGGAAGGTATTGTCCGTCTGTACTCGGATGAATCACATTATCGAGAAAGTATTGAACGCCATAGAGAGATAAAGTCTTTAAGATGTACTTTGACACCTGAAGAGTTGATAGAAAAATACCCTGCGTTGGCAGATGCTTGTGCAAGCGGCTTAGTTGTTGGTGCAATCGAGGTGGTTGGTTTTACCCTTAATGTACACAAATTCATCGAAAACTTGCTCGATAGTTTGGAGAGATTAGGTATCCAATGCTTCTGGAATCAGAGCGTTAAAAAAATTATTCGGGACGACCACGGTGTTGTCATCGGGCTGGTCTCAGGTAATCATACGATCACCGCAGATAATTACGTCATTTCTCCTGGTGTGTATGGTTCTGAATTACTGAGAGGGACACAAGCGGAGAACAAAATTCAGGGTGTGTTAGGTTGCTGGATGGTCGTCCCGAATTTAGCACCGAAGCTCAAGCATTCGTTAAAAATAGCTCGCAAGGATCACATCACAGAAGATGCGAATGTCACTGTAGCCACAGATTCTGAAGGGGAAGATATTTTGATCTTTGGATCTGGCTACGGTTATACAGGTCTTGACCCCAATAATATACTTCCCGATGATCTTGAAGCGATGTACTGCGGGATAGAAGATTCACTAAAACACTATTTTCCTGCTGCCTACGAGGCAGCAAAACAAAATGGATTGTTGAAGGCAAGCCGCCGATATTGCGTACGTCCGTGGACATCCACCAGCCTTGGGGTTTTTGAGGTTGTTGAGGTCGCCAGAGACGGCAAATTGATCGTTACTGGAGGACACAATACGGGAGGCTTTACGCAATCGCCGGCGATTGCCAATGCGGTTTTGGCAGCACTCCAAGGAGAATTTCATTCTATGCATCAGCTTTATCATCCGAACCGCTTTACCTCCTTTTACTATGAAATTCCCCATCGGCACATCCTCGAAACTATTGCTGTAGGCTAATTTAGGCTATTTTCTCTCTTGCAGATACTGGATACTCCCTATAAAAGGTGGATAGCTCTATTGACTATACTATTAAGCTTTTTGGGAAATTTTAGTACATTTGCACAGGGCAAGTTTAGTTTACTGAAACAGCGTGTGGATGCATGGCTGATTCATTCTCAATTCCAATGGACTATTTGCGTCTTTCCAAAGCCTCTGACAGCAAGGAGAACAGGAGTTTTCAATAATGAGGGACTTCTGGGCTAGAAATATCTGCCCAACACCTTACAGCATAAGAGTTAGAAAAGTTGGAAAATTTTAGAATGAATCAGCCCTGGGCGTAGATGGGAGGCAATTTTCATGAACATTAACAGTACAAGGATAGATTTATCGTGATTAGAAGAACCAGCAATAATTATACTCTTGTTAATGATTGTAGTAAGCGCCTACGCATTTTGGTACTATGCTCCGATGATCCACAGCACCATTACCTAATCTCCGAACTCGCAGCTCGATTTGACCTAGTAGGTGCTATTATCGAACCAGGGAAAGACCAGCACAAACGGCTTTGGCAGAAGGCTAAATACATCGACTGGCTATACAGGTACTGGCATATCAAGCGTCAAAAACTAACTGGTAGAAGCCGCTATCGGTATGACTATTTCTCACCGCTTATACGCAATATCAGCCATATAAACAAGATATACGTTGATTGGATAGGCTCTCAAGAGACGGTCGAAGCCATCAGAGATTTCAAACCAGATATCACTGTGGTGTGTGGCACCATGTACCTTCCTAAAAAAATCATCCATGCAGCCGATTTCATGATCAATGTGCATGGGGGTTATCTTCCCGATTACCGAGGCAATCACTGCATCTTCTTCGCCTACTATAAAGCAGACTATGCCAAGATTGCTGCAACGATCCATGTAGTTTCGTCCGAACTAGATGGTGGTGAAATTATTGAAATTGTGAAACCACCAATATACCCGCACGACAATGATGACCATTTATATTGCCGTGCCTTACATCTGGCAATGCTTAGGCTGTTCGAGATTATTAAAGATTTTGAGGCTGGCAATCAATCCATCCAATGCTATCCCCAAGTAGGCAATGGGATGATGTATTGGCACCGAAGTCGTAAACCGCATCATGACTTTCTGCTGTGGCTAAAAAAGTCATTAGGGCTACAGCAAGTGCCTCATATTCCAGTGGAAAACTTCGAGCAAGAAACCCTCGCACAGCAGGTTTTAGAGGAGAGGTTGTCATGCGAATAGGGATACTGGAGACGGATCAAGTTGCCAACGATCTCATAGAGGATTTTGGTAGCTATGCCGATATGGTCGAAGCATGGCTGCGTCAGGAGCGCAGAGAGTTTTTGTTTAGTCGCTATGATGTGGTGCAGGAGATTTATCCACAAGATATTTCTGAGTGTGATGCCTACCTGATCACTGGCAGTAGAGCTAGTGTCTATGACCATGATCCTTGGTTATGCACTCTCTCTCAGTTTATCCGCGATATCTATATGCAATCCACGAAAAAGTTGATTGGCATCTGTTTCGGTCATCAGCTAATCATGCAGTCACTAGGCGGAGTGGTGTACAAATCGCCCAAAGGTTGGGGAGTTGGGTTGGCACAAAGTGAGGTATATAAAACAGAACCTTGGATGATCCCTCTTGCCAAGAGTTTCAAATTACCGGTGATTCATCAAGACCAGGTAATTGAATTGCCAAAGGATGCGACGGCGATCGCCGGCAATCCGTTTTGCCCTTATAGTGTCGTCACATATGGCGGATCTGTCTTGACTTTTCAGGGACATCCAGAGCATAAAAAGACCTATACGCAGGCGTTAATGCTGCGCCGGAAAGATGTCATGGAAGAAACGGTGTTCTCCGCAGGCTTTCGTTCACTGGATGACGACCCCGACGCTCAACTGGTCGCAAAATGGGTCGTCAATTTCCTTGAGGAATGAAACGAAAAATCTTAAATGGGATAGGGGGTATATTGAGTCAAGCACAGCCTAAGTCTTTGGTTTCAATGGGTTATTTTTGGGCATTAGTTGCCACTGTCATTTGGGCTGGTAACTTTATTGTTGCCAGAAGTTTTAATCAGGATATCCTACCAGTGGGTCTAGCTTTTTGGCGATGGACGATTGCCGTTGTGACCTTGACACCATTTGCCGTGCGGGGGACAGTCGAAGACTGGAAAATGGTTCAAAAACATCTCCCCTACTTGGTCGTATCGGCGTTGTCAGGAGTGACTGTTTTTAACACCTTGATCTACATTGCGGGTCACACAACGCAGGCGATGAACCTGGCTTTAATCGCCACTTCTTCCCCCATTTTTATCGTACTCATGTCTCGTCTCTTTTATGGCGAACCGATCTCTTTAACTCGTGCTGCGGGGATCGTGGTGGTGGTACTCGGTGTTGTATTGTTGATCGCGGGAGGCTCATTAGAGAAGCTGTTGAGTATTTCTTTCGCAATTGGCGATCTGTATATGTTGTTAGCAGCTATAATCTTCGCTGGCTACGCCATGCTAGTAAAGCACAAGCCAGCCACCATGAGAATGAAAACTTTCGCCTTATGTACTTTTAGCTTAGGGCTATTGTTCTTAATGCCTTTCTATGTGCTGGAATGTTGGATTTATCACCCTGTTGTTTTCAATCCTTCGATCTTGCTTGCCTTACTCTACGTTGGAATTTTATCCTCAGTGGTGGCGTTTCTTGCATGGAACCAGGCAATTATCCTAATCGGTCCTTCCCGCGCAGCTTTAATGTATTACCTGGTTCCGGTCTTCAGTGGCATTGCTGCGTGGCTTTTTTTAGGTGAACCGATCAGATTGGTGCATATCTTCAGTATGTTGCTCATCGTCTGCGGTATTTTTATTACTAACCGCACAGAACTTGGCGTTGCAAAAAGAAGAGCCAGAAAGAAGAAATAAATTAGTTGGGGAGATCGGATCGTAAATGCTTTCAAGAATGGTGTAACGACAAATACATAGCGAATTGCTGCAATAGATTTTGAGAGCCATAGCTCACACCAGTTTGCTCGTCAATATCATATCCTGTCAATTAACTTTAATGAACGGGCGATCGTACTCGCGCACAACTTGTAAATAGTTGATCGCCCGTTTTTAAGTAATTTTTCTGTTTCGGGCGATCAAAATTTTGTATGACGGACGATCGCAGTCGATCGCACTCCTCGGATCTCGATTCCCATATAGATCAAAAATTTAGTGATTTTGAATACAACTTCGTTACTCAACACCCGATCGCACCCCTCAATTTTCCGTGGGGATCTAAAGTTCACCTAAAGTTCCATGCCCGATCGCAAAACCATCCCTAAGATAGAACTTACAGGATGATCGGTCTCATCGCCGATTCAGCAACACCTGAAAAATCCCAAACGAGGGAGCCACAAGACAGGGAGGACATCAAAATCATGGTAAACGCGCCGACAGGGGAATCCCGCCTAGGCCCGATCGCTCAGGTGCAATCCTTAGACCGCGATTGTACGACTCTATCCCGTCATGTACTCCAGCAACTGCAAAGCTTTAGTGCAGATGCTCAGGATCTCAGCGCCCTGATGAGTCGCATCGGGCTAGCGGCTAAACTGATCGCAAGGCGACTCAGCAGAGCTGGGCTAATGGAAGATGCTTTAGGGTTTACAGGGGCTGTAAACGTGCAGGGAGAATCCGTCAAAAAGATGGATATCTATGCCAATGAAGTGTTTATCTCGGTATTCCAGCAAAGCGGACTTGTTTGTCGCTTGGCTTCGGAGGAAATGGAAAAACCCTATTATATTCCCGAAAATTGTCCGATCGGGCGTTACAGTCTGCTCTACGATCCCATAGACGGTTCTTCCAATCTTGACATCAATCTGAATGTTGGCTCCATATTCAGCATCCGCAAGCAAGAAGGGGATGATGCAGACGGTTCTGCTTCAGACTTGCTGCAACACGGACACAAACAAATCGGTGCCGGCTATGTGCTCTACGGCCCCAGTACCATGCTGGTTTATTCGATCGGGCAGGGCGTTCATTCCTTTACCCTCGATCCCAGTTTGGGCGAGTTTATTCTAGCAACCGAAAACATACAGGTTCCAGACAGCGGCCCGATTTACAGTGTCAATGAAGGTAGCTTTTGGCAGTGGGAAGAGTCTTATCGGGATTACATTCGCTACGTACACCGCAGCGAAGGCTACACCGCCCGGTACGGAGGGGCTTTGGTGGGAGATTTCCACCGGATTTTATTTCAAGGAGGCGTGTTTTTGTATCCAGGAACAGTGAAAAAACCCGAAGGCAAATTGCGCTTACTCTACGAATCGGCTCCTTTGGCGTTTTTGATGGAGCAAGCCGGCGGGCGGGCTAGTACCGGCATTCAAGACATCTTGGACGTAGTGCCGACTAAAATTCACGAGCGCACACCTTTGATTATCGGCAGCAAAGAAGATGTAGCGCTAGTGGAGTCTTTTATTAAAGATCGATCGCGCAATCCTAGAACACTTGAAGAGTAAGGAAGTTCGGCAACGGATTATGTAACGGATGTAACGGATGTTTGGCAACGGATTTTGTAACGGATGTAACGGATGTAACGCCGGGAAGAAAGTTCGGCAACGGATTTTGTAACGGATGTAACGGATGTAATGAAGCTCATAAAGCAAGAATGTTTTAATTCCCAATTGCCAATTCTCAATTCCCAATTCTCAATTCCCAATTGCCAATTTCCAATTTCTAATTCCCAATTATCCAATATCAAATTGTAGAAGTTAAAGATCATGACAGAAGCGACGAAGAATCACCTGTTAGAAATCAAAGAAATTGGCCAGAGCATCTGGATGGACAATTTGACTCGCAATCTGATCGAGTCCGGCGAACTCAAGCAGATGATTGAAAGTCGGGGACTGCGCGGGATTACATCGAATCCGGCGATTTTTGAGAAGGCGATCGCGGGCAATGTGATTTACGATGCGGATATTGAAGCTGGCATCCGGGCGGGTAAATCTGTACTCGAAATTTACGAATCTCTAGTTTTTGAAGATATCCGCAATGCTTGCGATATCTTCGCTCCAGTTTACGCAGAGTCCAAAGGTTTGGACGGTTATATCAGCATTGAAGTGCCACCGACGATCGCCAATGATACAGAAAGCACGATTAGTGAAGCCTTACGTTATTATCAGGCGATCGGCAAACCAAATGTGATGATCAAGATTCCGGGAACTGCTCAAGGATTGCCCGCCGTCGAACGAGTTATCAGCGAAGGGATTAATGTTAACGTGACTTTGCTGTTCTCTGTTGACAGCTACGTCGAAACCTTCTGGGCTTATATTCGTGGCTTGGAAGCGCGGGCGGCTAAAGGTTTGGATGTGAGCAATATTGCTTCTGTTGCCAGTTTCTTCTTGAGCCGGATCGATATCAACATCGACGGTCAGATTGACGATAAACTAAAAAACGTCACTGATGTTGCTACGAAAGCCAAACTGGAAGCGGTGAAAGGGAAAATCGCGATCGCCAATGCCAAAGTAGCTTACCAGAAATATAAAGAGATCGTGGCGAGCGATCGCTGGCAAGCATTAGCAGCCAAGGGAGCAGAAGTGCAACGGCTATTGTGGGCGAGTACCAGCACCAAAAATCCCAACTACAGCGATGTGATGTACGTCGATGAATTAATCGGCCCCGACACGGTGAACACTTTGCCACCGAACACCGTTGAGGCCTGTTTTGATCACTGTGATGTCGCACCCCGAATTGAGAACAACGTGGCAGAAGCTTACGCGCTGATCGAAAGTCTCAAAGATCCAGATATCGACATCGATTTGGATCAAGTGATGGCAGACTTGCTCCTGGAGGGGATTGAGAAATTCGTCAGCCCGTTTCAATCTCTGATGGATTCCTTGGCAGAGAAAGTGCAGAAGCTCTCACCTGTCGCTTAAGGAAATATCTGTATCCTTAGAGGCAGAAGCATTCAGGGGTCAGAATAGATAATTGTGTTGCTTCCTAAATGCTGAGTTTTAAATTCTCTCTAGGAAAAATGAGCGCAATTGCGCTCATT
>DPLL01000385.1 GCA_003542015.1 Microcoleaceae cyanobacterium UBA9251 | reverse complement strand
CGTGTCTTCAACCTTCTCCATCAGATTCAGAACCCCCTAAACCCCAGGGCTGTTTCATTCTCAGACAAATCATCATTTTGTAGGGGTAGTGCCCCTGTGCCTACCCTCCTCATCCACGATTTTGTAGGTGTTTCAGGCATCAGGGCAACCACGGGGGGATTGCCCCTACAAGAGAATGAAACAGCCCTGCTTCTTAAGGGGGATTTAGGGGGATCTGGACTCAGGTAAAAACGAGATTTATCAAGGCTTTCAGGCTTAAGTTGACACCTATGGGCTCCTGGAGTGTCCCTACCGTGTTTCATAACAGCGGGAACTGCTGTAAGTTGTGGCACCGAGCAAGATAGGGATGAAAATGCTGCTAGAAATATAGAGAAAGTCGGGATGGGGAATCGCCACGACTCGCTTCAGTACGCAGAGACAGAGTAAGACTATTTCGGTAGCGTCAGTCGATGAAGCGTAAAGAATCAAGAGTGCGTTTACGCCCGGAGTATTTCAAACAACCCCCCAATTTCCCCGCACCGGGGCCATTTGGGCAAAGTTTGGAAGGCATCAGCACCAATAATCCAGTAGAGTTGAGCCTCGGTCGCCAAATTTTGCAAATACAACAAAGAGTCGATCGCACCACTAGCAGAGGGATTGGTATCTAGAGGTAAAAGTCCAAAATCCGGTGGCTCTGCCGTCGCCAGAGCCACCATTTGCCGCAACTTGTTAAAAATTGCCAAAACACTGTGCGACTTGTGAGGATTGGCGCGATCGACGGCCCAGAGCGCGCGATCGATCGCAAATTGAGTCGCAGCCGTCTGGGCGATCGACAGATGACCCCAGTGAACCGGATCGAAAATCCTCCCCAAAATCGCTACTTTTTCCATACAAAATGGTAGTGTTGGTAAATCTTTATGGGTGAAACCCCACATGGGTGTAAAAACATAGCGGGGCCTTTGCTGCCTTATCCCAGCACAGCAGGCGGATGGAAACAGAAAGAATACAGGAGTGCTATCCACTAATCACTGGACACTCACTGGACAACCAGTGCCTAACAGTGAAGAGATAGCCAGCCTAAGTTACAACTACGTTTTGAGGGTCACGACACCTACAGGTGCTTTCGGTGCTTGTAGCTACTGTCGTCAAAGATTAAACAGGTCTATTTAGTTAAGCTAGTGTCTTTGACAAAACACAAGCCCTCAAAACATTGGCGAGGAAAACATTACCGGAGAAATCAGAGGGGGATAAATCCCCAGAAACGCCCCATTGAGGCGGGTCTTCACAGAACAATATCAATAGCCTCTGTCCTGTAATGTCAGCAGGTATGCCAAAAAGAATGACCACTTTTGAGGCACCAAGGTTTTATTTTGTATGCAAGCGTCCATGTTGATCCAATTAATTGGCGATTAGAGGCATACCGATCGCCCGAAATTAGTTTGTTGGCCCAGCCACAGACCCCATCCTCCCTGACCTGCAATTTTCGAGTTATGACTGTTCCGGAAATCTACTCGGTACCAAGTCATCAGAAAGGTGGGTGGAAACCCCGTCGTTTTAGGACGGCTTTATATTAAACTATAGTGTGGTCAATGACCCACTGTCCGTCGATGGATTCAGACAGCCTAACGAGCGAAGTCCAGTACAACTGGCGGCGCAGACAAATCGGTAGACCGGGAAAAGAGGATAGGGCAATGGTAAACATCCCTGGAATCAAAACAACAGATAAGAATTCCTTTTAGGTATTCGACGCATAAAAACCGCGCTCGCTAGCGGGGTTAGTCTGTGGAGCGAACATAAGACCAGAAAACTCCTTGTGGGTGGAGGCAGTTGCGATGAAGCAGAAACTCAAATCGTGAGGTTTGGGAATCACCGTGGCTTTAGCCCGGTGAGAATGTCAAATAGGATACAAGAAAAACATCTCTACAAGTCCCGAAAATTGAGGGACGCGCAGAGAATTTTGTACAAAATCTCTAGCGAACTGTATCCTGAAAAAACAATTCTTGATATTATATCGCGTGTTATTGGCGTGGTGTGGTGCGTGAGGAGTGAAGATGCCGAGTTCAGTTGATTTCAGCGGTAGACCATTTCATTTCATTGGTATTGGTGGAATTGGAATGTCAGCCCTTGCCTATATTCTAGCTAAACGCAAGTTGCCTGTGTACGGCTCCGACATTAAATCGAGTCATATAACCCAGCGGTTGCAAGCAATGGGAACTCATATTTTTTGGAGTCAAGATGCCAGCAATTTTGAAGTATTTGAAACAGCCCCAAACGATCGCAGCCAGGGCGGCGGGCCGGAGTTGGCCCGATCCTTGGGAGTCTTCGGCACGGTAGGGACTTCCGTCGCCACCGCCGAAGCTCTGAAATTGAACGGTAACGGGAAAACCGCCAAAGCAATTCTGGGATTACCTCAAGTAGTATGTTCGACGGCAATTCACCCAGCTAATGCCGAATATCGAGCTGCTTTGGATTTGGGCTGTCCAATTTTTCATCGCTCGGATGTGTTGGCAGCTTTAATTCAAGATTACCAAAGCATCGCCGTAGCGGGGACTCACGGCAAAACTACCACGAGCAGCTTAATCGGCTTCATGCTGCTGGCTGCGGGTCTAGACCCGACCATAGTGGTGGGAGGCGAGGTCAACGCTTGGGAAGGCAATGCTCGTCTGGGGGAAGGCCCTTACTTGGTTGCCGAGGCTGATGAATCCGACGGTTCTTTGGTCAAGCTGGCAGCCCAAATAGGGGTGGTGACGAATGTGGAACTGGATCATCCAGACCATTACGATACCCTTGACCAGGTAATTGACACATTTAAAGTGTTTGCCCAAAACTGTCAAACTTTGGTGGGCTGCATAGATGACCAAATCGTCAAAGATTGCCTGCGGCCGAATGTCAGCTATAGCTTGCACCCTGACAGCGGTGCTGACTACACGGCTTCCGGCGTCGAGTATGGAGCCGCAAGTACCAAGGCTCGTATTTGGGAGCGAGGATCTCTGCTGGGGGAAATGGAGTTGAAGTTGCTAGGCCAACACAATCTCAGCAATGCACTGGCTGCGGTAGCAGTGGGTCGATTGTTGGGGTTGGAGTTTTCGGCAATTGCTTCAGCGATTGCCGGCTTTGAAGGGGCGCGCCGCCGTTTTGAGGTTCGGGGTTTTCACAATGACATCCTGTTTGTGGACGACTATGCTCACCACCCCAGCGAAATTCGCGTTACTTTGGCCGCAGCTCGCTTGCGTATCGAAGGTAGCGAACAAAATCGCAAATCGGGAAGGGTGGTTGCCATTTTTCAACCTCACCGTTACAGCCGCACTCTGACATTTTTGCCAGAATTTGCTCAATCTTTTGGCGATGCTGACTTGGTTGTGACTTGTGATATTTATAGTGCTGGAGAACCCGATTTAGGCATAATTAGCGGGCAAAAGGTTGCTGATTTGATTGCGAAAGAAGGCCGACAGGTGGAGTTTCGGGCTTCCCTGGAGTCAGTAAGTAAGTTTTTAACCCAAAATTTGCAACCGGGGGATTTGGCTCTGTTTCTGGGTGCTGGGAATCTCAATCAGATTATTCCAGAGGTGATGGCTTTTTATCAAGCCGCCGATCGCCCGGATTAGCTGGCTCATTCCTGAGTGGGGTGGTTCGACAGCCAGGGCGGAGCAGGTTGTACCAATAGTTCTGTTTGGCGACTCGCTCTGACTCTGGACAAAAGTTGGGTGAATAGGTTCTCAACCAAGTCTTCAATAAAAGGTAATTTTAAGGATTTGCAAGATGGTGACTATCTCGAATGACTCCTCTGTTAAGGACAATCGGCGAGTGTATTCTCCTATTTCTTTGCGGGGAACTGACTGTAAGATTAACTCTCAAGTTTCCTTGGCCGGCTTGACTTCCTTCCGAGTCGGTGGGCCTGCGGAGTGGTACGTCGCTCCCCGCACTATGGATGCTTTGGAAGCGAGTTTTGCATGGGCTGATTCAAAGGGAATGCCCGTGACTCTGCTGGGTGCTGGTTCTAATTTGTTGGTGAGCGATCGAGGTTTGTCTGGTTTGGTGATCGGGACTCGCTACCTGAAGCAAGTGCATTTCGATCCAGAAACAGGTCAAGTTACAGCCGGGGCGGGGGAATCAATTCCTCGCCTCGCTTGGTTAGCGGCTAAACGGGGCTGGAAAGGTCTCGAATGGGCTGTCGGTATACCGGGCACCGTTGGGGGGGCTGTGGTGATGAATGCTGGGGCGCACAGGGGCTGTACGGCGGATCTTCTGGTCAATGCTCGCGTCCTCTCCCCTGGTGGTAAGGTGGAAATTCTGACTCCCCAAGAGTTGGGCTACCGCTACCGGACTTCGGTGCTGCAAGGGGGCGATCGGCTGGTGACAGAAGCGACTTTTCAGTTACAGCCGGGATTCGATCGATCGGCAATAATGGCTGCAACTAACGATAATTTCAGCTCGCGGCGGACGAGTCAACCTTACCACCTGCCTAGCTGTGGCTCAGTCTTCCGTAACCCCAGCCCGAAGGCAGCCGGCTGGTTAATTGAACAAGCAGGACTCAAGGGATACCAGATCGGCGGGGCTCAAGTAGCTCAACGCCATGCTAACTTTATTCTTAACTGCGGGTCGGCAACGGCTAATGATATTTTTCAAGTGATCCGCCACGTTCAAGAGCAAGTCCAGCAGCGGTGGTCGCTGTTGTTGGAGCCAGAAGTTAGAATACTGGGAGAGTTTCCGTTCTAGGGCATGATTAAAGTAATAAAGAAACGGCAGACTGCCAGCCCACACACACCATCACACAGTAGTTATGACAAAATCAGGACAAGGATTTGGCTTCGGCCTGGGCAAAATGAAAGAACTGACTGAAGCTTTCAAAAAAGCTCAGCAGGTTCAAGAAGGAGCTAAAAAGCTCCAAGAAGAGTTGGATCAAATGGAAATTGAGGGAACTGCCGGCGGTGGCCTGGTTAAAGTTGTTCTCAGCGGCAACCAGGAGCCCCGTCGCGTGATCATCTCCCCGGATGTTCTTGGTGAAGGTGCTGATGTAGTTTCTGACCTCGTTACAGCGGCGATGCTGGATGCCTACGCTAAGTCTACGATGATGATGCGGGAAAAAATGGAAGAACTGACCGGCGGACTGAATCTCCCCGGTTTTTAAGCCATTGGTCATTAGTTGTTAGTCAGCAGTCATTTGACTGTTGACTGTTGACTGTTGACTGTTGACTGTGCAGACTACAGCAGATTCCACGTTTATGAAGTACACCCCAGATCGATCCCCGTAGGGACCAGGCAATGCCTGGTCCCTACTACACTTCATAAACCTGGAATACGCTATAATGTTATTGGTTATTAGCAGCCCCAAGCGAGTAACAAATAACAAATAACAAATAACAAATAACAAATAACAAATAACTAATGACTACTAACTAATGACTAAATTATTATTTGTCTGCCTAGGAAATATCTGCCGATCGCCCTCAGCAGAAAATATTATGAATCACTTGATTGAACAAGCCGATTTGGGCGATCGAATTACCTGCGATTCTGCGGGTACTGGCGGCTATCACATTGGTAGCCCTCCTGACAAGCGGATGGCTGTGGCGGCCAGGAAGCGGGACATTGAATTGTTAGGCGCAGCCCGCCAATTTCAAAGGAAAGATTTTGAGAATTTTGATTTGATTCTGGCGATGGATAGGGACAATTATCGGAATATTCTTGCTCTCGATCAGGGTGGAAAGTATCGGGATAAGGTGCGGTTGATGTGCGATTTTTGCCAGAAATACGACTTGAAGGAAGTCCCCGATCCTTATTATGGTGGGCCGGAGGGATTCGATCGGGTGATTGA
>DPLL01000514.1 GCA_003542015.1 Microcoleaceae cyanobacterium UBA9251 | reverse complement strand
AGGGAAACAGTCGATCGCGAAATCAGAAGAGATATTGAGGCGAGGCTGACTTTGCCTTTGGAAAGGGCTTATTCCGGGGGAACCGAGCGAATTCGTCTGGAAGATGGGCGATCGATCGAGGTAACTATGCCTCCAGCTATGGTATCAGGCCAGCGAATTCGCTTGCGAAATCAAGGTATTGGCGGCGGGGATTTGTACTTGAAAATAACGGTTTCTCCCCATCCATTTTTCAGGTTAGAAATGTCGGATATTTGCTGCGAATTGCCACTGACGCCTAGTGAAGCGGTGTTGGGTGGAGATGTTGAAATACCGACGCTGGATGGTAGGGTGAAAATGAAATTGCCGCCTGGAGTTACGTCTGGGAAGCAGTTGCGGCTGGCTAACAAGGGCTATCCGACTGTCAATGGCGATCGGGGCGATCAGCTAGTAGAAATATTGGTATTAATTCCCAAGGAAATTAGCGACGAGGAACGAGAATTGTACGAGAAATTGCGGCAGGTTGAGTCTTTTAAACCGCGTCAGGATTTATCTGTATAATTAATTGTAGGGTGCGAACAGCGCACCTTACCAATAACCAACAGCACGACAGGGAAAATTACCCATTACCAATATGATGACATTCATCAATCCTAAGACAGATTTTGCTTTCAAAAAGATTTTCGGTTCGGAAAATAGCAAAGATATTCTAATTAGTTTTTTGAATGCATTGCTGTATGACAGTCAGCCCACCATCCAAAGTTTACAAATTCTCGATCCTTATTCAGCTCCGCGAGTTCGAGGTCTTAAGGATACTTACTTAGATGTCAAAGCTAAGTTACATGACGAGACAACAGTAATTATCGAGATGCAGGTTTTGAACGTAGAGGCATTTGAAAAGCGGATTTTGTACAATGCAGCTAAAGCTTATTCCACGCAATTAGAAACAGCAGAACAATATGTACTGTTGAATCCAGTGATTGCCTTGACTATCACTGATTTTGAGATGTTTGAGAATTTTACCAAAGTAATTTCGCGGTTTGTTCTTAAGGAAAGAGAGTTCTTGATTGACTATCTGAGTTACGATATTGAATTAGTGTTTGTTGAGTTGCCAAAGTTTAAAAAAGGTTTGAATGACTTAGAAACTTTGACCGATAAGTGGATTTATTTTCTCAAAAATGCTAGGGATTTAGAAACAGTACCCGAAACAATGGAAAGTGTGCTAGAAATCCATAAAGCATTTACAATGGCAAGTAAAGCCAATCTAAATCGTGAGGAGTTAGACGACTTGGAAAGACAGGAAATTTATATCCAAGATCGGCGAGGTGCAATCTCTAAAGCAGTCAGACTAGGAACAGAAAAAGGCAGAGAAGAAGGCAGAGAAGAAGGCAGAAAAGAAGGAGAATTAGCGTTGACTATGCGTTTCCTAGAACGCCGTGTAGGTGCGCTTCCTTCAGAACTTCAAAGTCAGATTCGGAGATTACCGATCGCACTTTTGGAAAATCTAGCAGATGCGTTGTTAAATTTTAACGACATATCAGATTTAACAGCTTGGCTGCAAACCAATGATTTTGACTCAAACTAGACGATTTCAGTCTTAGCAGAAAATTTTTGCTAAATATTTCAGTAAAATTACTGTTGTAATTATTGCTGAAATAGCTAATAATTTATAGCAAGGTAATTATTCCATAATCAGGAGCATTCTGCCACAATGACTAAAATGCCGCCTCAATGCAAAAACCTGCAAGAACAGGTTGACTCTTTACTGCAACTGCTGCGTCAAGAATCGTCTTTGCGACAACAAGATCTTACAGCGGTGCAAGCTGCTTTGAAAAAAGCAATTTCTCCTGAGTTTGAGATTGTATTTGCGGGTGCTTTCAGTGCCGGAAAATCCATGTTAATCAATGCTTTATTAGAGCGAGAATTGCTCTACAGTGCAGAAGGGCACGCCACAGGTACTGAATGTTATATCGCCTTTGCTGAGCCAGAAAAAGAGCGAGTTGTCCTCACTTTTTTGAGCGAAGTTGAAATTCGAGAAGAAGCGTATGCTCTTTGCGACAAGTTAGGTTTAACTACTGAACTTAATATTAATCAAACAGATGTAGTGCCGCTTTTGTGTAAGGGATGTAATATAATTATTGAAAAGGAAGGCGGCGAAAACAAATCGGAACTAGCCAAACAAGCCAAGGCTTTGATGCTGCTGTTAGAAGGTTTTGAGGCAAATCGCGATCGCATCCAAACTCTCGAAAACGCCACCTACTCGATGGAACAGTTTAACTTTTCCAATCTCAAGGAAGCTGCTAGTTATGCTCGCAGGGGTAGCAACAGTGCGGTGCTGAAGCGAGTCGAATATTATTGTTATCATCCCTTGCTACAAGATGGCAATATTATTATTGATACGCCGGGAATTGATGCGCCAGTACAACGAGATGCAGAATTGACTTATGATAAGATTGAAAGCCCCGATACTTCGGCGGTTGTCTGCGTTTTGAAAGCAGCTTCGTCTGGGGAAATGACGACGGAAGAAACCGAGTTGATGGAAAAAACACGGGGAAATCCGGGAATTCGCGATCGGCTTTTTTACATTTTCAACCGCATCGATGAAACTTGGTACAACACCCAACTGCGACAGCGCTTAGAAAATCTGATTAATTCCGACTTTCGCGATACTGCGAGAGTTTACAAAACTAGCGGATTGTTAGGATTTTACGGCAGTTTGATTAAAAGTACCACAGGGCGCGATCGCTTTGGTTTAAATACAATATTTGCCGAAAGTCAAGGGCGATTTTCTGTAGATGGTAAGTTAGATTCAGAATTTCTCAGTAATACTGAAGAAACTCCGCAATTTATCAACGAATTCAACCGCTACTGTGCCAACTCTGGGAAGTTATCTCCCAGCAAATTTAGGATTTCAGTTAACAGCTACGAAACACCAAATGAAAACTACGTGCGGATTCTTGCAGAACAAGGAAAACCGTTAATCGAGCAATTAATTCAAGATAGCGGCATCGAAGATTTTCGCACAGCCATCACCCGCTATCTCACCGAAGAAAAACGCCCGCAACTGTTCAAAAATCTAGCAGACGATTTAGAAGACTTGTGCATTCAACTGCGGAAACATTATCAAACAATCCAGCGGAATTTGGACAGCCAACCCCGCGAAATTGAGGCGATGAAAGCACAGGAACTTTTACGTTTGAATCAAGAATTGCAGCAAGTCGGACAGGATTTTCGGGAACATATCGCCACAGAAATCAATGAAATGATTATGAATAAATGCGATGTTTTTGATAACGATTTTCAGCAACTGCAATCTCGGATGATTCGGCGCTTAGATGAATTATTAGATAGTTTTTCCGTTGAGGCGGCTTACGGGCGCACTGTGATCGCTCATCCCCGCAATGCAACAGCACCTTTAATTGCTGTTTTAGTTGAGGCGCTTTACTATTTAGCCAATCAGTTAGAAGATATTTTAGTAGAGTCTACTGCTTCATTGGTTGCTAATTTCTTCCAGTATTTGAAAGACAGCGTTCGCAAATCTGAATATTATCGACTTCTCTATCGGTTGTTGGGGAATGACGGGGGAATTGAACAGCAGTTAGATGAGTTGTCAAAACAGGTTTCTCATGCTTTAGTAAATGCGGCGGGCGTTGAGTGCGATCGCTATGTGCGAGAAAGTCCCCGTTTTTACGACGAAGACACATTTTCGATTTATCAATTCCGGCAAACATTGCAGCAAACATCCCAAGGTTACGACTGCGAAAATATGGTAGATGCCCAACCAGCAATTAGGCAATTATTGCGCTTAGATTTCGAGCCAAAAGTATCGAAAACAATCCGACAAAGTTTCCGACAAACTGTTAATAAGACGCTCAAAGATCATTTATTGCCGATGGCCCAAAAGCAAGCTGATGATATTTTGCAGAAATACGATCGAGCCCGCGATTATGTGGAGCAAACTCTAGCACAAGAAGCAGAGGAGAAAATTGCCCGCAACCAGCGGCTGCAAGCAGAGAATGAAGAAAAGATCGAAAAGTACGATCGGGCGGTTTCTGGGATTAATAGCTGTTTGCAGGCGATGAAATTGCACGAGCATTTGTTACCTGCGATCGGACAAAATGATCGCGTTTCGGTGGATGGTGAATGATTGCAATTTGAGCGATCGGAAATCGCACACAGACAAAACCCGCCTGCGCGGGTTNNTAGCATCGGAATTATTCATTTCTCTCCGATCTCTCTGTGTTCTCTGCGTCCTCTGTGGTTAAATCATCCCGATACAACCGCAAACGATATAATTAGAATAACCCAAACCGGAAAATAAAATGAGTGATAATTTTAATGCACTGAAACGTGACGATGTTGTGTCTCTATATTCGGATGAAATTTTAGTCACCAACCGCACCTTTACAATAAGTGAGTTTATTACAGCGATGATGACTATAATAAAAGCTCAAGCTGGATGGACAGTAGTCAAAGAAAAGTGGTTTGGAGAAGGAATAGATTGTAAAATACTTAAGCCTGGTGCTAAGAGTTGGCAAAGAGGAAAAGTGAGAATTACTTTAGAGTTTGAGCCGGAAAAACTGGAAGTTGCAGAAATTACCGAAAGTGGAAAATCAGCAGATACAAAAGTCGTTTCTCCCCTCGATGATTTACGTCAAAAAATGCCTAAAGAGAGTTAGCAAAACAAGATGAGCAAAACCCCAAGAATCCCCATTCCCCCAGAAGTCAGAAAATATGTATTCACCCGCAATAAATACCAATGCCAAAGTTGCGGTCAAACCAAACAAGAAACCCAACTCTCGATCGATCATATCATCCCCCTAGCCCGCGGCGGCAGCAACGACATCAGCAACCTGCAAACCCTATGCCGCACCTGCAACCAACAGAAAACCGACAAACTAGACCCCCGCTTCCGCCGTCACTTTGACCCTTGATATTTAACAGTATTAAGACTTACGCAGCTATTGTGTCTGTCATACTGAAAGAAACGCAGTGTAGTGAAGCATCTCGGAGATTCTTCACTTCGCTCAGAATGACATAACTACGTTTAAATGCATCCAGGACTAAAATATTCATCTCTCTCCTCTCTTCCTCTGCGCCCTCTGCGCCCTCTGCGGTTAAAAAATCCTACCATCTATAATACCGATAAGGATCATCCCCCATCTCAAAATCAGTCCTATAATCCGAGTGATAAAACTCCCGACTCGAACCATTAAACACAACCCCATCCACCTTAAAACTCGCCCCCAAATTAGCCAAAATCTGAGCATTCGCGCGAGTTTGTCGCCAGCGAGTAAAACGCAAATAAGTCCTAGCATCAGCATTCAAACCATCCGAGTCAATCTGAGAAAAAATCGCCACACCCTTACCTACAGCAACCCGACTTAACAAACCACCAGCACCAATTTCACCCCCAGACTTAATCAACCAAGTATCATAAAAAGAGCGCGATCGCAAATCCGAAGCACTAACACCCCTCACCTCATCCCAACCCGGAACCGCCAGGGAACCACCGAAATTCTGAACTGGCTGCAAACCCACACCCAAACCAGCAACAGGCACTTTTCGCGGCCAGAAAAAAGCCTTGCCGCCACCATTCAAATAAGCCCGCAAATCAGCATCTTGCACATTAGCTTGGGCCCCGATAATCGCCAAACCAACATCCTGAGAAAGTGACTCAGCCCGCTGATAAATTACCCCCAAATTATCCAACTTCTTCGCATCCCCATCTCCCCCAATTAAAACCACTTTATCCGGCTTCCCAGAAACAATAGAATTCATCCCGTAACTCACAAGTTTTTGGACTAATTGCGCCGCCCCAGCATCCGCAGCAAAATGGTCTTCCAAATCCAACTCATTTAAAATCAACCGCCCTTTTCCATAATCCAATTCCATCAGCGGCGAGTAAGCTAAATCAAACTCAGACTCCAAAATTGGTCGCCAAGAAGTGCGGTGTGGCTTCTCAATTGAAGCGCTGCTGACACCGCCACGATTTCCCCAATGCCAGCCGTACCAAGGCGAATTTTTTGGACTCAATCTTGCGGGTTTTTGAATTGTATCTGGGTAAGCTTCAAGCAATGTGCTTTCTCCTATCCAATCCCGCAAATCTGCTTCATCCAAACCGCTAACTACCGGGTGGTTACTATCAATTGGATAGACGCGACGACTAATATGTTCTGCCACCCGCAAACCCATATTTCGCAGCCATTCCCGGCGCTGAGGAAACACAATTGCCTTGCCACCATTCCGCACAAAAGTTTCTAAATTACCCGGCAAATTTTGCCCGCTAGAAAACGCTTCCCGACCAATAATTAGTAGGGGCAATCCCCCCGTGGTTGACCCTACACCATTCCAAGGCACAACTTCGTAACCTAACTGTTTTAACATTGCCGATGTTTTGCCAACCGGGTCAAATATTGCCACCGCATCTTTTACTGTGGATGGAGTGGAAAAAACCCGGAAAGCAAAAGTATCAGAATGCGGGCGATCGCCCAGCCTCGCAGTCAGGCGAATTTCGCCGTCAGCCTTGCCGGAAATTGTATTTGGAAGTTTCACATCAATTGGGAAAAACAGCGTCCCTGCCGTCTCAATAGTCCCCTTATTTTCGCCCTTTCCAACCACTTTCCCCCCCACCAAAACTCGCCAATTAAAAGCAAAATCTTGTTGGGTCCTTGTATCGTTAATTAATACTACTTGCTTCGCCAATTTTCCGCCCGCAAAAAAGCTGTGGTCTTTCGCAGTAAAAGTCGGCTTAGCACCAGCAATCCAAGCCAAAGTCGGGCCGTTATTATTCATAATTGCTTCGCCCCCAGGATAAATATTGTAACCCTCTGGCTGCAAATGATGCAAAAGATTATTTGACACCTGCTTCAAATAAACGCCCCGCCGTCCAGGTTGAAATGGCCCAATATCCACCTTAATTTTGCCAGCATCCGAAACTTCCCAACCATGCCCATCGTTCCAAGGAATCATCCCCCCAGACATTCCAAAAGTCCGCCAACTCCGCCAAGTATTCGTACTGAACAAATGCTGCAACTTTTGAAAAGCCGGTGCAAAATCTAACTCTTTATTAAAATGCCAACTTTTATATTCTTGATTTTTGACAAATTGCTCGCTAATTTTATTTTTATAAGTCGGAGTTTCCAACTCATAAGCCTGTTTTCCCAAGTAAATAGCTGCAAACTCCGTCATCCAAGGTTCGCTGACAATCACATTACCAAAACCCGCTCGATTTCGCATCATCGTGGCGTGTAGTGGTGTCCCAAATTCCACTACCATGTAGGGCATTTCTCCGGTTTTGCTCCAATCAGAAATCCACTCTTCTCGTTCTTGCAATGGGATTAAATTCAAATAAGAATTCAGCGCATAAACATCGCCAAAATTCGCGCCTTGGTGTACCATCACAGGTCTAGTTTTGTCAACTAATTTCATAGCAGCAAAAGCCTCATTTGCCAAGGTTGTATTTTCCTCCAAACGCCTTTCTTCTATGGGGTTGAGAGTTCCTGCTACTTCTTTTTTGCCGATGCGGCGGGGATTTTGGTCGTCACTGTTGCCGAAAAAATTAGGACTTGTGGCCCACATTAATACTGATGGATGATTGCGATAGCGGCGCATTTCTGTCGCCATTCGCATTTTCCAGCGGTCTCTTGTTGGGCGGTTATTCCACTTTCCACTCCAAGCTATGGGAGTAATATTTAATGCGGGAGCCATAATTGGAAAACCTTTGAGGTCTGCTATTTCGGAAAACAGTTCTCGGAAGTGCCACCGACCCCGTTCGTCGTGATCCCAAGGCCACATTTCTGTTATATTAAAACCGGCTTTAACGTAGCCGTCAATTAATTTGTCAGCTACTTCTATTGTGCCACTTGCCCAACTATCGGAATGCAAGATTGGTCGCAGGCGAAATTCTGTGCCATTTAAGAAAAATTTACGTCCTTCTATCCAAAATTCGCGGAAGCCGAAGGGTTGGTCGTACTGCGTATTAATGCCACTTCCTTTTACTTCTAATTGCAGGGTGTAAAGGTTTGGTTGACCGACATCCCAAAGGCGGGGGTTTTTCCAATCCCACTGGACGTTTACGGTTTGAATTGGTTGAGCTTTAACCAGGGTAGTGCCTATAAATGTTTGTTGGAGTTTGCCCTTTTCGTCGAGCATTTTAGCGACTAGCTGAATTTGACCTTTTTGTGTAACGTCTTTGAGTTCTATATCTAATTTAATTTGCTTGTTTCTGGTGGAAGTTTGGACGAATACATCGCTAATTAGCGGGCCTTGTGGCAGGCTGAAAATTCGGACTTCGCCGATAATTCCTCGCGATAGCAGATTGGATTTTGTTGTGTAGATTTCTGTGGGACTCATAATCACGGCTTTGTCTTTTTCGTCGGAGACTGCCGCGACTAAAATAGAAATAGTATTGTTGCCTGGTTTTGCTACTTTAGTAATTTCAATCGTGCCGTAGGGCCATTCAATTTGACCGCTGTTAATGTCGTTGACAAAGATGATTGCATCGGTACTGACTCTGGCTAAATCGATGAAAATTCGGCGGTTTGTCCAGTCACTGGGAATTTCTATATTCCTCTGATACCAGGCTTTTGATAATTGTTTGCTGTTGAAGTTTTCCCAGTCTTTACCGGTGCCGCGAGAGATGATTCCGGGTACGGATTCGCTTTTTTCTTTTTGCCAGTCTCCGGGTACCTGGATGGAGCCCCAGCTTGGGGATGGGGGGGGATTTTGGGGGTTGCCAATGGCGGGGACAAATTGCCAGATGCCGTTGAGATAAATCTGATCGCGTTTGTTTTCGATCGCACTGGCGGTCGCTGAGGTAAGATTGGGAAAGCCGATCGAGATGACTGAGTTACTAGCCCAATTGGGGTTTTGAAGTGCGTAACCCATGAATCCGAACATAATTGCTGCTGCGAAAAATAATCCGATAATTTTTGCCAGCTTTTGATTCATGGTTGTTTACCGTCAGAAAATTAGCTTATCCAATCTGTCCCTTCATCCAGAATAGCAAGGAGAGGGCAAGAGCGGGAGATTCGGAGACGAGGCATTGGGCATGGGGCATGGGGTATTGGGCATGGGGCATGGGGCATAGGGCATAGGGCATGGGGCATGGGGTATTGGGCATGGGGCATGGGGCATAGGGCATAGGGCATAGGTTATTGGCAGCCCCAACCGAGTAACAAATAACAAATAACCAATAACCAATAACCAATAACCAATAACCAATAACCAATAACCAATAACCAATAACCAATAACCACTGACTACTGACTACTGACTACTGACTACTGACTTCTTCAAATCAGTCTCAGGGAAGATGGCAAACTGGCTAAAAATATGGTTTGGTTGTAAGAAAATACATAATTATAATTAATATTTTTTAAAGTCAGTAAAGAAAGTAGCCCGATCGCGCGATCGCCACAGGTCAACAAAAATGAGTTTGTTTCAGGTACTGCCCTTACCAATTAAACCTTACAGTATTTCTAGATTTACCGCTGGCACGGCACTGTTACTGACAACTTTGTTACTGTTTGCACTCAAGGCGAATGCTGTAATCTTATTTTTTGCCGCTGCAATGGTTACGGCTTGGTATGCTGGCTTAAAGTCCAAAGAACAAAGACTAGAAAAACAACGAGCCTCTTTGATAACATCTATCTCAAAAGTAATTGACACAGCCACCTGCTTGATTGTAGTTCTCGACAACGAAGGACGCATCGTTCGCTTCAACCAAGTTTGCGAAAAAACCACTGGTTACTCATTGGCTGAGGTTGAAAATAAATTTGTTTGGGATTTATGCTTAATCTCCGAAGAATTAGACCCAGTTAAAACAATTTTCACCCAACTCAATGCCGAAGTTTTTTCCAGTCAATATGAAAATTATTGGCGGACAATAAATGGCGATAGGCGCTTAATCTCTTGGTCAAATACAGTGATTTTTGATGGCGACGGTTTGGTAGAATATGTCATAGCAACTGGTATCGATATTACCGATCGCCAACAAGCCGAAATCGCCCTAGCTTTATCATACAAGCAGCTAGAAAATAGAGTCAAACAGCGAACGGCAGAATTGACAGTAGCGAAGGAAGCCCTGCAAGCTCAAGAAGAACGATTTCGCTGTTTAAGTTCCTGTTCCCCTGTCGGCATTTTTATGGCGGATATTCAGGGGCGCTACACCTATGCAAACCCGCGATTTCAGGCTATTTATGACATGAGTTGTGAAGAACTTTTAGGCGGTGGCTGGCAGAATTGCATTCACCCAGAAGACAGGGAGCTAGTGTTGACTCAGTGGCAGGATTATACCAGGGAAGGTAGCGAATATGCGATGGAATATCGCTTGCAAACATCCGAGGGAATTGTCCGTTGGGTTAACGTTAGTTGCTCGCCCATGTTTTCCGACTCTGGCGAATTGATGGGACAGGTAGGCACTGTTAGAGATGTCACAGAACGTCAACAAGCACAAGCTGCTTTATCCACCAGCGAACAGCAACTGAGAACACTGCTAGAAAATACGCCAGATATCATTATCCGTACTGACAAAGAACTGCGTTATGTCTACGTGAATCAAGCCCTAGAAAGAACCCAAGGACAACCGATTTCATTCTTCATCGGCAAAACCAGTCAAGAAATAGGAATGCCGCCGGAACTTTGCCAAATCTGGGATGAAACTCTGCATAAAGTCTTAGAAAATGGTCGGGAAGAAATCATAGAATTTCAAGTGCCATCAAGCAGCGGAATCAGAAGTTATCAATCTCGCATAGTTCCTGAATTTGACCAAGCAGGTGCTGTTCAATATGCCTTAATTGTAGCGCGAGACATCACCGAACTCAAACTTGCAGAAGTTCAAAAAGCGCAACTGACAATCGAGCAAGCAGCCAGGGAAAAAGCAGAAATTCAACAACAGCAATCGGGATTTTTAGCAGAAGTCAGCAAAATGCTCGCTGCTAGCTTTGATGGCGAAACGGTGTTGCAAAAAGTGGCAGAATTAGCAGTGCCAATTGTAGCAGACGGGTGCTACATTCACTTAACAGAAAGGGACGGAACTGTTCACCAAGTCGCGCTAGCTCACACAGAAATTGGCATGGTTAATGCGATGAATAAGTTGAGAATTCGCAACCCGCTTGACGAGAATTTTATGAATGGTTATCCCTTAGTAATTCGCAGCGGAAAATCTGAACTAATTACTGAAGTTAATCAGGAAATTTTAGCAGCAGGAGCCGAAAATGAAGCAGAACTAGAAGTATTGCGATCGCTGAATATCGGCTCCCACGCTTGCGTGCCGATGACGGCGCGGGGACGGGTAATCGGCGCTATTAGCTGCTTTACATCGAAGTCTGGCCGCCGCTACAATTCCGAAGATCTGGCAATGCTAGAAGACCTAGCTTATCATCTGGCGATCGCCGAAGACAACGCTAGACTTTATGCAGAAGCACAGCAAGCACTGGCTCAAACATCGGAATCCTTTGCTTTAATTGACTCACTGTTGGAAGCATCTCCTTTAGGGATTTGTTTTCTCGATCGCGAAATGCGCTATATTCGCATCAATCAAGTCTTAGCAGAACTCAACGGTTGGCCGACAGCAGAACACTTGGGTCAAGACTTCCGCCAACTGTTGCCAGAATATGCGGCAAAATATGCACCTCTAATCCAGCAAGTTTTAGAAACCGGTCAGCCACTTTTGAACGTAGAGATGAGCGGTGAATCTAAGGGAAAACCAGGAGATTTCCGACATTGGTTAGGTAACTACTATCCGGTCAAAAATACCAGCGGACAAATACTTGGGGCGGGCATAATTATCACAGATATTACCGTAGCTAAACAGACAGAAATAGCTTTGAGAGAAAGCGAAAGACGGTTCCGCAGCGTGGTAGAATCGAATATGATCGGTATCGGTTTTTGGGATAAAAAAGGCGCAATTACTGAAGCTAATGATGCCTTGCTAGAGATGATTGGATATACCAGGGAAGAGTTGGTTTCGGGAAACCTGTCTTGGTCGGAACTCACGCCACCGGAATACGAATATCTCGATACAAAAGCAATCGCAGAAATCGCAGCTACCGGATATTGTACGCCTTTTGAAAAAGCATACATTCGCAAAGATGGTTCGCTCTTCCCAGTTTTAGCCGGTGGCGGACACTTCGAGGGATGTCAAGATCAAGGCTCGTTCTTCGTACTCGATATTAGCGATCGCAAACAAGCAGAAGCAGCGCGATCGTCCATCAATCAAACTCTCGAAGCCCTGATTCAGGCTTGTCCTCTGGCAATTACCGTTTTTAGCGCCCACGACTATCGGGTGAAAATGTGGAACCCAGCCGCCGAGAGGATTTTCGGCTGGAGTGAATCAGAGGTGCTGGGCAATTTTCTGCCCAATGTTCCCCCAGACAAGCAACAGGAATTCACAGCTAACTTGAAAGGGATTCGCGAAGGAAAGGCGATCGCAGGTGTGGAAACTCGCCGCCAAAGGAAAGACGGCAGCTCGATCGATATCGGTTTGTGGGCAACTCCCATCCGCGACAGCAAGGGCAATATTAATTGTATGTCGATCGTNNGGCGCGGGCTGAAGCTGAAGCGATCAACCGCCTCAAAGACGAGTTTTTAGGGACTCTTTCCCACGAACTGCGAACGCCTTTAAATGCGATTCTGGGCTGGTCGCAGGTGCTGCGCGGTCGCCCGTACACGGAAGCGACTTTAGCCCGCGCCTTAGAAGCGATCGATCGTCAGGCAAGAGTACAGACGCAGCTAGTGGAAGATTTGCTGGATGTTTCGCGGGTGATTCAAGGTAAGCTTTGTCTAAAAGTCGGCTGGTTCGACATGGTAAATGCGATCGCAGTGGCTGTGAATTCAGTCAGTTTGGCGGCCGAGTCCAAGTCGATCGCAGTGAAGTCAAAACTCGATCGCGGCTTCGGATTGATGTGGGGCGACGCCCAGAGGTTGCAGCAGGTAGTATTNNTTTCTCCCTTATGTGTTCGATCGCTTCCGCCAAGCTGACGGCTCGATTACTAGGGCTCACAGCGGTTTGGGGCTAGGATTGGCGATCGTGCGGCACTTGGTGGAACTCCACGGCGGTACTGTGTGTGCCGAAAGTCCTGGTGAAGGCAAAGGTGCCACTTTTACGGTGACGCTACCGCTGAAACAGCCGAAAAGCCAGAAGTTACAGTTGAGAGGGGAAAGGAATTTCGAGGAAACGTGATCGCGCGATCACGATGGGTTAACTGTTTTAGTCGTTGACGACGAACCAGACAACGCTTCGACTACGCATGACTCGCACCGCCGCGAGTTTTTGAAAGTCGCCCTTGAAGAGTCCGGGGCAAGTGCGATCGTGGCTGCAACGGTTGCGGAGGCGATCGAGATTTTAGCACAGTCCCAGCCCGATATTTTAGTCAGCGACATCGGTATGCCGATCGAAGATGGCTACTCCCTAATCCACAAAATCCGAGCCTCGGAATCCGGCACAACCAAGCGCTTGCCAGCAGTAGCGCTGACCGCTTATGCTAGCGAAACAGACCGCACTATGGCTCTCGCAGAAGGCTATGACGAACACTTAATAAAGCCGATCGAACCGGCTTTATTCGCAGCAGTTTTAGCCAAGATCTCCTTGTCCAGAAATAGTTTTTAATCTGTTATAAAATCTCTATAGCGAAATGTAGGGGTGAAGCATTTGGGCGACAAAGCATGGAGAAAACGCTCTTATTTTATGTCCAAATGCTTCACCCTCCCCAGGGTCTGGGATCGCACCTTATAATAGACATCTCCCACAAATAATCTCAAGCTTTTGAGCGAAATGTAGGAGTGGAGCTTGGGGCATTGGTGTCAACTTAAGACTGAAACCCATGATAAATCTCGCTTGTAGTCGAGTCTCGCTCCCCCTCGCATCCCCCTTAAACAGGGGGATTTTGACCCCCCTAGCCCCCCTAAAAAAGGGGGCTAGGGCGTGTTTTCTTGCCTTTCCCATCAGATTCAGATCCCCCTCGCATCCCAGGGCTGTTTCATTCTCTTGTAGGGGCGGTGCCAAGAGTGCCCGCCCAGAGGTCTGAAACACATACAAAATCGTGGACGAAGAGGGTAGGCACAGGGGCACTACCCCTACAAAATGATGATTTGTCTGAGAATGAAACAGCCCTGCCTCGCATCCCCCTCCAGGGGGACGCAAGAATGCTCTTGTCCCCCCCTTTTTAAGGGTGATTAGGGGGCAAGAAGACGGGGGGTCGAAAGGAATGTGGACTCAGAATAAAAATCCTTTGTCGCAAGGACGAAGAGTCCTTATTTGCTGAAATCTTTAAGAGAGGACTTCCGTCCTCACTACGAACTATCGAAGGATTATAACACCGGAATTTATCTTATTTCAAGTCCAGCAAACCGCTAGTTTTCAGCTTAGGATTAAACCGAATTTCCTCGGTAACACCGCGAGCTTTTAACTGTGATAAAATTTCATTTTCCACTCGGCGCGCTACATTTTTCAACAACTTATCTTTAGCAATTTCATCGGCCACGATCCCTTCATAACTTGCCACTTCTGCCGCAGTCATCACAGTTTTAGCATCTATCGGATCGTTCCACAAAGCAGCATCGGCATCATTCCCAGTCGGTAGGGAACCGTTTTCAGCAATCCAACTCGATCGGATGCTTTCTAGAATAGTGCGATTTGGTCGATCGATAGTTTGGACTTTCAGCCAGTAGCACTTTAGAGGTTGGCGCACGAGATGCTGTTTGAGGCTGAGATAAATATCGCGAGAATAGCCGACAAATTGTAGCACTTTCTCCTTGTCGAAAATCCCATAAACCCCGATTTTTCCCTGTACTAACTCCGGCAATTTTCCCTCAGAGTCAATGTAGGGAATAAATTCTAAGCTGGCGAGAGATTGAATGTCTGATGTCATTTTTTCTGAATAGTCGATAGTTAATTATTCCTGCCGTTTACCAGCCTTTCCTTAACTCTTAAAAACTCGATAAATGGCACAGAGTCGGCTGGGCTTAAACACCTTCGCTTGGAACATAAAATTAGGCGGGACATTCACGATCGCAAAATCACTCTTACCATGATACTGCTCAAATTGTGCAGGCATTCCCTTCGGTGTCTCGCTGCTGTAAGGTACTGGCTGAAAAAGTAACTCTGTAAACTCAAGGCGCGAGCACTGCAATTGTAATGCTACTTGTTGGAGAAAGCTTTCAGCAGTTAATAAACTCAACAGTACAGCTTTAGCCTCTGGTTCGAGGACAAAACTGCCATCATAGCTTTCGATAATCTTGAGACCCATTTTCTGTATACCTGACGACTGACGACAATTTACAAGCCCCCGGATTCATTCCGGGGTAGACTGACTGACGGGGACAATCCAAAATCTAAAATCCCAAATCCACCCGTTTGACCTATCCTGAATTTTACCTTCTACCGACACTTTTGTGAGCCTTCGGCCTTCGGTAGAAGGCAATAAAAATATCGTATTTCCGAAATTTTGACAAGTCCTGATTTATTTCCCGGCTCAAATCTAATCACTGATGAGCGTGGATAGGCATGGGACTATGTGGCTTGATATACTCACCGTCCTTTCATGAACGGTGATTCTTGACGCTTCACTGCAACTTGCTACCGAGGTAGTCTTACTGTCGCTCATCGTCCGTTTAGAGTCGTGGCGATATCCCATCCCGACTTTTTCTATATTCCTAGCAGCATTTTCGTCTCTGTCTTGTTCAACGCCACAGTTTAGACAAAGCACTGAACGAATAGACAAATCGATTTTACCCCATTTGAAACCACAATCTGAGCAGACTTGGCTAGTAGGTTCCCATCTACTAATCACTTGAAAGGTTCTACCAAACTTCTCAGACTTAGCCTCGCAAAGCGTTCTAAATTCTCTCCACCCTTGCAAGCTGATTGCTCTTGAGAGTTTGTGATTCTTTACCATTCCTGACACATTCAAATCTTCTAAAACGATAGTTTGGTTTTCACTAACGACTTTTGTAGACAATTTGTGCAGGAAATTTTTTCGAGTGTCTGCAATTTGATTGTGAAGTTTAGCGATTCTGATTCGAGTTACATTTCTTCTCCTATAATCCTTTGGCTGGCGGGCTAACTTGCGTTGTAGTTTACGAATTTTACGATCGAGCTTTTTGTAGTCAGGACTTTTGGCTTTCTCACCGCTCATTACTGCAAAGGTTTGAATTCCTAAGTCAATCCCGATAATTGGGTTTTTAGCCTCAGTTTGAATTGGCTGAACCTCTACGACAAAACTTAAGAAATAGCGTTCGGCACAGTCTTTAATCACCGTGACAGAGCTAGGTTCAGACGGTAATTTTCTAGACCATATAGGGTGCAAATTACCAATCTTGGCTAAGTAGACAGATTCACCCGTCCTAGAAAATGCTGCTTTTGTGAACTCAGCAGACTGTGAATTTGTCCTCTTTTTAAACTTGGGTGAACCTAGTTTTTTACCTTTTCGTTTCCCATTGCGAGAGTTGAAAAAGTTTTTGTAGGCAATGTCCAAGTGTCTGAGAGACTGTTGCAAAGGAACAGACGAAACATCTTTTAGCCATTGGCGTTCATCAGTTTTTTTTGTTTGAGTTAACAAAGCAGATAGCTTATTGAACCCCGGATAGTTTTCAGACTGCTTACAGAGAGCTAGAGCATCATTCCAGACTACGCGAACACATCCAAACAACTGAGCTAAACTCTGACATTGTTGTTCTGTCGGGTAGATTCTGTACTGAAATCTGGCTTTCATTGAGTACGCTAGTATTGGTCTGTACTTGAATTATATATTGGCCTACAAGCAATGTCAATCCGATTTCGCAGAGAAAGGCAAGCGTTACAGACTTGCTGATTCATTTAGTCTGTGTAACCAAATATCGCAGACCTGTATTTACGGCTACAAGTCTCGCTCTAATTGAAAAGTCTTTTGGGGAAGTGGCGAAAAAGATGGATTTTCAGATACAGGAATTTAATGGTGAAGCCGACCAGATCCATGTGTTAATTGAGTATCCACCTAAGCTCTCAATATTTAGTATTGTCAATGCTTTAAAAGGAGTGTCGAGTAGGCGATACGGGCAGGCTGGCTATCCTAAACCCTACGGTAAAGACGCTCTCTGGAGTCCTAGCTATTTTGCTTCGTCAGTAGGTGGTGCGTAAGATTGAAATTTTAAAACAATATATTAAGGAACAATTAAAGCCGTCCTAAAAGGCGATGCACTGAGCGAAGCCGAAGTGACGGGGTTTTAACCCTCCGCTACGCTCCACCCAATTTTCTGATAACTCAAACAATAAAAACCTTTGCGTCTTAAGAGTGGTTATTCTCTCTGGCATACCTGAATCGGCTAACAGTAGAGGCTTCGATCTTGTTCCTTTCTTCCCCGCCTCGATTTGGCGTTTAAACTCTGATTGCTTCGGGTAATTTTTTCCTCGTCAAAGTTACCCCGGCTTGTAATGCTCAACTCACCTATGAAAGCTAAAATACAGATGTTTAAAGTTGAACGACAGAGTAAAAAGCACCGAAAGTACCTTTTGGTGTCTTGACCGGAGTAACGTAGCCCTTGACTAAGACTGGCTATCTCTCACGCTCATGTACTGGTTGTCCAGTTATTTGAGCGTGTTTAGCGGATCGCTTTTATCATAGGCCTATCTAAATCTACCAGACTACAACTAAAAGGTTATGCAGAAAATCGACGACGGAGCATTGGGGGAGATGAGAAGTTCCCAAAACCAGCCAGAATGGCTAGAATTGGCAGAATACGCCTCTATTGCTGGTTCGGCTATTGGCACGATTGCCGCAGGATTGTCAGGGCACATTGTCTACGCTGCCGCTCCCTTAACCGCAGCACTGTCGCTGAATTTCGTCAATCGCCAGCGTTTCGAGCAAAAAATGCAACAAAAGTCAAATTCTGCGATCGCGGGCGTAGAATTGGCAGTAAAGTCCCTTCAGCAGCAAGTTCAGACACTACCTGGGGAACCTACGGAACTCTACACCGCCGTCTCCGACTTGCAGCAAAAACTCAGTAGCTTGGAATCCCACACGATCGCCGACGTCCAGGCTGCGGTAAAATCCCTTGAGCAACAAGTGCAGGCATTTCCGGGAGAGTCTGAGCAACTCTACCCCATGCTTTCCCAATTGCAGGAAAAACTGCACAGCTTGGAAAATAGCGCCCTCAGAGAGCAAGATTGGGAAAATGTGAATGTTCGGTTTTTGTTGATGGGCGAAAAGTTAACGGAAGTTAAAAATATTACAGCAGAGTTGCAGGAGCGATCGTCCGAGGTAGACTTCAGTGAAATCCAAGATACCGTCAGGCAATTGCAAGTTTTACTCGATCGACCCACAATAGACGTAGCGACACTGCAAACCGAGATGCACCAATTGCAGGAGCAAGTTTCCGAATTGGAGCGCCTAAATCAAGAAATTGTCAAGCCTTATTTGCAGCGCCTGACTCGTGCCATGAAACAACTTAGTTAGTAGTTATTGGTTATTGGTTATTGGTTACTTGTTATTTGTTATTTGTTATTNNGCCTGGGAATACATACCCGGAGGCTCTGCCTCCAATAACAAATAACAAATAACTCATAACAAATAACTAATTATGAAACTTTTGCCAAGCCTGCCAAAAAACATAAATCGATAAAATTGCCAAGAGCGATCGAAAAGCCAAACTCACAACTCGATCGGACAATCTGGGCAAAAACCGCGTGCTCACTTGCACTCCCAACAAACCGCCACCGCCCAGAATCAGCCCCACAACCCACAATACATTCCCCCGCGCAGCGTGGCCAGCAGTCGCCGAAATTGCCGTGATCGCGATCACGCCCAAGCTCGTTTGAATTGCTCTTTTAATACTTTCTCCTAACAGCAAAATTTGCAGAGGCACCATAATCACGCCTCCACCCACACCAAACAAACCCGCTAATAAACCAGCCGCACTGCCGGTAGCAATTCTCGCAAAAATGGGATTCACTAAAACATTTGAATCCTTGGGTAATTGGTCATTGGTAATCGGTAATGGGTAATTGGTAATCGGTAATTGAGAATTTTTCCGTACCTCTTCCACTAGATTCTTAGCAGTCAAGCGTTTGCGAAGTTCTACCAAATAAATATTCAGCCACAGCAACAGCCCAAAAGTAACTAACAACAAAGGGGGCGGAAATATCCCCGCCAAATAAACACCAACTTGTGCTGTGATTACGGCAGGAAATCCGATGCCTGCGACTTGACTCAAACTGAGATAACCCATGCGCCAATTCTGGAAGCTACCAGAAATCGCTGTAATGACGATCGACAAACTGCTGGTAGCAACCGCTTGCACAGGGGCGTAATTGAGAGCCACCAACAGAGGTACGAGTACCGTACCGCCACCAATACCCAAAAATCCAGCTAGAATTCCGGCAAAAAGTCCGGCCGCAGCCAGAATCAATAATTCGTTGACAGTCATTAGTTAGTAGTCATTAGTCATTAGTCATTAGTCATTAGTCAACAGTCACCAGTTATTAGTCATTAGTCACCAGTCATTAGTCACCAGTCAACGGTCAACTCCCAACTTTTAAGAATCATTAGTTGTACCGTTGGGCATAATCGCCCGCCTCAAATCTGCATCCCGGAAGTTAGCTCGATTGAGGTTAGCATCAATCAAAACAGTTTCTACCAGAACCGCCCCGCTGAAATTAGACCAGCACAGCTTGGCCCGGTACAAATTAGCACCGCTCAAATTAGCTCCCCGCAGACTGGACCAACTCACATTGGCGACTCTCAAATTAGCATTGCTCAGATTAGCTTCGCTCAGATTGGCCCCCACCATCGTTACTTGGCGCAAATCAGCACCAGTAAGATTTGCCCCGCTTAGTATCGCCCCGCTGAGGATAGCAGTTGTCAAGTTCGCTCTTTCCAAAAGCGACTCGCTGAGGATAGCATTTGTCAGGTTGACCGCTTTGAGAATTGACCAACTCAAATTTGCCTTCATTAAATTAATGCGAATCATGCTAGCGTCCGTTAAGTTGGCCGCCGACAAATTTGCTTCAGTAAAGTTAGCTTCTGTCAGATTTGCTTCCGTCAAGTTAGCCTTGCTCATATTTACTTCTCTAGCCATTGAGCCACGCAGGTTCGAGCCACTAAGGTTGGCTCCGCTCAGATTGGCGCGACTCAAATCAGTGCCAATCAGATTTGCTTCGCTGAGGTTGGCTTCCGTCAGATCAACCCCTGTGAGTTTCACCTCGCGCAGGTTCGCTCCCGTCAGGTTGGCGCCTTTGAGATTTGCATCCTGGAAATTGGCTCTGGTAAAGTTAGCCTCGCTGAGGTCTACCCCCTTGAGGTCAGCCCCCGCGAGGTTAATCTCTCGAAAATTTCTTTCTCCGGCCGCATATTGCCTCAAAATTCGATCGGCCTCCATGTAATTCGCCTCGTAATTTTTTTTTCAAAGGTTGGAGAGTGATGGGTCATACCACACACATCATCTCAGATAAACATAGTATTCTCCCTGCAACTTGTAGCATCAGTAAAGTCTTTGCACCGCCGATTGTTGATCAAAGAGGATGCGGTTGTGTGGCTCTATTCTAAAAACACCCTTGCAAATGTCAAAGATTCTGAGAAAATCTAAAATAGCGTAGAGCAGTCAGCAGTCAACAGCCAGCGGGAAATAAAAACTAACAGCAGAGAATTGACAACTGACGGCTGACTGCTTTCTGAACCACTGACAAAGGAAATTAGAATGCCTGAAAATTTGAGAAGCCAAGCTGTGACTGGGGGCGTGCAGCGTGCGCCCAACCGGGCCATGCTGCGGGCCGTTGGTTTTGGCGACAGCGATTTCACTAAACCGATTGTGGGAATTGCCAACGGTTACAGCACGATTACGCCCTGCAATATGGGATTGAATGACCTGGCTTTGCGGGCCACTGTGGCCGCGCGGGAAGCGGGTGCGATGCCGCAGATGTTCGGCACGATTACAGTCAGCGACGGTATCTCGATGGGAACTGAAGGGATGAAATATTCTCTGGTGTCGAGAGACGTGATTGCTGATTCCATCGAAACTGTTTGCAACGGTCAAAGTATGGACGGTTTGCTGGCTGTCGGCGGTTGCGACAAGAATATGCCAGGGGCGATGATTGCGATCGCCCGCATGAACATTCCTGCTATTTTTGTCTACGGTGGCACGATCAAACCAGGACACCACAACGGACGCGATTTAACCGTGGTCAGCGCTTTTGAAGCTGTCGGTCAATTCAGCGCCGGCAAAATTGACCAAGCAGAACTCACCGCAATAGAACAGAAAGCTTGTCCGGGCGCTGGTTCTTGCGGCGGAATGTTCACAGCAAATACCATGTCCAGCGCCTTTGAGGCGATGGGTATGAGTTTGCCCTATTCTTCGACAATGGCTGCTGAGGATGCCGAAAAGGCAGACAGCGCGGCCGAATCTGCAAAAGTTGTGGTAGAAGCGATTCGCAAACAGTTGCTACCGAGCCAGATTTTGACTCGCAAAGCCTTTGAAAATGCGATCGCCGTCATCATGGCAGTCGGCGGTTCAACCAATGCTGTGCTGCATTTATTAGCCATTTCCAATGCGATCGGTGTTGAACTTGAGCTCGACGATTTTGAAACTATTAGAGCCAAAGTCCCAGTGCTATGCGACCTCAAACCCAGCGGTAAATATGTAACAACAGATTTGCACAAAGCCGGCGGCATTCCGCAAGTGATGAAAATGCTGCTAGAACAAGGTTTGCTCCACGGAGATGCGCTGACAATTACCGGAAAAACTGTTGCTGAAGTGTTGGCAAATATTCCTGCCGAACCTCGCACTGACCAAGATGTAATTCGCCCTTGGAACAACCCGATTTACGCGCAAGGACATTTAGCAATTCTCAGGGGAAATCTGGCAACAGAAGGAGCAGTTGCTAAAATTACTGGCATTAAAAAACCGCAAATTACCGGGCCAGCGCGAGTATTTGAATCAGAAGAAAATTGTTTAGATGCAATTTTGGCCGGCAAAATTCAAGCGGGAGATGTGATTGTGATCCGCTACGAAGGGCCAAAAGGCGGGCCGGGAATGCGCGAAATGTTAGCTCCAACTTCAGCAATTATTGGCGCAGGTTTGGGTGATTCCGTAGGGTTAATTACTGACGGCCGCTTCTCTGGCGGAACTTACGGAATGGTTGTCGGTCACGTTGCACCAGAAGCACAAGTTGGTGGCACAATTGCTCTGGTAAAAGAAGGCGATTCGATTACTATTGATGCTCAAAATCGCTGGTTGCAGCTCAATGTTTCCGAGCAAGAATTGGAGCAGCGCAGGGCAAGTTGGCAACCACCTCAACCTCGCTATACTAGGGGGGTTTTGGCTAAATACGCTAAGTTGGTTTCTTCTAGCAGTATTGGTGCTGTTACTGATTTAGGTTTGGGTTAAAGTAGGAATTTTTTTAACCGCAGATGTAGGCAGATAAACACAGATGAACGCAGATCAAATCCCATCAGCGTTCATCTGTGTCCATCCGCTGATATCTGCGGTAAAAAAAAATCCCATCCGTTGGCATCGGAATTATTCATCTCTCCCTTCTCTGACTCTGTGATCTCTGCGCCCTCTGCGGTTTAATCATTCCGATACAACCGGAATAGATCTGACGTTTAATTAAGTTAATCTACTTAGAAGATTCCGAATCAACCAGAAACAACAAGAATACTTTTTAACCGCAGATGTAGGCAGATAAACGCAGATGAACGCAGATAAAATCCTATCTGCGTTCATCTGTGTCCATCCGCTGATATCTGCGGTTAAAAAAATCCCAAATTAACTGCGCTGATTTAAAAAGCGGCTAGCCATCGAAATTGTGTCTGTAATATCTACATCGCCGTCTCCATCTGCATCTAAAAACGCATTCAAAACTGGATTTCCGCCTTGGTTAGGATTTTGGGTATTGCTACCAGTTTGCAGCAAATTCAGCACGATCGGCACTAAAACCGGTATCATTGCTTGCACTGTCGCATTATTCAAGCCGGTTCTTTCAGCTATATCTTGCACTATTTGCGCCAGTTGGCTACTCCCGAACAAACTCTCTACCGCTTGCGGATTGGGATTTGTGCCGCTAAATTGGTTGACAACTTGTTGCGCTTGTGCATCCCCTGACTCCGATCGCACGTCTTGCAAGGCCGATCGCACGTAGGATCCCAAAACCGACATCGCTAACTGAGTCGTGCCCGCATCAACGCCCTGGCCGCTCAACTGCTCTACCGCACCCAGAATTGATCCCAACTGATTGGGACTTGCTTGTTGGTTGGGATTGTCGATCGCGCTTAAAATTTGGTCAAATAGTCCCATAATTTTCGCTCCGTACTGTGATTGCTAAACTATAGATCAGAACATTTAAGAAAATGTAAAAATCAAAGCATCAAGCCTTTCATTTGCCACTCTCGCTCATGTCTTTGCCGCGTCTGTTAACCTTAATTGCTGCTTTTTGCCTCACCCTGGGGCTGATTATTGGGCTGGTGAGTTCCTTAACTGGACTTTACACTCAAGTTGCGCTCTCTGCATCTCCGCTGCTGGCTAATTTGCTGATTTTGGCGGTAATTGTACTTTTGGGGACGCTAATTTTTGCGCTTTTCTATTATTTAAGGCTGCTGCAAAGCCCTCAAAAAGTTAAGGGAAAACGAGTCTTAAAGCCCAAGATTCCAGTTGTGAAAACTGAGGCTGCTTCGGAAAATTTGAAAGCAATTAGACAACAAGTCGATCGCATTCAAGATGAAGTCGCGCGCCAAGCTTTGCTGTTGAGAGCACGCGAAATAGAAGCTAGTATGGCTCGCGGTAGCATTCGGATAGTTGTTTTCGGTACCGGTTCTGCAGGCAAAACTTCCGCTGTAAATTCGCTGGTGGGGCGGATGGCGGGACAGGTTGGCGCCCCTATGGGAACTACTGAAGTCGGAGAAACTTATACTCTCAAATTGAAAGGAATTGAGCGAGAATTGGCAATTACTGATACACCGGGAATTTTGGAGGTGGGAATAGCGGGAACTTACAGAGAGGAATTGGCGAGACAGTTGGCGGCGCAGGCAGATTTGATCTTATTTGTTTTGGATGGCGATTTGCGAAAATCTGAGTACGAACCGCTGCGAACTTTGGCGGAAATTGGCAAAAGGTCGATCGTAGTTTTTAATAAAGTTGACCTTTATCCAGACAGCGACAGAGATGCAATTCTCACTAGACTCCGGGAACGAGTTAAGGGTTTTGTATCAGCAATGGATGTGGTAGCCATTAGCGCCAATCCCCAAAAAGTTGTGCTAGAAGATGGGACAATTTTTCAGCCAGACCCGGATATTATGCCATTAATTCGGCGCGTGGCTGCGATTTTGCGAGCCGAAGGAGAAGACTTAATTGCTGATAATATTTTGCTCCAATCTCAGCGCCTCGGAGAGCAAGCTCGCAAGTTAATTGACCTTCAAAGGCGCAGGCAAGCTGATAAAGTAGTAGAGCGATTTCAGTGGATCGGTGCTGGCGTAATTGCGGTAACGCCTTTACCTGTTGTAGATTTACTAGCGACAGCAGCAGTTAACGCTCAAATGGTAGTAGAAATTGCTAAGATTTACGGCTGCGAATTAACAATCGATCGCGCTAAAGAATTAGCATTTTCTCTCGCCAAAACCCTAGCCAGTTTGGGAATAGTTGAAGGTGTAATTCAAGTAGTATCAAGGGCGCTTCAGTTAAGCGTAGCTGGGTTTTTACTTGGTAAGGCAATTCAAGCAGTCAGCGCCGCTTATTTAACCAGAATTGCCGGAAAAAGTTTTATTGAATATTTTCGCCATGACCAAGATTGGGGCGATGGCGGTATCGCAGAAGTCGTGCAAAGACAGTTTCAATTAAATCGGAAAGACGAGTTTGTTAAAGCATTTGTCAAAGATGCGATCGCCCGCGTCGTCGAACCTCTGAATATTTATCAGCAGGCACCGGAACCGGAATTAGAAATGTCAGCAGAAATAGAATCAGAACCTTTATATCAGCAGCAAGACGACGATTGGGAAACTCACAGCAACCAGCGAAACGATGATTGGTAATTGGGCGAAGCGAAGCTCCGGGATGGGGCATGGGGCATGGGGCATGGGGCATCGGGCATCGGGAATTGTCACAATTTTAGATTTGAGATTTTAGATGGATTAGTAATTTTCATCGAAAATCGCAAATCGGACATCGAAAATCGGATGGGGAATTTGCCATAATTTCTGGTAGCCCAATTTAAACCTTCGATCAACATGGTTTGCAGTCAAGAAACGGGTACCATCGTTCAATGAGATGCTCCCTGAGTCGGCTTTGTTGAATTTTATTAAGAAATTTTACAATAATTGTCCAGATTGAGCGGTTACTGAGGGGGCTCAGGTAAAACTATCCTCAGAGCGATCGGATCGAACACAATTTTGATAAGATTTAAAGTCTACAACAAAATTTGGTATTGTCCGGCGAGGTAAAATAATGAGCTATCGTCCAATTATTCTCGGTATTGTCGGAGACAGCGCAGCGGGCAAAACAACCCTAACACGGGGAATTGCACAAGTATTGGGTCCAGAAAATGTCACCATCATTTGTACAGATGACTATCACCGCTACGACAGAACGCAGCGGGCAGAAATAGGGATCACAGCACTGCATCCCGACTGCAATTACCTCGACATCATGCAGCAGCACCTCAGCCTGCTACGCACCGGACAAGCTATTCTCAAACCCATCTACAATCACACCACAGGTGCATTTGACCCGCCGGAATACATCAAGCCCAGCAAATTTGTCATAGTTGAGGGTTTGTTGGGTTACGCCACTCGCACAATCCGCGATTCTTACGATGTAAAAGTGTATCTCGCTCCCCCAGAAGAGCTACGAACTCAGTGGAAAGTTAAGCGCGATACTATGAAGCGCGGTTATACCGAAGAACAGGTGCTGGCGGAAATGTCCAAGCGGGAACCAGATTCGGAAGAATTTATTCGCCCCCAACGCAAGTTTGCAGATGTTGTAGTTAGTTTTTACCCGCCAGAAGAGGACAAAGAATTAAATTTGAGCGTTCGTTTAGTGCTGAGACCGACAATTGCTCACCCTAATTTTACTGAGATTTTAGACCAAGGGAGCGAGAATTTTAAACCGGCAATTCGCTTGGGACTCGATCGGGATATGGGCAAACCAGTTGACGTTTTGGAAGTAGACTCTCACGCTACTAGCGAACAAGTAAACGAACTGGAAATGATTTTGTGCAGCGAACTGCCCCACCTGCGAGGCTTTTGCTCTACCCAAGGCAATCCTGAAATTGGCAAACTGATTGGCACCACTGGCGAAGTTTTGCAAAGTTACCCGCTAGCTTTGACTCAATTGCTGGTTGCCTACCACATGATGAAAGCAATTCATGTGTATTAGTTAGTGGTTAGTGGTTAGTGGTTAGTTGTTAGTTGTTAGTTGTTAGTTGTTAGTTGTTAGTTGTTAGTTGTTATTTTTTGGTGGTTGGTTGTTAGTTTTTAGTTATCAGTTCCAATTACCAATTACCATTACTAATTACCAATTACCAATTACCCGTCGTAACCAATAACCAATAACCAATNNAATGACTAATAACCAATGACTAATGACTAATGACTAATGACTAATGACTAATGACTAATGACTCATAATTTGAGAATCTGCAATTTTCCAGATGCCGTCCCAATACTCTAAGCTATAGCGAATTAGCTTAGTGTTAAAACTGCTACTATCGACTTTGCCATTTCGGTAAAGGGTGGCGTCTTCGGTGATTCTGACTTCAAGAGTGGCTTTGTTTCCAGATGCTGCAAAGCGTTCGACGGATTCAACTTTTTGGACACCGTATCGGTACTGAGAATTGCTGTTTGTCAAATAGTCGATCGCCTTGACGGTATCGCTATACAAAATACCTGTAGTCATTCTAGCCAGCAATTGGCGATCGAACGGAGGAGCAAATATTCTCTGCTTGGCATCCAGCCACCGGCTAATTAAATCCGAAGCTTGTCCGAGAGTAATATTCTGACCTTGACTGATATAATTTTCGCAGTAAGTTGTTACTGGTCGTTGTCCGGCGCAAGTAATATTTTCCGCTGTCGCGGGCGCCGCCAACCACAAAGGAGTTAAGATGGCGACTAGGA
>DPLL01000517.1 GCA_003542015.1 Microcoleaceae cyanobacterium UBA9251 | reverse complement strand
CCCCCTGCCCCCCCAAGGGGGGATGAAGGATGGCGGGAAATTCTGGAAGCAGGAAGTCAGGAATAAACTATGCCCAATTCCCAATTCCCAATTCCCAATTCCCAATTCCCAATTCCCACTTCCCAATTCCCACTTCCCAATCACCAATTCCCAATTNNGTGGTGCAGCTTGCTTCGGGCGATCGACTTTCGCTGCAAGTCTATCAGTTCCAAGGTGCGATTCCCGGCAAAAAGGCTTATCTTCAATCTAACCTCCACGGCGCTGAGATTAGCGGTAATGCCGTTATTTACCAATTGATTGAATTTTTTCGGTGTTTGGACTCCACTGAGTTAATCGGGGAAATTTGGCTAGTTCCTGTTTGTAATCCTGTGGGTGTCAACCAGCGATCGCACCATTTTTCCCCTGGTCGCTACAATCTTTATGATGGGGTAAATTGGAACCGGATTTTCTGGGATTTTGAAAAACAAGGGGAAGATATTCTGGGTTTTGCTCAGTCTCAGATAAATCTGGATGCCGATACGGTTAAAGTTAATTACAGAAAAGCAATCGCCTTGAGTTTTGCTAAAGAGTTGGCAAAAATTAACGCTCCTAGTTGTCGCCCCTACAGGGAACTTTTCCGATACCAGCTACAATCTTTGTGTTTGGATGCTGACTATGTGTTGGACTTGCACACTTCCACCAATCAAAGTTTAGATTACCTTTATTGTTTTAGTTCTCGCGAGGAGAGTGCGAAAGCTTTTTTGCTCGATCGCGCTATCTTGATGAACGAGTATGATGGGGATGCTTTTGATGAGGCATTTCTCAAACCTTGGCTGGCTTTGGAGAGGATTTTAGCAGAGTTGGGGAGTCCGATTTCCTTTGATATTGAATCTTGGACTCTAGAATTGGGTTCGGGGATGGAAATCAATCCTGAATCGGTGGGCAAGGGCTTACGGGGAATCAAAAATTACTTAGCCAGTAAGGGTTTATTGAAAATAGATGGATTTCCGCTTCCAGAAACTGCGAATCATCAAGTCATTTTCACTCCCAAGAATTTGGTAAAAGAATATTACGCGCCGGCGGGCGGGATGATTCAAAATCGAGTGGAATTGGGGAGTTTTGTCAAAAAGGGCGATCGGCTTTATCAAATTCTTAGCTTTCACAAACATGGAGATTTTCCCACTTTAGTAGATGTTTGTGCTGAGTCGGATATTTTTATTTTTGATGTTTCGACCAATCAGTCAGTAAATCAAGGAGAATATGTGTTATCTGTGATGGCTGATTGATTTGTGTAAACATGGTCATAAAACCGTGACTTATTTTGTGAAGAAGTCTTGGTTTTAGCGATGCTATACTAGACAATAATTACTAATAAAAGTCGGTATACCCTGAAAAATAAAATCATAAAAATCGATTCAAATCACCACAATATTTCATGGAAAATTTCATTTTTTTGACTCACAGTCAACAGTCAATAATCATTCCTATCAAAATGGAATTGATATAGCGGTTCTCAAAAAANNCATCTTTCTGAGAAAGGCTATAGGTTACATTTCAAGAGTCTTGATGCGAGAGCATCAAAAACAACCCCCCCCAAGCCGGCCATAAGCGCACACTGGCGATCGAAAGAATCCGAGTTAATTCCCCTCCCCACAACGCCCACAAACAATCCCACAACTGGGAGGTGAGCTGCTGGTGCTTTTTCACTAAAATTGATGTCGTTATAGTAGAGCCTTTGGCCCTTTTTTAGCCAGCCCACCATATCACGAAAAGTCTCCCAAACATCGCTATCATATTCACTACTTCCCCCCAGACTTTGATAAATACGATTTTGTACGCTAAAACCGAAGTGACCGTTTGAATATTCTTCCCAAAGTTGGTCGATGGTATGCAAGTCCTCCCAGGGAAATTCTTGAATACTTTCTCTATCCAGCCATCCTTTTTCTTCGCATTTGGCGGCTCGCAGCATCAATTTAGTAGTTTCTTCGTCGGCCTCTTGCCACTTTTTAGCATCTAACAAATTACGCAAGTTGTTATAATCGATACCCACTGCTGACACTAACTGAACCTGATTTACTTCCAGTTTAAACATTACTAACTCCTATCTTCTTTGTGTTGGTTTATGGATCTTTGATATCGGATATATCCTGTTAGCAATCAGTTAATTGACCAATAATTTCAAAGGTGNNCTAAAATCGATTGACCTGGATAATAGGACAATCAATATTACTGTGACCTATCGATATATTCCCTAGGCTTTCGGCATAGATTGGCTCTGTGAAATATAAACTTGTTTATCCTGTCTACTCTAGCTTATGTTACCATAAATTTAATCAGTCTTTTAGGGTGATTTTGGCGATCGTCTATAAACTCAAGTATGAGATGTTGCTTGTTGTAAAAGCATCTTTTTCAGTAACCTCGGTTACTAAAAATCGCGACTACACCGACGAAACTCTGATTACACAAGTTATAAAAGTCACAGTCAATTTGGGCAAAGCTAAGTCACTGATACATAGATAAAACATTCTACACATCTTATACAATATCAGTTTATTGTCAACAGGATCGTATTTGGTGTAGGATTATTTTTAACCAGTAAGTAATCTTGCTCAAAAAAAAGTTTTTACTTGATATTGGCCGATCGCCAGAATAAGAATCGTGACGGAGATGATTGGGGGTTGGTTCCGGGGGTTCTCATTGGCGCAAAATTAATGACAGATTTTTCTGGCAAACTATGGTTGAATGAAAATACCGATNNTTCTTCGTTTCCCGTACTAATGATAGTTGACTTGTATCTATAATTAGATCACTTTATGGTTGAATGAAAATACCGATCGCATTATGAACTCTCGCGGCCGTTGACAAAGGTCGATCGAGCAAACTCCCTCCCAAATACAAACTCGTCGAACTTCCCCCATCCAAGTTTAAAGCCTCCACAGCACCCATTTGCTGCAAGATCAGCGCGAGTTCGGCGAAATTTGGCCCCGCCCCGCCCGCCCGATTGTGCACGGCTACAATCAGCAAATTCCCCGCAGCAGTTCGCCCGATCGCACTTCTAATCGCTGTCTGTCTCACATAAGCATCGCTAAACCCTTCCGCCTTCGCATCCAGCACAACTTGACTGTTTTGGACTAACACCGGCCCGCCGCCTAAAATGTAAGGAAAATGGTTGAAATCCGCCGGAATTGTGTTAGTTTCTAGGTGCAATAATGTGCCCGGTGTCAGTTGAGGGGCGATCGACAAATCGGAACGCAATGCTAAAATATAACCGTTGGCTGGAACCGGAAAAGCCGTTTTTTCCGTCTCACCTCCGGGAGATTGACTGATAACTCGTGAAGCGAAGCTATCCCGTAGGGAATCGCCTACAACAGTCACAACTATTTCATTCTCCGAAAATGGAGTATAAGTTGTTCCCCAATCGGGATTGTAGCGGCCGATTCCCGCTTCCACATAGGCGCTATTTAGCTGAGAAATAGGCCAACTTTGCCCCGTTGAAGTGCTCACTGTTTCTTGCAAAGTCAAACGGGCGATCGCAAATTCGCCCCGATCGTTCCAGCCGATCGCCCCGCGATTCAAAATCGGCCCGGAAAGCCATTTATTCTCCCGCCGAATTGCCCCTAATGCTAACCGATTTATCCGATTAAAAAAGCCGGCGTTAATCGCCCCAGCTACTCCCGAAAGTTCGGCTGTTTGTAAGAGAGGTGCAGTGCCTTTGTCTGTCGGCGGATTGCTGAGAAGTGGTCTAATTTTTACTCCAGTTTGGCGCGGATTCACTTCTAACCAAACTACTGGAAAACGGGCGGTTCCTAAGTTTTGATACTGTTGCCGCCACCGGACTCCCTCGGCCCAAAGAATGTCTTTTTCTACTAAGGAATCGGGACGAATATCAATCACTAATCTATTGGGATTTCCGAGGCTGAAAACTTGCGGCCGCCAACCTAAAGGTATGGTTACTTTGACTCTGGTTTGAGTGTCGGCTGGTTCGATTTTTAGAGATAGTAATTGTTGGCTGGTTTGAAAAGTGCCCTGAATTAAGGCGGGTGCAATTTTGGCATCGATCGCGATCGACCATTCTTGACCGATTATTGGCTGTAAGGGCGCCCTCAGCAGCGGTACTGTCGGTTTGGTCGGGTCGTCTGGTGTTTCGAGGTTTGGCGCTGTGGGGGTTCTAGGCTGCGAAATACTGGGCTTTGTGGGGTCGTCTGGGGTGTCTCTGGGTGCGGGTGTGGGCGATCGGCTCGGTGTATCGACAATGTTAACTTGCCACGGGGTGGCGCGATCGAGATCTACAACGATGCGATCGCCCCATTCTCTCTCTGCTTGCTGAATTCCAGTCACATTTGCCACGGGAGATGTGATTCTCAAAGTATTTCCATCGGCTGATATCTGCCAACCCGCAAGTCTGGCAAAATCAGTCACATCTAAGTAACGATACGGGCCTGTTGCTCGTGCTGGTATACTTTGAGTCTCGGTTAAAGATAGGTCAAACCACTGTAGCGGTTGTTTGGTGCTGTCGGTGGTGTTGAGCAAATCTACTCCGGCAGATTGCATTAAGCCAATGTCGGCAATCCAAGTTCGGATGTTCGCCGATGTACTGTTTGCCGGCTGTTGACTCCAAGCAGCGGGAAGGATGCGATCGTTGAGAGAAATTTGGCGACCTTGTTTGATTGTGGCAACGTTCTCCGCAACAGGCAAGATGCCTGTTCTACCATACTTGAAATTTGTTGTGGGGAGTAGGGGTTGGGCTTCTGGCCCGCCTCTCTCCGCAACAGGCAAGATGCCTGTTCTACCATACTTGAAATTTGTTGTGGGGAGTAGGGGTTGGGCTTCTGGCCCGCCCGTAGCATGAATCAGCCCAGCCCTCTCCCACTCTGCTTTCCCCGCAAGATTCGAGGCTAAACATAGTGCGATCGCCAGTATGGGCGAAATCGAGACTCTACTGTGCATTTTTTTTACCTCTGCAAACTTAAAACCATTAACCGTCAAAAACGCCGGCCCTACAACACAACGGTGAAATTTGGGAATTTTTATTGATCAACTTAATTTCTTTGGCTGTGTAGTTGGCTGTAGTTAGCTGCATAATATTAAGGCAGGGTTTCATTGGTTGTGCAGCGCGCTGCAAGACCGATGGAGGGGACTCAGTAAAAAAAAACACACAAAACTCGATCGCCTGCAATTTATCTGGTTGCGAGGCGGCGATTTTCACCAGAATAACTGTTTTTTAACAGCAGGGTATTCTATGAGACATTTCGGAGGCGATTCGATCGAGATAATTAAGCATCTGCAAACAGGGTTTCAGAGCTAGGTACTGGCAGCATCAATGTAAATTTTTATCAAATCTGCTGGCTTTTTGCTGTTTGAAAGTTTACCAGATTCCCACAGATGGGCGGCCTTCTGTTTTCAAGCTATAACGAATCAACCACACAATCACCGAAATAGTATTCAATCAACATGGGCAACACGATCGATCGAAATCAAAATCAAAATCAGAGTCATCGAGGAATTCCTTATGCCGGTCAAAGCTGGCTAGTAGAAGAAAGAGACGCCTGCGGCGTTGGCTTTATTGCCAACCAAAACGGCAAAGCTACTCACTCCTTAATTCAAAAAGCTTTACCAGCCTTAACTTGTCTGGAACATCGCGGCGGTTGCAGCGCTGACTCCGATTCCGGCGACGGCGCTGGTTTGATGACGGCAATTCCTTGGGAATTGTTAGATTCTTGGTTCGCAGAACAGAGAATTGTGCCTCCCGCACAGAAAAACTGCGGAGTCGGAATGCTGTTTCTGTCCAGGGATGAAAACCAAGCGGCGATCGCGCGGTATATGGTTGAGGAAATCCTGTTAGAACGCGGGCTGACACTGCTGGGATGGCGCAAAGTTCCCGTGGATGCGTCAGTTTTGGGCCCCCAAGCGCTAGAAAATCAACCTCAAATCGAACAAGTAATCGTTAGTTCACCGCAATTACAGGGCGACGAACTCGATCGCCAGTTATTTCTGACTCGCCGCGCGATCGGACACGCATTATCCCATCGCCCCGACTTCACTCGCCAAGACTTTTACTCTTGCTCTTTTTCCTGCCGCACGATCGTCTACAAAGGAATGCTGCGATCGGCCGTACTGGGAGAATTTTACCTCGACCTCAAAAATCCCGCCTACAAAAGCGCCTTTGCAGTCTATCACCGACGCTTCAGCACCAACACCATGCCCCGCTGGCACTTAGCTCAACCGATGCGCTTGCTGGGACACAACGGCGAAATCAACACGCTCTTGGGCAATATTACCTGGATGAGGGCGCGACAAGCCAATTTAGCTCACCCCAATTGGAGTGAAGCCGATCTCAACACGTTCAACCCAATTGTCAATTCTGACAGCAGCGATTCGGCCAACTTGGACAACGTGATGGAACTGTTGGTGCACTCCGGCCGTTCTCCCCTAGAATCCTTGACTATTCTAGTTCCTGAAGCTTACAAAAATCAGCCAGATTTAGCTCCCTATCCCGAAATTGTCGATTTTTATGAGTATTACAGCGCCATTCAAGAACCTTGGGATGGCCCCGCATTACTGGTATTTAGCGACGGGAAACAAGTAGGTGCTACTCTCGATCGCAATGGTTTACGCCCCGCCCGTTACTGTATTACTAAAGACGGTTTGGTAATTGTGGCTTCCGAAGCCGGTGTAGTCGATATCGACGAAGCCGATATCATCGAAAAAGGCCGTTTGGGACCAGGACAAATGATCGCAGTCGATCTACAAAGTCACGAAATTCTCAAAAATTGGCAACTCAAACAGCGGATTGCGAAGCGACATCCCTACGGTGAATGGTTGCAAAAAAACCGCGAAACCTTGGAACCACAACCTTTTGCCGAAACCGCAACCCTCGACTCTCAAACGCTGTTAGCCAGTCAAATTGCTTTTGGCTACACCGCCGAAGATTTGGATATGGTAATCGTGGAGATGGCGAGCTCCGGGAAAGAACCGACTTTCTGCATGGGAGACGACATTCCCTTGGCTGTGTTGTCCCAAAAGCCTCAGTTGCTGTACAACTATTTCAAACAGCGGTTTGCTCAAGTCACAAATCCGCCGATCGACCCCCTGCGCGAGGGGATGGTGATGTCTCTGACGGTGAATATCGGGCTGCGGGGTAATTTATTGCAAGCAGTGCCGGAAAATGCCAAGCTACTGAAAATAGATTCTCCTGTACTCAACGACGCTGAACTGTCTTTCTTGAAGGAACAAAAGTCTTTCCCCGCAAAGGTTCTATCAACGCTTTACAAAATTGATGGCGGCCCGGAAGGTCTTAAATCCGCAGTAGATCAACTTTGCCTTCTTGCTGCTGATGCGGTGCGATCGGGCGCTAAGATTTTGATTCTGAGCGATCGAACATCGAAAGAAGAAGGAAGTTCGGCAACGGATTTTGTAACGGATGTAACGGATGTCAAGAAAAAGGAAGAAGGGGACGAAATATCTTCTGTTGGTTTGAGTGCAGAATGCACTTATATTCCACCTTTCCTAGCAATTGGTGCCGTTCACCACCACTTGATCCAGGAAGGGCTGCGGATGCAAACTTCCCTAGTTGTCGATACCGCCCAGTGTTGGAGCACTCACCATTTTGCTTGTTTAATCGGTTACGGTGCGGCCGCTGTTTGTCCTTATTTGGCCTTTGAGAGCGTGCGCGGCTGGTGGGCTGACAGCAAGACTCAAAACTTGATGAAACATGGCAAAGTGCCCAATATTACGGTGACGGCGGCTCAAGCTAAATACCGCAAAGCGGTGGAAAATGGGCTGTTGAAGATTATGTCAAAAATGGGGATTTCCCTGTTGTCCAGCTATCAAGCGGCCCAAATCTTTGAGGCGATCGGGATTGGCGGTGATTTGCTAGATTTGGGCTTCAAAGGCACTGTTTCTCGGATCGGCGGTTTGACTGTGGCGGAACTAGCCCACGAGGTGATGTCCTTCCACTCTCAGGCTTTCCCGGAATTGAATGCTAAGAAGCTGGAAAATTACGGCTTTGTTCAATATCGGCGCGGCGGCGAATATCACATGAACAGCCCGGAAATGGCCAAGGCTTTACACAAGGCTGTGACTAGCTTTAAGCTTCAAACTAATGGTAACGGCAAAAATGCCGAACCAGAAATGAGACCCATGGGTCTCAAAAATTCGGAAGCCGAACCAGAAATGAGACCCATGGGTCTCAAAAATTCGGAAACTGTCGCCGCACCAAAAATGGAACCAATTGGTTCCAAAAATTCAGAAACTGCCTACGATCACTATGAGGTTTACAAGAAACAGCTTGAAACTCGCCCGGTGACTGCTTTACGGGATTTACTGGACTTTGCGAGCGATCGCCCTTCGATTCCCATTGAAGAAGTAGAATCTGTAGCAGATGTTGTCAAGCGGTTCGCCACTGGCGGAATGTCCCTCGGTGCTCTATCCCCCGAAGCCCACGAAACATTAGCCATTGCGATGAACCGCATCGGCGGCAAATCCAACTCCGGCGAAGGCGGCGAAGACCCGAAACGATACAATGTGCTAAACGATGTGAGTGAGGCTGGTTTCTCACAAACTCTACCTCACTTGAAGGGTTTGCAAAACGGCGATACCGCATCGAGTGCCATCAAACAGGTAGCTTCCGGGCGTTTCGGCGTGACTCCAGAGTACCTGATGAGCGCCCAACAGATCGAAATCAAAGTTGCACAAGGTGCGAAACCGGGAGAAGGTGGCCAATTACCAGGGCCGAAAGTGAGTGAGTACATTGCTTATTTGCGCCGATCGAAACCGGGTGTCACACTGATTTCGCCGCCGCCTCACCACGATATTTATTCGATCGAGGATTTGGCCCAGTTGATTTTTGACCTGCATCAAATCAATCCCAAAGCGGGAGTTTCCGTCAAGTTAGTATCGGAAGTCGGCATCGGTACTGTCGCCGCTGGTGTCGCTAAAGCCAATGCTGATGTAATTCAAATTTCCGGCCACGACGGCGGCACCGGTGCCTCTCCACTTAGTTCGATTAAGCACGCAGGTTCTCCGTGGGAACTCGGATTGACAGAAGTTCATCGGGTGCTGATGGAAAACAAATTGCGTGATCGGGTTTTACTCCGCGTTGATGGTGGCTTCAAAACAGGCTGGGACGTGATTGTAGGCGCTTTGATGGGCGCCGAAGAGTATGGGTTTGGCACCGTGGCAATGATTGCTGAAGGCTGCATTATGGCCCGCGTTTGCCACATGAATACTTGTCCTGTCGGTGTTACCACGCAGAAGGAAGAGTTGCGGAAGCGTTTCCCTGGTACACCGGAACACGTAGTCAATTTCTTCTACTTTGTCGCCCAGGAAGTGCGGAGTTTGTTGGCAAAATTGGGTTACAAGTCGATCGCAGATATCATTGGGCGCGGCGATTTGCTGACAATGCGCGCAGGGGTAAAGTTGACGAAAACCCAAGCGATTAATTTGGACTGTTTGACCAAGTTACCGGATACTAAGAACGATCGCTCTTTCTTGATCCACGGCGACGTACACACCAACGGGCCAGTGTTAGACGATGATTTGTTGGCGGATGCTGAGATTCAAAGCGCGATCGCCAATCAAACCAGTGTTAGCAAGAGTGTAAAATTGGCGAATACCGATCGCACTGTAGGCGCAAGAATCAGTGGTGCGATCGCCAAGCAATATGGTAACACCGGTTTTACTGGACAAATCACCCTCAACTTTACAGGTACTGCGGGTCAAAGTTTCGGCGCATTCAACTTACCGGGAATGACATTGGTACTGGATGGCCAAGCTAACGACTACGTTGGTAAAGGAATGCACGGCGGCGAAATTGCGATCAAACCGCCGGTTGATGCGACTTATGATGCTTCCCAAAATGCGATCGTTGGTAACACTTGTTTGTACGGTGCGACAGGGGGAACTCTGTTGGCTGCGGGTAAAGCGGGCGAACGGTTTGCGGTGCGTAACTCAATGGCGAAAGCAGTCATTGAGGGTGCCGGCGATCACTGCTGCGAGTACATGACTGGCGGTGTCATTGTCGTATTAGGAAAAGTCGGCCGCAACGTCGGCGCTGGAATGACTGGCGGCTTGGGTTATTTCCTCGATGAAGATGGCAATTTCCCAGCTCACGTCAACGGGGAGATTGTGAAGATGCAGCGCGTTTGTACGGCCGCTGGTGAGGCGCAATTGAAGGAGTTGATTGAGGCTCAGCGCGATCGAACTAACAGCAAAAAAGCCGCGAAGATTTTGGCAAATTGGGCCGAATATTTGCCGAAATTCTGGCAAATTGTGCCGCCAAGTGAAGCGAATTCACCGGAGGCTTCCGAACAAAAGATTGCTGTAAAAGCGTAATTTTGCAGTTGGTCACGCTCGCGTAGTCGAAGTGTCGGTTTTATGACCGCATTTCGACCCATCGACGATGAGGGGCGACGCGAGTTTTGCCCCTTTTTTTGACTCTAGTTATATCAAATCCGGTAGCATCGAAATTATTCATCTCTCTCTTCTGGAGACTCTGCGCCCTCTGCGGCCTCTGCGGTTTAATCATTTCTAATTCATCGATCGCAACCTTTTTGTTATTAGCCTTATAGTGCGTCCAGGAATGAAAGAATTCCTGATAACGAGGTTCTGCGGTTTGCTAGGTTTGCTGTTGACTAAACATTCGAGTGGCGATCGATCTCCCAATCCCTCACAATTTTGCGTAAAATAGACATAACCCACACTCATAACATCTGTCATGCAAAGTTACACCCTCGCAGAAGTATGTAATCCACAGGGGACAGTCTTTAACCGAGCGGCTGTCGAGCCAGTTTTACTCACAGATAAGTCGCAGCCCAGCCACGTAATTATGTCCGCTGATGCCTATCAGCGCTTGATAGAGCGCCTGATGGAATTAGAAGATATGCTTTTAGGTAAAGCAGCAAAATCTGCCCTGAGTCAGTCTCAAATGGTGGGTGGCCAAACCTTCGTAGAAACACTAAAACAATTGGCAAATGGCGAAACTTGATGGTTTACAAACAGTTCTCGACTTTCTCAAGGGTTTGCAACCTAAAATAGCGGCCCAAATTGCTAAAAAAGTGTTAGCTTTGAATGTCGATCCTTTACCTAATGATAGCAAGCAATTAATCGGATATCCGGGTTATTATCGAGTAGATAGTGGCGAGTATCGGATTGTTTACAACTTTAATCCAGATGAAGATTTGGTAGAAGTTATTCTAGTTGGCAAGCGTAATGATGATGAAGTGTACAAAAAATTAGAGCGTCTTTTTTAATATAACTAAGGCAAAAAACCCCGGTCTCTGAGCAAAATTGTGCATTTTTGTGACAGATATTGACATAGAAACCGGGTTTTTGCTCCCCTCCTGTGTAAGTCGTGTCTAAGAAACTCATTCTCAGCGATACTGCTCTAATATTAGATCAAATCTGTCTGGCGATCGGCATTCGCGGCGGCGCTGTTTTCCACATCAAATCTATCTCTTCCGGTGTCAATCCATAAGCTTGATTAACTAAATCGGATAAACGGTGTTCCAGTCTCAACGCCTCAGCCTTGCGAGATTGAATCGGTGGTGCATACTCATTATAAGTTTCGCGGACTGCTTTTAGTCCCGCAACGCCAAGAGGATCGGAGGATTTAGTTTTCGGCATTCGCTTTCTAATTTCTTCTACAAACTCCTGAAAGGAAAGACTAGAAAAGTCTTCTATTTTTTGTCCGAGTTTTTCTATTTTATAAGTAAGTTGCAACCATTGCAAGACATCTCGATGAGTTGCTTGATTAATTTTGGTAATTTCAATTAAACGGCTGACAATTGGTTCTACTTCGGCACGAATTTCGTCAGTTGGTGGTGCGATGGGAAGCTTTTCCATCAAGTAACCAGCAGGGTTGAGGGCATCATCTTTCATGTGCGGTAAATACCGCCAATTGTGCCACCAGATGAGGGGTGAGTTGAGAACCGCTAATATATATAAATCGTCTTTGGGGAGGATGAAAACTTTATTATTTGTCAAATAACCATTTGTGTCATAGCTATACGAAGGATGGAATTGAATTTCTTGATATATAATTTTTGGTTTCTCGAATAGCTGCCAGTAGTCAATAGTATCTTGAATTTCATACCACTTATAGTTACCAGGTTTGCGTCCTCCCCAATCACCATCTCTAGTTTCATTCCATTGTTTTGGACGGGGTTCTAATTGTTTTCGATACTGATTTAGATAGAACTTAATAGCAGGGTAATTATCAATTTCAATTCCTCGTCGAGCAAAAATCATCCAGAGGTTTTGCCATTCGGAGTGCCAACGTTTTATATCTTGACCTCGGAGATATGGTTTGATAACTTCAGCAGATTTTGGATCGGATTGAATCAAACTATTTTTGGTTGCTTCATTAATTAAAAATGCTTCATTTAATCCAGTTAATATTCCCCAATAAGGCTTAATTCCTGCAAACTCTTTAAGTGCAATGCCTGCCTGATGAATTTTTTGCATTAATTCATCAACATCTGGTATTTCTAAACTCCAGGCTTCACCATTAAAGCGCGACCAAGGAATGTCATAACCGTTTTGTTGCACGTATTGCGTGAGGTTAATATTAGCAAGTTCTTCACGGGGAACCGGACAAATAATCACAGACAATTTAGGTTGTGGTTGATTCTCCTTAATCTCCTTCTTTGTTTCAGATGTAGAGGAAAATGAATTAGGTTTTCGTACTGCTACAATACAAGGAAAAGTATCAGCATCTTCAAAAATTGGAGCGTGTCCAAAATCAATAATCTGCTCAAACACGGCGTGATAAGCAAAAAACCTGCGAAGCGGTTCGCCATAACCTGATCTCAGCCATTTATTAGTTACAATATAAGAAAGTATCCCCCCTGGCTTAAGAAGTTTAAATCCTTTCTCATAGAAATAAGTATACATATCCGCCATTCCATGATAAGACTCGTAATTAGCTTGTAGGTAAGGCTTAAGTGAGGAAAACAACTTTTGGCGCACATAAGGCGGATTGCCGATCGCAACATCAAAACCGCCATCAGCAAAAATATCGGGAAACTCCGCTTCCCAATTAAACGCTCGTTCTACTAAACTAGAGTCAGCGACAATCGAATTACCCACCTTAATATTATCATCCAAATAAGTCAGAGTTTTACCAGGTTCCGCCGTCTTCAACCACAGCGAAAGCTTAGTAATTTCCACCGACTCCGACAGCAAATCTACACCGTACAGATTGTTACTTAAAATGCTTCTGTCAAACTCAAGCAATTTGCCATCATTTAGCGTACATCCCAAAGCATTCAATTCGCGATCGACTCGTTCATACTGCTGCATCAAATAATCAAAAGCCGCAATCAAAAAAGCTCCCGAACCGCAAGCCGGATCGATAACCCGCGTTTTTTGTAGCACCTCATCTCGATAAGTTTCCCAAAACTTAATAGCACAAGAGTTACGCACTCCGATCGAAGAAACCGGGTTTTTTACCGAATCTGTGGGCTGCGACGAAGTATTGTCGTAAAAAAACCCGGTTTCTGAGTCCCCTTGTGTATCCAAAAACCTAGTTTCTTCAAGAAACCCGGTTTTTTCGCTAACGCTAAGTTGAAACCTTGAACGCAATTCTGCTTCTCTTCGATTCAAATAGCCGCCCAGAGAAACCTCAACGATATACTGAGTAATAAAAGCAGGCGTATAAAACACCCCTTGAGTTTTTCGCTTACCCTTTTTCTGATTGTATTCCTGTCCTGAAGCATCAGCATTTAACTCTTCCAAATCCGTAACAGACTGCTCGAAAATATGCCCTAAAATCTTGACAGAAACTTCCGTATCAAAATCAAATCTAGTCAACTGATTAAGCTGACTGCACAGCAGATTTGGCACAGTCAATTGTGCATCTAAAATCGGATCGAATTTAAATAAACCGCCATTGTATCCCGGTACAGGCGGGTCATCATTTCCCACATCAACCCAGCGAAATACTGCTAGATAATTTTCCCAAATTGTTCGCGGATTGTAAATGTCTTGGCTATCGTGAGCCTTGTTAATAGTTTTTGGTGGCAACAATCCTTTATCTTCACAAAAAGCAATGAATAATATGCGGTCTAAAGTTTTTTGAGCTTTTTCAATTAACACTCTGTCTCGGTTGGGAATATCCTGCGGCCCCGCAAACCGAAAATGCTTGACGAGAGCGAGTCGAATTGCTTTATATTCTTGATAGAGTCGATTGGTAATTTCTTCTTGAGCGACTTCAGAATCTTTTAACAACCTGTCAATGGCAGAAATCGCTGCGGGTTTGTTCTGTGGCGGCAAAAAGTTGCTGCGACACAGCAGGAAGTAAAACCGTTTAAATGCTTCTAAATCTACCAGTTCTGTAAGTAAAAAGCTTTCATAATATGCGGGAGTTTTGTTAGTTTGATAAAGCCGCAATTCTCGATAATTTGAAACAATAATCCAACGACAATCTGGTGTATAATTAGCATAGCGCCAACCTTGGTCAACTGCTGACTCAGTTCGACCGGGTGCGGGCCGATCTAAATCGTTTTTCGCCCCTTTTAGTTCAATGGGAGCAATCACTTTCCCCTGTAGTTTAACCTTGCCTTTAGCATTTTCAGTAGCAGTAAAAAAGCCGATCGCCCCGTCAGCAGCACCGCCGCCATCTGATATAGTTTGCTCTGCGTGAATTTCCCAGGATTTACCCGCACCTTGAATCACGGATCGATATCCCAAAACATCCTGAAAAATGTCATTGAGAAAACTACCATGCAGCGAAACTTCTTTCACCTCATCTAAAGTCCCCGTTTGCAGTGCAGCAATCCACATTCCCAGTTTTTGATGGCGTGCTTCCATATCTTGCGGAAAGCTAAAAGCACGCAGGGCTGTGTTGAGAGTTTTGGTATGAAAAAGGTTGCGAGTAGAGCGATTTGTCATAAGCTTTAGTCTTGGACGCAGAAACCGGGTTTTTTTACGAAAATAGTGCATCATAGCCTTGAATTTTGGTAAAAAACCCGGTTTCTTGGTCTTGATGCGTAAGTCCTGAACTTGAAAAGGCGATCTAGTTAATGTTACAGCAAAAAATCAGTCCCGCTCACCCTGTGCGATCGCGCCCTTCCCCTCAAAACAAGGCCAAGCTTGCCCTAAGCATCGCCCATTTCGAGGTCAAAACCGCCTCTCAAAAGCAGAGCTAGCTCTCATCTACTTTGCATATCGTAATTATTAAGAAAATCTATCATTTTTTCTCCTAGGTTTTCGCTGCTCCCCGTGCGTTCAACAGCAATACTTAAATAGCTATGAGCTTATCTGCACTGAGCGAAAAGTTTTGTTACAATAGGTGGGCTGTTACAAAACGTAACTTATGCTGGTTTCTATTTTAATAATTGACGTTGCCCTAGTTGCTTGGTCTTTGCATTTAATGCAGGAGGCGATCGCACAACGGGAATTTTCTCTAGTGCTAGCCGGCACCCTAGTTGCGGTCTCAGCAGCAGCCTTGATAGTCGTCTACTTCCTCATGGGGTCTTGTTTGAGTCATTTAAGCGAAATATCCCAACACACATATTAATAATAGTAGGGATTGAGAATTGTTCTTAAGGGAGGAGCCGTTTTTTGACAAAAAGCCGAAAGCCTTGCCAGTCCAAGGCTACGGACTATTTTTGCCAAAAGGCTTGACAAACATCGGTAAGTTAAGGCATGATTGAGAGCGCGAAACGAAAGGGGAATTAGCTCAGTTGGTAGAGCACTACGATGGCATTGTAGGGGTCAGCGGTTCGAGCCCGCTATTCTCCATAAAACGGCAACAAAGACTAGGCGATACCGTAGGGAAACGGCACTGCCCATAGGTGTCAACTTAAGCCTGAAAGCCTTGATAAATCTCGTTTTTACCTGAGTCTAGATCCCCCTAAATCCCCCTTAAGAAGGGGAGTAGGGGGTGACGAAAGATCGGACTCCTGTCCCCCCCTTAAGAAGGGGGGTTAGGGGGGATCTAGGCTTAATAGTCAAACAGTAGTCTCTGAAGGGGTTTGACGTTAAGTTGACACCTATGGGCTTTTGGAGTGTCCCTACCCAAAATAATATTGTAGGGAAACGGCACTGCCGTGTCCTAATTTCTTAGTTATTTGGGATTTCAAATAAGGCATTTTGCAACATACTTTCAAAAAAAGTATCCAGAGAAGTTCCTGATGCTTTGGCCATAGTAGAAAGCACACTTTTCTGAGCAAAAGAACAGTAAAGCCCCGCTTCCAAGAACCAAGGTTGTCCCTGCGGATCGATGCGAAAATCAAATAGACTATAATCGCGACAACCTAAAGCGATGTGGCATTTTCTCGCCATCGCCCAAACTCTCTCCGTAATCGGATCGCTGGTGTCAACAATCCACGATTTGGTACTATCCTTAGAGGTCAAGCTCAAGTTGCCATCATCATTTTGTTTCAGCTTATCAGCATAACTCCGAATCGGTTTGGTATCAGCATCTAGAGCATACTCTTCTAGCGGTAAACAGACTAACTCGCCTGCTTTGACGATAATTCCACAGCGAACTTCTCTACCCAATTCAATGAATTTTTCTACTAGCACTTCATCTGAATGAGTTAATGCTGTCTCCAAAGCTGCATCATAGTCAGCAGCATTTTTCACGAAAGCCACTCCAATGGAATTATCACTATTCACTGGCTTAAGTACGGCTGGGAAATCAATCGAAGGTCGATCGCCCCCACGGACAATTTCTCCTAATGGTACACTTACCCCAGCGGCTGCTACCACTGCTTTAGCCTTCGCTTTATCAGCCACCAGCGCCATCAACTCTGCGGGATTACCCACATAAGGAATATGCAGCAAATCGAACAAGCTGCGGTATTGAGTCATGCCTGGGATACAAAACATCTGGGGGATCATTACGTCAATCTTTCGCTCCGTCAGCACCTGCACAGCGCCCGCTAAAGACATGGGATTAGCGGCCTCGATCGCACTTCGATCGAGAGATGTCGGAAAACGCCAAGTGCGATCGGGAGAAATATAGGCAATATGAAATTCATACAGTGCTGAATTAGCCGTATTCTCCAAACAATCTTGGGCGTAAAGTCGCGACAAATTACAGTAAAAATCACTGACAGCCGATCCAACTAAATGCAAAACCCGTAATACTGACATACTCAATCTCCCCCTATTTCCACAAGTTTACCAATATTAAAATCAATCCGAATCCACTCTTTCGGCTTCTGCAAATTGCCCCATAGCAATAATGGAATTTGCCAATGATGCACCATCAAAAATGGTAATGGATCGTTCCAATCGAAGATGGCATCTTTACCTTGGGTGATAATTTGTAACCGCTCAAACACTAGCTTGGGCGACGACAAATGAGTCACCAATCGCCAAATTTCATGGTAAATCCAGTAAGTCGGGCGACTAGATGCCAAGGGCTGCACAGTCTCAGGTAGAGCATCGTGTTCTAAATAAGCCTTAGCTACATCGGGATGGTTGTAAAACATCGTGATGGCTGAATGGGTGCGGGGATTACATTCGATCGCATAAATCTGTCCATCATCCGCCGCCTGAATGAAATCAAAGGAAACTTGTCCAGTCAAATTGAGGCTTTTGGCAAACTGACGAATCCAATTTTCGATATCCGGGCGATCGACATTTTCATAGTTTACCTGAAATGCGGATGATTCACAGCAACAATGCAACTGAACATGACCATCACGGATTGTACTGTGAGTGCAGAACTCTTGTCCCGGAATATACTCTTGCATAATCCAAGGTTTACTCTCAGAAATTGGTAAAGACTTGACAAAAGCGGCAGTTTCGGCTGGGGTTTCGCAGGGTAATTTAGTTAAGTCTAATCTGCGGATAGAATCGTAGGGAATACTTTTGATAATGTATTTGCGCTGTGCACCAGTGAAGTCAAAATCGATTACTTGCTGGGGATTTGTAATCAGGTACGACTTTGGAACTCGCAGCCCCAAGGCGATCGCAGCGGCGGCAAATGTATACTTATCATCCAGTCTTTGCAGCATTTCCACATCTACGTGCATTACCGTACAATGGGGAGAAAGTATACTTTGGACTTCGGCATCGTAGTAACTGGCGACTGGACTACAGACGGGTACATAAATATTAACTCCCTCTTGTTGGACGATTTTTAAGAGAGCTTGCGGGTATTCCTCTGTCTGGGGATTTGGTACTGTATAAAAGCGATCGATCGCCCAAGAGTAACGATGACCAGTCAGCCAGTATTTCTCCGTTTCTATCAAAATTACTCGATGACCGGCTTTGTGGAAAGATCTCGCTAGCTGTAATGCTTTGGTCATTTTGCCGCCACTGATCAAAATCGTTTGGGGATTGTTGGCTATAGGCGATCGCGACTGGAACGGTTTGATGATGATGGCTCTGAGCAAGGCTACGATTGTCAAGGCGAGATTCAGGGGCATTACTAATAGCAACAAAGTCAGAGTTACTATGGTTTTAAGTGCTGTTTGAAAGAGCCGAGTACCCGCATTTTTTTCCTGTTCAGATGGCATCGCTGCAACTGAAATTGTTTTCATAATTAACTTTCTGGTATGACATACTAACGGGAGCGTCCCGATTTTGCAAATATACTCGTAGGGGCGAAGCCTTCCGGCAGTAAATCTCTGGTTCTGACGAATTAATTCTCTATGTTAATCGACATCTAAATGCAGTTTTAGAGCAATATTTACAAACTGCATAATTTCCTCATTTAAACTCCCGACTGCATCGCTGGTAATTCGCTGTTTAGAAATTGTCCGTATTTGCTGTACTTGCACTTTAGAAGATTTGGATCAACCGCTATCCTCTGGATTTAGCAATACCTCGAAAGGGTAGACACGGGTTATATTCGAGGTAATTGGTAGAATTGTAACTGTATTGGCGGCACGGTTATTAGCATCATTGCTTACCACCAATACGGGACGGCTTTTGTCTATCTCAGAACCGACTGTAGCACTGAGATTCGCATAGTAAATTTCACCACGTTTCATCTGTTAATCCATCGGCAACTGTTAAATCCCAAACGGAGTCTACTTCGCTAGATGCTTGTCGGTAAGCAGATTCTAGTTCTTGATTCCGCAACAATTCCAAAGCTAATTCAATTACTTTGGATGGCGATTTGCATCCTTTAGCAATTTTGTAGCTTTCAATGAACTGTAGTAGTGATTGTGATAGGGAAATTGATATTTCTTTAGCTTGCATTATCTTAGCAATTGGTAATTACAAAGATTTCTACTTAACTATAGCATAAGCAGTAAATCAGGAGACGGCAGTGCCCAT
>DPLL01000518.1 GCA_003542015.1 Microcoleaceae cyanobacterium UBA9251 | reverse complement strand
GTTGAGCGTAGTCGAAGTTGAGCTTAGTCGAAGTTGAGCTTAGTCGAAGTTGAGCTTAGTCGAAGTTGAGCTTAGTCTAATTATCGCACAATTTTATCGTCTTGGAGGCAGAAACCGGGTTTTTTCCGAAAATACTGGATTTGAGCCTTTGATACTGGTAAAAAACCTGGTTTCTCTGGTATTTATGCGTAACTGCTATTTGAGTAAAGCTAGGGCATAACTTTATTGTAAGATATTTATACTAACTGTAAGGAGCATGGGAAATAATGCGAATTTTAATGATGGGCGGGACTCGGTTTATCGGGGTTTATCTAACTAAGATTTTAGCAGCTCAAGGGCATGAAGTGGTACTATTCAACCGTGGCAATAAGCCGGTACCGGTTTCAGGTGTGAAACAAATTCAGGGCGATCGCACAAATGCTGACCAACTTAAGGACAAGTTATCGGCAGAGGACTTTGATGCCGTTTTTGACAACAACGGCCGCGAGCTGGGCGATACAAAGCCTTTAGCTGAAATATTTAAAGGCAGGGTGCAGCACTTTGTTTACATGAGCTCTGCGGGGGTTTATTTGAAGTCGGATCAAATGCCTCATATTGAAGGGGATGCTACCGATCCGAAAAGCCGCCATTTGGGCAAATGTGAAACTGAAACTTATTTAGCCGAGTCCGGTTTGCCTTGGACTTCTATTCGCCCAACTTACATTTATGGGCCGCAAAATTATAACGATTTAGAGGCTTGGTTTTTCGATCGCATTGTGCGCGATCGACCAATTCCGATTCCCGGTAACGGAATGCACTTCACGCAGTTAGGGCACTGTCAGGATTTAGCTAGTGCTATGGCGGCGGTTTTGGGCAATCAAAGGGCGATCGGGCAAATTTACAACGTTTCGGGCGATCGATTTGTCACCTTTGACGGTTTAGCTCGCGCCTGCATTCAAGCGGCAGGCAAATCACCCGACTCTATTAAGATTGTACATTACGATCCGAAACAATTTGACTTCGGCAAAAAGAAAGCCTTTCCGATGCGATTGCAGCACTTCTTTGCCTCAGTAAATAAAGCTGTTACCGAACTTGACTGGCGGCCGGAATTTGACCTAGTTTCCGGTTTGAAAGATTCATTTCAGAATGATTATCTGGTTTCGGGAAGGGACAAAGCCGAGATCGATTTTTCCGTTGATGAACAGATTTTGAAAGCGGTTTAAAGTTAAGTTAAAGTAAGGTGCGCACTGCGCACCCTAGCAGTTTTAAGTTGATGAACAGATTTTGAAAGCGGTTTCAAGTTAAGTTAAAGTAAGGTGCACACTGTGCACCCTACCAGTTTTAAGTTGATGAACAGATTTTGAAAGCGGTCTAAAGTTAAGTTAAAGTAAGGTGCGCACTGCGCACCCTACCAGTTTTAAATTGGTACTGGGATGATACTGGGAAAGGTCGGAAATGATGCGGAATTGACCTAAAAACTCATGCTAATTGCGGACAATCGGCAGAGTCAGATTTACCGTTGTTTCCTTTTGATAGATACTGGTAATTGAGAACTCTCCTCCCGCCATTTCGACAATTTTCTTGACATTTTTTAAGGCCATACCGAGGCCCTGTTGCTCATAGGTTGTGCGCTCAAACTGCATGAATGCACCGATTTTATTAATTTGATCTTCTGTCATGCCCCGCCCAGAGTCATGTACAGATAAATTCAGCATCTCCCCTAGGACTTGACTACTAACTTTAATGGTTGTTTCTGGTAAGGAAAATTTCAGCGCATTATCAACTAATTCATAAATAATCATTGATAAATATCGCTCTGATAGAGCGATATCGGCTTCCTCAAGTGCCAAGATGAGATCATCTTTACGGTTGAAGCTCTCAGCCTGGGATTTTAAGGCGGCTTCAATGGCAGAAGCTGAAAATTTAGTCCGGGCAACTTCGAGCTTCTGCTGCCGACTTGCGGATAGTTCTAATTCTAAATAAATCAGGAATTTTTTCGTTAATTTTTCTAAGCGACGGGCAGATTGATCTGCCATGCTTAATATCTCACGGATTTCGGCGATATCCATGTCTTCGATATCGTCCTCAAGCAACCCGATTGTGCCTAAGATGCCATTGAGGGGCGTATTCAGTTCGTGGGATAGACTAGAAGCTAAGTTTCCACGCAGTTCATTGAGGGTTCTTTCCAAGATATTGATGGTATTTTCTTGGAGGTGGGATAAGGTTTGGATCTTGTCATACTGTTGCTTGATTCTGAGCATTGAATGGACGCGGGATCGCAGTTCAATCCCATTGACTGGTTTACTAATGAAGTCGTCGGCTCCGGTGGTTAGACAATGGGCTAGGTCGGATTTTGAGCTTAATGCTGTCACCATAATAATCGGAACGGCTTGCCATTTTGACAGGGCTTTGATTTGCCGACAAACTTCGATGCCGTCTATTCCTGGCATCATCACATCAAGTAGAATTAGATCGGGATTGAAGGTGTCTAGCATAGCGATCGCCTCTTGACCCCTGGCTGCATAATGCAATTGATAATCCCGATAGGATAACAGGGTTTCAATTACATCAAAGTTATCAGGTTCATCATCAATGATTAAGATAGAGAATTCAGACATAGCCGTAATCTGTTCAATGTAGAAAGTTTCATGGGTACGTGATAGTTGTCAGCTCGGCGGCCAAAGTGATTTCAAAAATTGCCCCTTGCGGTTGGTTGTTTCTGACACAAATTTTGCCCCCATGTGCCTCAACGACCATTTTGCAGAAAGCTAAACCCAACCCTATTTGAGAGAGAGCCGGCATCAGAGTTCCTATCTCGTATTTCTCAAAAATCTTGTGCCGCAATGTATCAGGAACACCAGGTCCAGAGTCGATGACCTGGATTTTGGCATCGCCAGATGTGAGAAATTCTACATTCACTATGATTTGACTATTGGCTGGGGAAAACTTAATTGCATTCGAGAGGAGGTTATCTAGCGTTCGATGTATCATGGTGGCATCAACAGAGACTTTCCTACTGGGTGTTTCTGGTAATTGAGTGACCAGCAACTGATTTTTTTGAGTGGCGATCGCTTCAAAGTTTGATCGGGCAGATTGTATGAGATCGCAGAGATCAACTTCTGTGCAATTGAGACGAATTTTACCGGATTCGAGTAAAGCAATTTGCAATAAATCGTCAATTAATACCTGTATTGCTTGTGCTGATGAGTAAATTTGAGTCAGTTTGCTGTTTTGTTTTTCTCTGGGATACTCTACGCTTCTTAGGAGTTCCAAGCCAAGCAAGATACCAGCCAGGGGATTGCGTAAATCGTGGACTACCATGTAGACCATATCTTCTCGCAATTTTAGCAGGGTTTGCAGGTCGTTATACTGTTGCTTGATTCTGAGCATTGAATGGACGCGGGCTCGCAGTTCAATCCCATTGACTGGTTTACTAATGAAGTCGTCGGCTCCGGTGGTTAGACAATGGGCTAGGTCGGATTTTGAGCTTAATGCTGTCACCATAATGATCGGAACGGCTTGCCATTTTGACAGGGCTTTGATTAGCCGACAAACTTCGATGCCGTCTATTCCTGGCATCATCACATCGAGCAAAATAAGATCGGGATTGAAGGTGTCGAGGGATGCGATCGCCTCTTGACCGTTGGCTGCATAATGCAGTTGATAATCCCGATCGCTCAAGAGGGTTTCAATCACATCAAAGTTATCGGGTTCGTCGTCAACGACTAGAACGGAAGGGTGATTCATAAAACCAATTGTACTTAGGGAGCTTGTACAAAAATAGCTTTCAACATTCCTGTTTCTCGATCGGGCTGGAATTGAAATCCTAACTTCCGACAAATGCTCTGCATCATGTAATTGCTGGTCAGAATATAACCCACGATGGCATCCAGTTGTTCTTCCTTCCCAATTTCTAGTAGCTGTCTTAATAGTTCTGTTCCCAAGCCTTGATTTTGATAGTGATCGCTCACGATTAGAGCAAATTCGGCTTCGTTAGTACCGTGTAATTTACTCAGCCGCGCGACTGCCAAAATCTCATGTTCAGACGTTTGCGGATCTTTGTAATCGGCGACTAGGAGCATTTCGCGATCGTAATCNNACGGTATGAGCATAACGCAAATAGACGCTCTCTTCGGAGAGATTTTGATGGAACAGCACCATAAGCGGCTCGTCTTCGGGGCGAATCGGTCGAGTCTTGATGCGATCGCCCTTGCGTGACTCCCATTGCTGCACATATTTAGTTGGATAGGGAAGAATTGCGGGTACTGGTCGATCGGCGAAATCTGCGGTTGTGTGGAGCAACACACGCGCATCCAGAGCAATCATCCCTTCCGGGGAAACCAGCAGAGGATTGATATCAATTTCCCGAATCTGCGGCTGTTCGACAATCAATTGACTAAAGCTAACCAATAATTGTTCGAGTTTTGCCAGATCGATCGCCTGTCTGCCGCGAACACCTTGCAAGGCTTTATAAATGCGGGTTTGTTCCATCATCCGCCGCGCCAGGGTTGTATTTAAGGGAGGTAAAGCCAGCGCCCGGTCTTGAAAGATTTCCACCAATTGACCACCCATACCAAACAGCATCACCGCGCCAAACTGGGGATCAAGACTACTACCTAAAATTAGCTCATAACCTTCCATTTTGACCATTGGTTGCACAGTTACGCCCAAAAATGCCTGGGGATCAATGGAACGTACTTTTGAGGCGATCGCCTCAAACGCTTGACTGACAGCCGCCGCATCACCCAGATTTAGCTGTACACCACCAACATCAGTTTTGTGCGAAATCGTTTCTGAATGCAGTTTCAGAACTACGGGATAACCGAAGCGATCGGCAATTTCCACAGCTTCAANNCGATCGCTATTGCGTACCCTTGTCAAAATCTGTTCTGCCAAAATGCGATCGGGCGAATGAAGATCGGAGTCAGTAGGTAGAGAAGGAGTTTCATAAATGCCCCGCAAATTGTAGGTATACTGCCACATATAGTTAAACAATCTGACAGCGGTATCGGGATAGGGGAAAGTAGGAATATTTGCCTGATTGAGAATTTGCGTTCCTGCTGCAATTTCTGCACCGCCCATCCAACTGGATAATATCGGCTTCCCTAATTTGCTATAAGCCTTGAGTTTTTCCGCTGTTTGGGTGGGATTGGTCATCGCTTGGGGAGTTAAGATTACTAACAAACCATCGCTATTAGGATCGTTAGCAACTACTTCTAAAGTTTGGGCATAGCGATCGCTACTAGCATCACCTAAAATATCGATCGGATTATGATGACTCCATTGAGCGGGTAAAAATTGATTGAGTTTCTGTACTGTCTCTGGTGCTAATTCCGACAATGCACCGCCACCACTGATTAGCGCATCAGTAGCGATCGCCCCTGGGCCCCCAGCATTAGTCACAATCGAGAGCCGATTTCCTTTAGGGCGCGGTTGTTTAGCCAAAATTTCCGCCATATCAAACAGATCGGAAATCGTATGGACACGCAACACACCACAGCGACGGAAAGCAGCATTTAGCACTTCATCACTGCCAGTTAAAGCACCAGTGTGGGAAGCCGCCGCTAAAGCTGCTGCTTCTGTATGTCCAACTTTCAGCACAATAATCGGCTTATCCATTGCTACTTCGCGGGCAGCAGATAGAAATGCGTGAGCATCCCCGATCGATTCCATATATAAAACGATGCTGTGGGTATAGGGATCATCACCGAGGTATTCAATCAAATCTCCCCAACCAACATCAAGCATTGAGCCGATCGAGACAAAGGCACTAAATCCCACATTTTCGCCCAAGCTCCAGTCTAAAATCGAAGTACAGAGCGCCCCACTTTGACTAATGAAGGCGACGTTACCAGAACGGGCGCTCGTCCCTGCAAAAGTGGCATTTAGCCCTACGAGAGGATTCATTAAGCCGAGACAATTGGGCCCAATAATTCGCATCCCTCCCCGCCGCGCTTCTGCGAGAACTTGTTGTTCTAAAGCTGCACCCGCCTCACCAATCTCTTTGAAACCCGCAGAAACAATAATTGCGCCTTTTACCCCAGCCGCCACACATTCTCGAATTACTTGGGGAACTGTTGCCGCAGGCGTAGCAATCACCGCCAGATCCACAACTTCAGGTACACTAGCAATATCAGGATAGGACTTGATTCCCAAGACACTATGACGCTGGGGATTGACCGGAAAAACCGTGCCGCCAAAGGGACTGCGAATCAAGTTCCACAGCATAGTCCGTCCCACACTGCCCTCTCTTTCACTGGCACCAATCACAGCAACGGAGCGGGGACGAAAAATACAATCAAGGGGATGGCGCTGCGCTTTCCAAATGTCATGGGCGGGATCGCATATAGATTTTTGATTTATTGAGATTTTATCCATGTCATCCTCCTGTTATTAGCTATCAATTTGCTATTTTGTCTAACTAGAATTTCTCTATCGTGAACCAGGTTAACCTACTACTCAAAAAATTGCAACCCGATCTAGAATGGCATGGAGGATATGCAATTTTCTGAGTTCTGTTGCTAATTCATGAATTACGCACAAACTCTATCTGTAGGGTTGCCACCCACAAATAGTGTAAAAATTGCACCGCGTAAGTCCTATAATTATTGCTTTTCTGATCGGATAAATGCAGAATGAGAATTAGTTTCTTTCGTTAAATGGATATTTTTTTTCATGCAATGTTTAACAAAAATTACTGGTTATTTTTAATTTTAGCAGTTGGTTGATGTAGTAGAGCAGATCCGATAGGCTACAGATTAAGAGATAATTAAGGTTATGTAAAGGCTTCGCTCTGGACGGTTCCCATGAGGTCTTCTGCGAGTTGTTGGCGGTGTTTGATTTGTGGTTCGAGTTGGTCGATTGTTTCCATCTGGCGATCGCATTTTTCAACGATCGCTTTTTGTGCGGCGGGAGGGAGGGGAAAAAGTAAAGATGTGATTATTTTAACATAAATGTTTTTTTGGGCTGTGGCAGGAGCAAATCTGATAATTTCATCTTGAACACAATAAAGATAGCATTTAATTATCCAAGATGTTGAAATATGGGTGAAATCGCAAGATTCGGCTTTTTTCGCTTTCCCCCGTCGCGTCTGATTCCCCTTGACATAAATCTGACCATCGGTAAAATATACCTGTTCTCGGACTTGCTTGCTGACATCCCACCCCCCTCGAACCAAAGCAGGTAAAATATACTGTGTACAAATATCCTGTTCTGAAATTTCTCCTTAATTGGTCATCTGTAACTTCACTTACCTTGCTGAGGGTACTGTGAGTAATTATACAGCACTTACATTGCTAATAATCAAGGACGTAATTGGGTGTTAGCTTCCCTCGCCGGATCGCTGACATTAGATCAATTAGTTTGATTCTTTTTCCAACAAAAATCCTTTGAAATCTCCTCGCAGATTATGAATAGCAATTCTCCCAAAGAGAGGCTACGCCAACGCCTCCCTAAATCCCCAAAATCTCGACAAATTCCCCTGAGATTAGTGCTAATTGTCCCCTTTGTGTTGCAAATTGTCGGAGCAGTGGGATTGGTGGGCTATTTGTCCTATCGCAGTGGACAAAAAGCGGTAGAAGATATGGCGTATCAGTTAATGGATCAGGCAAAAAATCGAGTACAGGATCACCTCAACACATCTCTACAAACTCCACAGCAAACAATAGCTGTTAATTATCGTGCTGTTCAACAGGGTCGCCTTAACATCAAGGACTTTGAGCAAATGCGTCAGCACTTGTGGCAGCAGATTAACTTAACTCCAACATTGGCTATAACCTCCTATGTTAATGAACAGGGAAAACAAATGGGTTATGGACGGATTATGAACCAAGAGTTTGTTGAATTAGCCCACAAACTAACGGCGGAAAAAAATATCCATATTGGCACACTTTTCTTATATAAAGTCAGTTATGGGCAACAAAAAATACAGAATCACTATTTGGTAAATCAAGACGGTAAGCCTCGCAAACATACTTATGCAGTGGCAGTGGATCATACGGCAGCACCCTGGTATCTACACGCCAAAGCAGTTAAAAAACAAACTTGGTCAGAGATTGATGTTTCCAAAATTGCCCCATCATTGACTATAAATGCAGCATTTCCTATTTTCGATGCTGCTGGAAAATTTCAAGGTGTCTTTAACTCTAGTTTAATGTTGTCGGATCTGAGCACTTTTTTAAATCAACTGAATTTATCACAATTAGGACAAGATTTTATTATAGATCGTTCCGGCGATCTAGTTGCTACATCCACCCTAGAGCTTCCCTATCTGAATCATGGGAAGAAACCGCCAACTCGTTTACCTGCTACTGAAAGTCGGGATAGATGGACAAAGGCGATTGCTACTCAACTCAAACAGCAATACAAAGATTTAAGCAAAATTCAAACTCATCGCTACTTTAAAGTGGCCGTTAAGGGAAACACACTATTTGCTCAGGTTGTACCTTACCGAGATAAATATGGTCTGGACTGGTTGATGGTGACGGCGATCCCAGAGTCTGAATTTATGGGACAAATTAATAACAATAGCAAAATAACAATTTTACTTTGTCTATTGACTTTAGGAATCGCCACAGGATTAGGAATTATTACCTCAAATTTGATTACTGCACCGATTAGGCGGTTGAGTCAAGCCAGTGGCGCGTTCGCCAGTGGTGAACTGAGTCAGAAAGTAGAGATCAAAGGAGTTTCTGAACTCGAAACTTTGGCAGATTCTTTTAATCAGATGGCGGAACAGTTACAAACATCCTTAGAAACGTTGGAACAGCGAGTACAGGAGAGGACGGCAGAATTGGCAATTGCGAAAGAAAAAGCGGAAGTAGCAAATCAAGCTAAAAGTACCTTTATTGCCAACATGAGCCATGAATTGCGATCGCCTCTCAATGCTGTTCTGGGCTTTTCGCAGTTAATGTTGCGTTCTAACAACCTCCCGGCTGACCATTCTGAAAATGCTGGGATCATCTATCGCAGTGGTGATTACCTATTAACGCTGATTAATAATGTTCTCGATTTATCCAAAATCGAAGCAGGTAAAACCACACTCAATCCCCGCGATTTTGACCTGTATCGCTTGCTGGATGATTTAGAAGATATGCTGCATTTACGAGCTACTAATGCGGGTTTAAAGTTGCTATTCCAGCGGACTGAAAATGTCCCCCGCTATATCTGTACTGATGAAGTCAAATTGCGTCAGGTGATCGTTAATTTACTCAGTAATGCCATCAAATTTACCTCGTCAGGTCAAATTACTCTCTATGTCTTTCAGGGAGAGCAAGAAACAACAGATGTTTTTCATCTTCATTTTCGGGTGCGTGATACTGGGGTAGGTATTGCCGCAGCAGAATTGCCAAATATTTTTGAGGCTTTTTCTCAAGCGCAAGCTGGAAAAGATCTGCAAGAAGGAACGGGATTGGGTTTGGCAATAAGTCGGAAATTTGTGCAACTGATGGGAGGGGATATTTCCGTAGAAAGCGACTTAGGAAAAGGCACAACTTTCCAATTCTATATTCAGGCGAAATTGGGTCAACCAACAGTCAGCAATAGTACAGAAGAACATCCAAGAGTGCTGGGGCTAGCTCCCGGCCAACCTACATATAAAATTCTCACGGTCGATGATAAACTGATAAATTTACAATTATTAATTAAGCTGCTGAGTCCTTTAGGATTTGAGGTGAAAGAAGCTAGTAATGGACAAGAAGCCATAACTATTTGGGATGAATGGGAACCTCATTTAATCTTCATGGACATGAGAATGCCTGTGATGGACGGCTACGAAGCTACAAAATATATCAAATCCACCACAAAAGGCAATGCTACGGCGGTGATTGCTTTAACTGCAAGTGTATTAGAAGAAGAAAAAGCCATAGTTCTCTCGGCTGGATGTGATGACTTTCTTCGCAAACCCTTTACTGAACAAACCATTTTTGAGGCCCTGGCTAAACATCTTGGTGTAAAATATATATTTGCAGAAACAATTTTGCCCACAATAGATGAGCCATCTGAAAGCGTCTTGACATCGCAAAATCTTACCTGTATGCCTCAAAAATGGATTACTCAACTATACGAAGCTGCTCTTGAAGCTAATACTAGCCTTGTCTTACAACTGATAGGACAAATTCCAAAAACCGAAACTCTTCTGATACAATCACTGACAAAACTGGCTCGAAAATTTAAATTTGAACAGTTGGTTGACTTAGCCGAACCCCTGATAACTAATGAATCATGATTCTGAAACAGAAAACAAAGGTAATATTCTCCTGGTAGATGACATTCCAGAGAATCTGCAACTATTAAGCGATTTGCTCCTCAAACTCGGCTACACTGTTCGCAGCGTCACCAGTGGGCGAATGGCACTGAAAACGGTGAATGTGAAGCGACCAGATGTCATATTGTTAGATATCAAAATGCCAGAAATGGATGGCTATCAAGTCTGTAGAATTATCAAAGCCGATGAGGAATTACGCAGCATTCCTGTTATTTTTATTAGTGCTTTAGATGATGTTTTTGACAAGGTAACGGCCTTTAAGTCAGGTGGAATTGATTACATTACCAAACCCTTTCAGATCGAAGAAGTAGTAGCGCGGCTAGAAAATCAGTTAACAATTCAACGCCAACAAAGACTTTTGGAAAAAGAAGTTATTCAGCGCCGGGAAGCAGAAGAGGTACTTTATCAGTCTAGAGCATTGCTGGTCAGCATTTTGAATAGTTCACTCGATGGTATTGTGGCTATGCAAGCTGTCCGCGAACCCACAACGGGAGATATTGAAGATTTTCGTTGTTTAGTTGTCAACCCTGTAATTGCTAGAGCCTTTGGAAATAGGCGTGAAGATATGATCGGCAAATTGGTGCTCAAAAAATTGCTGAGCCGTCTTGATCCAGAACTATTTGCTCGCTTCGTTGAGATTGTCGAGATGGGGGAACCTTTAGAACGGGATTTTTACTATCCATCTGGTGAGTCTTGTTGGTATCACTTTGTAGCAGTAAAGTTAGGTGATGGTTTTGCCATTACCGTGCGTGATATCACCGCACGGAAACAAATGGAATTGGCTCTGCAAGATGCAAATCAGAAACTAGAAAAACTAGCGAATCTGGATGGTTTGACTCAATTGGCTAACCGTCGCTGCTTCGATAATCGCCTAGAAAGAGAATGGCTACGCCAAGCGCGAGAACAACAGCCACTTTCACTTATTTTGTTCGATGTTGATAAATTCAAATGCTACAACGACTACTATGGTCATCTGGCCGGTGATGATTGTCTAGTCAGGTTAGCACAAGCAGTACAGCAGGAAGTTCGTCGTCCCGCTGATTTAGTGGCGCGTTACGGCGGCGAAGAATTTGTGATACTTCTCCCCAATACGGATGTAAAGGGAGGGATTAAGGTGGCACAAAGCATTCAGCAAGCTATTCACAATTTGGCGATTCCCCATGAACATTCTAATGTCAAGGATATCGTCACAGTTAGTCTGGGAATCGCCTCCCTTATCCCAAGGTTAGAAATTGAGCCAGATACGCTGGTTGCTTATGCAGACAAAGCGCTATATCAAGCAAAAGAACAGGGGCGCGATCGCTATTGTACAAATAGTGGATAACTACAGATAACGGGTAGGGACAAAGGCTTTCGCCTTTCTTCGTGTCAACAACCAGCCTAAAACCCTTGAGAAATCTCGTTTTTACCTGAGTCTAGATCCCCCTAAATCCCCCTTAAGAAAGGGGACGAAAGATCGGACTCTTGTTCCCCCCTTAAGAAGGGGGGTTAGGGGGGATCGAGTCCTAATAGTCAAACAGCAGACCGGTACTACGTTTAACGTTAAGTTGACACGAAGAAGGGTACGGTAATATGGACACGGCTCTTGGAGTGTCCCTACTGTACTTCATAAACCTGGAATACGCTGTAAACTTGTTTGGAATTCTTCAATTAACCGTACTGGCGATCGCGATTCCATGCTGATAATAGGCTGCACAAGCGCCTTCAGAAGAAACCATTGGTGCTCCGAGTGGTCGTTCGGGTGTACAGGCTTTGCCAAAGCTGGGACATTCATGGGGTTTGCGCGTTCCTTGCAATATTAAACCGCTAATGCAGAGGGGTGATTCGCGCACTTCGCTAGACTGAAAAGCAGCAGAATCGAATCTATTTTGAGCATCAAATTTTGCATACTTCTCTTTAATTTTTAGTCCACTCTGAGGAATTTCTTCTAGACCTCGCCATTGCCTAGATGTAGCTTCAAAAACTTCATTGATCATGGCGATCGCCTGTTGGTTTCCTGCTCTTTTGACAGAACGTGCATATTGATTTTCTACTTCGGCTTTACCTGTTTCTAACTGTTTCACACAGAGATAAATCCCTTGGAGAATATCGATAGGCTCAAAACCTGTGACGATGATCGGAACTTGAAATCGATCGGCGATCGCTTCATATTCGGTATATCCCATCACTGTGCAAACATGACCGGCTGCCAAAAATCCTTGCATGGTGCGATCGGGTGAGCTTAAAATTGCGGTCATGGCTGGTGGTACAAGCACATGAGCACAGAGAATGGAGAAATTGTCTAAGCCTAAATGGGCCGCTTGGGCGATCGCTAAAGCAGTCGTTGGGGCTGTGGTTTCAAAGCCTACGGCAAAAAATACGACTTGCGTCTGGGGATGTTGTCCGGCCAATTTAACCGCATCAAGAGGAGAATAGACCATGCGTACATCTGCACCAGAGGCTTTGGCGCGCAACAAGTCGGTGGTGCTACCGGGGACGCGCAACATATCGCCAAATGAGCATAATATTACGTTAGGATTGGCAGCGATCGCGATCGCCCAATCGATTAGTTGAATCGGCGTGACGCAGACAGGACAACCAGGCCCGTGAATCAGGGTGATCTCTTTAGGAATAAGGCGATCGATCCCGTATTTGACGATCGTGTGAGTTTGTCCGCCGCAAATTTCCATCAATGTCCAAGGGCGGGTTGTAATTTCGGCGATCGCCTGTGCGTATTCCTGGGCGAGTTTAGCATCGCGGTATTCATCAATATATTTCATCGCGTTTTATCTATCGTGGTTGAGATTTCTTGCAAATCTAGTAAAGTTTGTTCTGCTTCTTCTGGATCTACGGTGGCGATCGCCACGCCTGCATGAATAATTGCATAATCACCGATCTGCGCTTCTGGCAAATAGGCAAGATTGACCTCTTTCACAACACCACTAAAACTAATTTTACCCGATCGCATCAAGTCTTCGCCTTGAATAGAAAGGATTTTTCCAGGTACTGCCAAACACATAATTTTTATCTCCTGAATCTACTGTTTGAGGCGATTATAGCTTC
>DPLL01000257.1 GCA_003542015.1 Microcoleaceae cyanobacterium UBA9251 | reverse complement strand
GGACTTGGTTTGATTGGCGGCTCGATCGGGCTGGATTTGCGATCGCGCGGGTTTTATGTTTTTGGGGTTTCGAGCCGGGAGCAAACTTGCCACAGGGCGGTGGATCGGGGTGTTGCCGATCGAGCCAGTGTGCATCTGTCTGACATTGCCTCCGCCGATGTGGTTTTTATCTGCACNNTGGCCTCAGTTTGTGGGGGGACACCCGATGGCGGGTACTGCTGAGAGCGGGATTGAGGCGGCGGTGCGGGATTTGTTTGTGGGCCGGCCCTATGTGCTGACTCCGACTGCTGAGACGCCGGCGGCTGCGGTGGAGGGGGTTGAGGAAATTGCGCGGTTGCTGGGTTCTCATGTTTATCGGTGCGGCCCAGAAGAGCACGATCGGGCTGTGGCTGGGATTTCTCATTTGCCGCTGTTTGCGAGTGCGACGCTGGTTGCGGCCTGCGATCGAGAGGGCGATCGGCATATTGTTAATTTAGCGCAACATTTGGCGAGCTCTGGTTTTCGGGACACGAGTCGGGTTGGGGGTGGCAACCCTGAGTTGGGAGTGATGGTGGCGAGGTACAATCGGGTGGAATTATTGCGATCGCTCTCTATTTACCGCGACTGTCTCGACGAATTCATCAGCGATATCGAAGCTGAAGATTGGCCAGCTTTGGAACAAAAGCTGAAGCTGACTCAAGCAGCGAGAANNTAAGGTGCGCAGTGCGCACTACACACTATATATATAGGTAAGGTGCGCGCTGCGCACCCTACAGACGTGATTGTTTGGCGTTATTCCTCTAAAAATTAAACGTTAGTAAGGTGCGCATTGCGCACCCTACAGGTATGATCGTGAACGTCTATATATTGGCTTTCAATGTACACTTATTCTCGACTTAAGCGAGTTTTACTGGGTGAATCTTTGCCCACCAGTGCATCTATTCACGAACGATTGAGCAACGCTACTGGACTAGCTGTTCTTGCTTCCGATGCACTTTCGTCTGTTGCCTACGCTACTCAAGAAACTCTGCTTGTGCTATTACTAGCGGGGAGTAGTAGTTTGAGTTTATCGCTGCCTATTTCGGGGATTATTATTTTACTGTTGGCGATCGTTGCACTTTCTTATCGACAGACGATTAAAGCTTACCCAAACGGCGGCGGCGCTTACATTGTAGCGCGAGAAAACTTGGGTATTTATCCAGGTTTGATCGCAGCAGCTTCGCTGATGATTGACTACATTTTAACTGTAACTGTCAGTATTTCGGCTGGGGTGGCGGCCTTGACTTCAGCAGTTCCCGGACTGCAATTCTACACAGTTGAACTGTGCTTAGTTTTTATTGTCCTCATCATGTTTGCTAATCTCAGGGGATTGCGGGAATCTGGCAATATATTTATGGTTCCTACCTATGCGTTTATCCTGGGCATTTTTATCTTGATTGGCACGGGTTTATACCAACAAGCAACAGGTCACGTTTTGCCGACATTAGAAAATATTCCAGGTAAGGAACCTTTGGGATTATTTCTGATCGCGCGCGCATTTGCGGCGGGCTGTACGGCCCTGACTGGAGTTGAAGCGATATCGGACGGGGTGTTGGCTTTTAAGCCTCCTGAATGGAAAAATGCGCGGCTGACTTTGACCTATTTGGGGGTAATTCTGGGAGTGATGTTTTTGGGAATTAGTTACTTGGCTCATATTTATCAAGTGGTTCCTAGAGAAAACGAAACGCTCCTTTCTATCTTAGGAAAAGATATTTTTGGAGTTGGCATATTTTATTACTACTTGCAGATAGCAACTCTGTTGATTTTGCTGTTGGCGGCGAATACCAGTTATGCGGATTTTCCGCGACTTTGTTATTTTTTGGCGCGAGATGGGTTTTTGCCGAGACAGTTGTCGCTTTTGGGCGATCGCCTGGTTTATTCTAATGGAATTACTCTGCTCAGTCTCTGCGCTGCGTTGTTAATTATCATCTTCCGAGGCGACACTACTGCGGTGATTCCGCTCTATGCGGTTGGGGTTTTTACTTCTTTTACTTTATCCCAATCTGGCATGGTAATTCACTGGCTGAAAGAGCGGGGGAAAGGTTGGGTGCCCAGTGCTTTGATGAACGGTATTGGTGCGGTAGCAACACTGCTAGTTTTGATGGTAATTGTCGCAACGAAATTCCTTTTGGGGGCTTGGGTTGTGGTAGTAACTATTCCGATCGTAGTCTGTTTGTTTTTAGGGATTCGGCGGCATTATCGGTATGTAGCGGCTCGCTTGAGCATTCAGGGAATAGAACCGAAGTCTTATCCTCCAAGACCTAAAGTTAAGGTAGCAAAACATCCGGCAGTGGTGTTAGTTGGGCAGTTGCATCGGGGAACTTTGGATGCTCTTGATTATGCTCGTTTAATTGCTGATGAAGTTGTGGCAGTTCACGTTGATATTGGTTTGACAGATAGAGCAAAATTACAAGCGTCTTGGCAAGATTTGCAGTCTGATATTCCTTTGGAAATTTTAGAATCTCCTTACCGTTCTGTTGGCGAGGCTTTGACTCACTTTTTGACTTTGTTTGAAGAGCAGCGTCCGGGGGTGTTTTTAACGCTGATTATTCCGGCTTTTGTGACGCGAAATTGGTGGGAGGGATTGCTGCACAATCAAACTGCTTTCTTTTTGAAAGCGGCTTTGCGGGCTAAGAGAAGTCTGGTGATGACGACGGTGAGGTATTTTCTTTAATAGGTAATGGGGCATAGGGCATAGGGCATAGGGCATAGGGCATAGGGTATAGGGTATAGGGCATAGGGTATAGGGTATAGGGCATTACCTATTACCTATTACCTATTACCTATTACCTATTACCTATTACCTATTACCTATTGCCTATTACCTATTACCTATTACCTATTACCTATTACCTATTACCTATTACCTATTACCTATTGCCGCTCGTCACTCGTGCCTCCTGTTGCTGAGAATTGCCATAAATTAATTGTATTTGTAGGTAGGGCGGGCGTCCCGCCCACCCCACAATTTCATGTTTCATTTAGTTGACACATCGAAAGCGATATGTCATAATTGTATTAATTATAAAAGTTGCCTTTCAACTTTTATGCAAAAAGATTGCGGCTGCTGAACCAAAGTCTTTTACTACCTACAACATCTCTTCAATTTGTGGGGGTTGTGATGCAACCAGCAACCGACTATTTATGCAGCATAAAAAAAAATGAACAGGCTTTTGCGAGCTTTGTCTCTGCCAGGTATTGATGTTAGTTACGATCGCAATTTCTAATCAATTTGTCTCAATAGTTCTCTGAAAGAACACTGGCAAGATGTCAGTGCCACAACAGCGGAAGTCTTGCTCCCAGAGGGTTTTTCGGTGGAAGCAAAGGGGTTTAACTAGGGTAGATTTCATTACCTGACGGAAGGAGTGCAGAATAGAAGAAGCACTGGCATCTGCTGAGCCTATTCAACCAGTAATTGAAGCTCAAGTAGAGGCGCAAATGGTTGATGTAGTCGCTACAATCAAGCCTGTGTTAACCTTTAAAGCGTAAGCAGGCGCTATTTGTCGGTGCTGGTTGCAGCAAAAAGCCCGCCTGGGGTTGCAAACCCCGGGCTAACAGCTAAAGTCCTCTTAAGAGGACTGTAAATCTCATAGGTAAAAAACTAAAATTGAAATTATTAGTCAGTTAAAACTCACATGAGGCATCAGTTGCAATAACCGCTCTTAGGTTGCAACCCCTGTCTCAAGGGCGAAAGTCCTGGCTATGATGACTAAAAACCTTTTCATCTCAACTTTTCAGTCGGTTTTAACCGACTTTCGCTGTGATAGGGGGGTTTTAACCCTCGACGGGTTAAAGAGAATGGTGCAAGATATAACAGAAGGAAGTTCGGCAACGGATTTTGTAACGGATTTAACGGATGTAACGGAGGTCAATTCGGCAACGGATTTTCTAACGGATTTAACGGATGTAACGCCGGGAAGGAATCAGGAATCAGGAATCAGGAATCAGGCAAATGCAATAATAGCAATGGTTTCACTGTCAAGCGTCAACTGTCAAGCGTCAACTGTCAACTGTCAACTGTCAACTGTCAACTGTCAACTGTCAACTGTCAACCATTCCGGTGTCACCGGAATTGATATTACCCCCATCCTCAATTGTTACCAAATTCCCCTAAATCTACCCATCCTTTGAAGCGGCTGCTAAAATACGGGCGCCGCTATCGGCTTCAAACTTGGCTAGCAACTATCTGTTCATTTCTGAATAAACTCTTCGACTTAGCGCCGCCGGCATTAATCGGGATTGCTGTTGATGTGGTGGTGAAAAATCAAGATTCGATTCTCGCTCAGTGGGGCGTAAAAGATGTTTTTTGGCAACTGGCAATTATTACTATTTTGAGCGCGGTTGTTTGGGCTTTGGAATCTATTTTTGAATATGCCTATGATTATTTGTGGCGCAATTTGGCTCAGAATATTCAGCATGATTTGCGCCTGGAAGCTTACAGTCATTTGCAAGAATTAGAATTAGCTTATTTTGAAGAACGCAGCACGGGTGGTTTGATATCTATTCTGAATGATGATATCAATCAATTGGAGCGTTTTTTGGACGGCGGCGCTAATGATGTAATTCAGGTAATTACAACGGTAATTATTATTGGTGCTGCTTTTTTTGCCGCATCTCCTGCTGTTGCTGTGCTGTCAATGCTGCCGATACCGTTTATTGTTTGGGGTTCGATCGCTTTTCAAAATCGCCTCGCTCCTCTCTATGGGGATGTGCGGGAAAAAGTGAGTTTTTTGAACGGTCAACTGTTGAATAATTTGAGCGGAATTACTACTATTAAAAGTTTTACTTCCGAAGATTATGAAACTCAGCGTATCGCAACTCAAAGCGAAGCTTATCGCCAAAGTAACCGACGGGCGATCTTACTTTCTGCTGCTTTTATTCCGTTGATTCGGATTCTGATTTTCTTGGGTTTTATTGCTACGCTATTTCTGGGGGGTTTGGAAGTTGTGGCGGGCAGATTGTCTGTGGGAACTTACAGCGTTTTGGTGTTTTTGACGCAGCGGTTGCTGTGGCCTTTGACTCGGCTGGGGGACACTCTGGATCAGTATCAGCGGGCGATGGCTTCTACTAATCGGGTGATGAGTTTGCTGGATACTCCGATCGCAATTCGGACTGGAGATATTCGGTTGCCCATCAGTTCGATTAAGGGGGCGCTGGAATTTAAAAATGTGACTTTTTCTTACAATCAAAGAAGACCGATTTTACAATATTTTTCCTTGACGCTAATGGCGGGAAAAACTACGGCGATAGTTGGCCCTACTGGTTCGGGAAAAAGTACGTTAGTTAAGTTAATTTTGCGGCTTTATGAGGTACAATATGGAAAGATAACTTTGGATGGCATAGAATTAACTAAACTGAATTTAAAAGATTTGCGTCGGGCGATCGGATTGGTGAGTCAGGATGTGTTTTTGTTTCATGGTACGGTGGCACAAAATATTGCTTATGGCAGTTTTAATGCAACTAATTCAGAGATAATAGATGCGGCTAAAATTGCGGAAGCACACGAATTTATCGCGCAATTACCGGAGGGTTATGAGACAATTGTGGGGGAACGCGGTCAAAAATTGTCGGGGGGACAACGCCAGCGGATTGCAATTGCTAGGGCTGTTTTGAAGAATCCACCAATTTTGATTCTGGATGAAGCTACTTCAGCGGTGGATAATGAGACGGAGGCGGCTATTCAGCGATCGCTCGAACGAATTACTAAGAATCGTACTACAATTGCGATCGCCCACCGTCTTTCCACTGTCCGCAATGCTGACTGCATTTTTGTCATGGAAGATGGGCGAGTGGTAGAATCGGGACAGCACGAACAACTGCTCGAACATGACGGAGTTTATTCGTCGCTCTGGCGGGTGCAATCTGGTATAAAATAGAAACGTAGCGCTTTTTGGGAATTGGGCATTGGGAATTGGGCATTGGGAATTGGGAATTAGTAATTAGTTATTAGTTATGCACACCAAACAATCACAAATAACCAATCACAAATCACCAATCACAAATAACCAATCACAAATAACCAATCACAAATAACCAATAACTACTGACTACAAACTGCAAACTGCAAAATATTAGTTTCTACAAGCAAGAAGAGAAAATGTTTCTATTTGAACCCCCTGAGTCAGAAAAAAAAGATGAAAATAACTGGCGTCGCAAGTTAGATAAATTTGTGAAAGCTAATCAACAAGAATTGGCGGCTTTGGCTTGGGGGCTCTTTCTGGAAAGGGGAGAAGAAAGTGAGGATATTTTGGGCATTGATATTGCCGGAACAGCGCGTTTTGTGTATTGTAAAAAAGAGGCTGTAGAGGAATTAAACCGTAAAGTTAAAAGTCATATTCAGGAAATTTTAGGTGTGTTGAACGCTCACAAACCTGAGAAAGAAGTGGCGATTGTAGCGATCGGCGAAGGTCAAATCAAGTTGATTCTATTTGAACCTAAACCTGAACCTCCTATTTGTTTTGAGGAAGCCGCAACAGATGTGGATACTTTGTTGGCTAGGCTGGAAAAGCAAATGGCAGAATATATGAAAGCATAAGTTCCTCGGCGTAGGCTTCAAAACCAAAGAAACCGGGTTTTTTACCGAATCTGCGATGCTCTAACGCATATTTTCGTAAAAAAAACCCGGTTTCTGACCACCCGTGCATAAGTCCTATACAAAACCAAAGAAACCGGGTTTTTTACGGAATCTGCGATGCTCTAACGCATATTTTCGTAAAAAAAACCCGGTTTCTGACCACCCGTGCATAAGTCCTATACATTAGAATAACCAGCAATCAAAATAACCGGCGGGCGGCGAATCGTCATGCAAAATTTGAGCTTTGTCTAAATTAGGTATAGCTTCCGCCAATTCTGTACCTACTTTTACTTCCTGTGCTCTGTCTGTTAAGGGAAATGAAAATTGATGGCCATCTTGCAAATATTTGGCTCTGGAAATAATCTCATCTTTCTCTAAAATAGCGCTGTTGCTACCAATTAAAACGCTGTTAATTTCCTTCCAAGGGCATACACATACCTGGGAAAATACACTTTGAAAAGTCTTCACTTTTTCAGCATAAAAGTCATCTCTTTGCAGCAGGTTTACTAGGACAACTCCCTCCCTTGATAAGTGTTTTTCGCAGAGTTGATAAAATTCTTTGGTGGCTAGTCGGTGGGGAAAGTAGCCGTTGCCAAAAAATACGTCGGTCATAATGATATCATACTGAATATCTCGGTTTTGCTGTTCGAGATACTCTCTGCCGTCTTGAATTGCTACCGTGAGTCGTGAGTCTAATTTTACCCCAAAAAACTGTGTGGCTGCTGCGATCGCGATCGGATCGATATCCGCACAGTCGATCGCACTTTCGGGCAAATAGTGGTGCAAAACTAAGGGAATTCTGCCGCCGCCAAAACCAGCAATGTAGATTCTTTGAGGTTGGTTTTGCCACACTAAACCTAACATCATCGCTTGAGTATACTCAGACACTAGATGTAAAGGATTGTTGAAATTAAAAACAGATTGCAATAAATCTGTATGCAAATTGACCTTTTCTACTAAAGATAGCTTAATTTGCGATCGATCTTTTCTAACTACAACATAGTGTACTCCCGAATCTTGGCAAAAAATGATTCCGTCTGGCTGTTGTTGCAGCCAAGCAAGCCGCTGCCCAATTGCGGCTAAATTGATAGTTTGCCAATTTTTTTTGTGCTCAATCATCTGATTTTAAATGTGATTTGAAATTTATCCTCTTCCAAGCATAGCCTGGAAGAAAAACTATAGAAATTAAGCCGATCGCACTTGCTTGTATGCCACCAATTCCAAACCCGAAATCGCAAATTCCACTCTTTGCCAATCTTCCTTTTTACCCTCAAACTTTTCAAACGCCGCTGAGGTGAGCAAAATCTCTCCCTGTTCCGCCAAATCCTCTCCCAGCTTCGATGCCAGATTGAATTCCGAGCCGTACATATCCTCTCCTTCCAGCATCAAAACCTCACCGTAACCTATGCCAATGCAGAGGTAAATATCCATCTCAGGCGGCAGAGTAGTGTTGACAGCCCCCGTGTGCTTCAGAGAGTTTATCGCAGCTTTCACAGCCGATTTCACATCAGGAAACACTGCAAAAATATTGTCAGCTTCTTCCTTAACTACAGTGCCGCCGTATTCAGCAATTACAGGATACACAATTGCGTGCATCCGATGAATCATTGCCAAAAAATGAATGATTCCGTAACGCACAGTTGTCCGAGAAAATCCCGACATATCCATCACCAAAATCGCGTGAGTTTGGCGGAAAGCTGCATTGATTTCGGCATCAATTTCTGCCATTTTTTCGGGACGTTCGTTTCTTTCTTGCAGCAGTTTTTCCAGGTAAGCACGGTTGTTGGTTTTCATGTTCTAATAATACTAAATCTGGGTAATTTTTCTCGACTTTATCCAGCGCTTCCACACCGTCAGATGCCTGAATTAAATTCAATCCGCTGCACCTCAACTGATGTGAAATGCACTCCCGCTGGCTGCGGGAATTTTCTACTACTCAAACTGTGCTCATCACTTCCCGCCTGGTTTCTGAGGTAAACTTGTCTGCGGCTGCGATTTGCCCTTGCTTAAATTATTTTACCGCATTGGAAGAGTTTGTTATCATGGGCGATCGGGATTTTTTCACATTGAAACAAATCTTAAAATTCTGGAATTGCGATCGACCTGCGAACTACATTTTTCTTAAAACAAAAAAGTGTCTGTAAACAAGGTCAAAATAGCAGCTATAATTGCAATTTTTGCAACTCAATGTCCCGGATATGTTTTGTTAATAAATCCCCCAAAAATCGATATAAGTGCAAACACACAAATACCATTCAAGGCGTCAGCCCAAGAAATCCTCAAGTAAGGATGGTCTACGTTCAGATGAATCGTAGATTGATTGAATTCAATGCTCCAATTCCAGAGAATTGAGGCGACAGCCGTAGTAACAGCCGTAGCTATTTGAGAATTTCGAGCGAGTTTTATTTTGATTAGTTTCAGTATCCCCAGAGTAATCATTTAATTCAAAAATGACCACATAAAAATATATGGATTCAGATCAAAAATAGGAGGGGTAAAAAAAATAATTAGAGCATTCATTACTTGCGATTCTCACGCTATTTTATTTACTATCTTAACATGAGTCGCTCCAACTCGTTAACTACAATCACCCATTTACCAGAATACGACGACCGTGGGAGCAGATAAACAGTCGATCGCACCCGCCGGCAAAATTCAATGTATAATATTAGCGAAGTAAACCGCTATGAGTGAATCATGTCCGCAAACACCGCGCTACCCCCAGCCCTAGCCAAAATCGTCCAGCGCTTTCAGCGACACTCCGATCCGAAACAGCGCTACGAACAACTGCTGTGGTATGCTAAGCGACTCCCAGCATTTCCCGAAAGCGACAAACAGCCGGAAAACAAAGTTTCTGGCTGCGTATCGCAAGTTTATATTACTGCAAATTTAGCAGACGGAAAAGTTTTGTTTCAAGGCGATTCAGACGCTCAATTAGTCAAAGGATTAGTTGGCTTACTCGTGGAAGGTTTGAGCGGATTAACGCCTGCTGAAATTGTTAGCGTTACCCCAGATTTTATTCAAGATACGGGATTGAATGTGAGCCTGACACCTTCCCGCGCTAATGGATTTTACAACATCTTTCAAATGATGAGAAATAAAGCACTTGCTTGTCAATTGAGCCAGCAAGCCGAAGCAAATTAAAACAATAAATAGCCATGACTCAAACTACAGATTTAACAAAATCAAATTCTGGCAACTATCCCGCCACTGTTCATGAATATCTCTGGAATTGGAAAGAAACGCAATTCAAAGTTATTTACGAAACCAGAGGAAAGGGAACCCCTGTATTGTTGCTGCCGGCATTCAGTACGGTTTCGACGCGCGAAGAAATGCGTCCTTTAAATGAACCACAGAGGGCGCAGAGAACGCAGAGGGGAGAAGGGAAGAGGGGATGAATGCAAGCTTTTTTTTACGTTAGTTTGGGTTGTTTGTTATTGGTTTTGTCTGCCAGTTTATGCTGTCGGAGAGCCGTTGTTTGCTGATTCACAGAAGAGTATAATTGAAGGTGCGATCGACTTTCACGTACATTCTTCTCCTGATGTGATTCCCCGCAGATTAGACGATTTTGAAGTGGCTAAATTAGCTGCTAGCGCGCACATGAAAGCTGTGGTATTGAAAAATCACTTTGGGAGTACAGCAGCCCGCGCTGTTCTGGTTAATAAAATAGTACCAGAGATCGAAGTTTTTGGAGGAGTTGTTCTCAATAATTCTGTAGGTGGGATTAATCCTCAAGCTGTAAATGCAATGCACCGCATCGGCGGCAAATATGGTAAAGTAGTTTGGCTGCCAACGGTTGATGCTGACTGTCATTTGAGGGTTTTTCATCAGCCGGGAATTGGCATTAAAGTCGCGGAAAATGGCAATATTTCACCGGAAACAGAAGCGGTACTGAATATTGTAGCTAGAGATAATTTAGTGTTGGAAACTGGTCATATTTGCCCAGAAGAGGTGATGGCTGTTGTTGGGCGATCGCACTTTCTCAACATTAAGAACATCCTGATTACCCACGCAATGGCCGATGTACCCGGTTTGTCCCTAGAAAATATGCAAACAGCCGCCCAGATGGGAGCTTTCTTAGAACTCGCATTTGTCAACGATTTGATGGGAGAAAATGCCGCCGATCGGGGACACAGAAACTGGCATCATGTTTCAATTGATCGGATGGCTGCCGCTATCAAACTAATAGGAGCCGAGCATTTTGTTCTCAGTACAGATTTGGGAAGAAAACTCGATCCTTTGCCTGCGGAAGGTTACGAGTTATTTGTCAAAAAATTGATGAATGAAGGCATTTCTCAGCAGCAAATTGATTTAATGATCGAAGAAAATCCAGCTCGATTGTTAGGAATTTAGAATTGGGCATTGGGCATTGGTAATTGGTAATTGGGCATTGGGCATTGGGCATTGGGCATTGCTAATAGGGAATTGGTCGTAATAACCAATAAACAATAACCAATAACTAATAACTAATGACGAATTACGAATTACGAATTCCCCATTCCCAATTCCCCATTCCCAATTACCTATTCCCAATTACCTATTCCCAATGACCAATGACCAATGACTACTGACTACTGACTACTGACTAATGACTAATGACTAATGACTAATGACTAATGACTTCTTCTATTCTAGATTGCCTTTTCCAGACACATATCCATTATCTACAATCCGCCAAGCACCCCCAGAATTCCCTGTTAAATCGCAATCTTCAGCCCTTACAATACCATCTCTATAAATTGCGATCGCCTCACCTTCATTCCCATAGATTCGACAGCGGCGCACAATCAATTTACCTCCCAACCCGACACCGATTCCTAGAGTGCCGTTGTCAAAAATATTGCAATCTTCCACCGTTGCTTTGCCATGATCGGAGATAAAAATTCCGTTCCATACCCCCTTGTGAATCTGACAGCGGCGAATCACAGAATCAGCATCAGGGCCACAAATTACCATAACAGAATAATCCGCAGAAGTGATATCACAGTCTTCTATGATTAACTTGCCTTTGCGAATATCTACCGCGTAGTATTTCCCTGTTGCGTTGAGCGTTAAACCTCGGACTAAAGCACTGTCTGTTTGCATTTTAATGCAGTTTGAATGGGTACTTTCAATGATAATACTATCGGCTGCTCCGCTGCCGATAATTTCTACGGATTTGTCGAGAATTAGACTTTCCTGATACAAGCCGGGATGCACGTAAATGCGGGTATCCGGTGCCGCATTTTTTAGCGCTTCACCGATTGTAGTATAATTGCCTTGACCTTGTTGAGAAACAACAAATTCTTGATTGTTCAAAACTTTTGCTTCTGAAGTTGAGTCTTCAGTTGGCTTTAATTCTGAATCAAATTGCTGAGATTCTCGATCGCCCTTTAGGGATTTGGCTTGCGCTTCGGAAAGTTGTGCATTTAGCTGTAACCTTTCTTGAGCAACGGTTTCTAACTGATTTTCTAACTCAGATACTTGAGATTGCAGTTGATTTTTCACCCCATCTGCTGTCTGCAATTGAGTTTGAACTTCCGAGAGTTGAGATTGAATTTGCGATCGCTCTTGATGCGCTGTTTCTAACTCAGATTGCAGTTGCGTTCGACTTTTAGCGACATTTTCCAACTGATTTTCTAACTCAGATACTTGAGATTGCAGTTGATTTTTCACCCCATCTGCTGTCTGCAATTGACTTTGAAATTCCGAGAGTTGAGAGTAAATGTGCGCTCGCTCTTTGTGAGAATTTTCTAACTCAGATTGCAGTTGCGCTCGACTTTGAGCTACATTTTCCAACTGATTTTCTAACTCAGATACTTGAGATTGCAGTTGAGTTTTCAGCCCATCTGCTGTCTGCAATTGACTTTGAAATTCCGACAGTTGGGATTGAATTTGCGCTCGCTCTTGATGCGCTGTTTCTAACTCTGATTGCAGTTGCGCTCGACTTTGAGCGACATTTTCCAACTGATTTTCTAACTCAGATACTTGAGATTGCAGTTGATTTTTCACCCCATCGGCTGTCTGCAATTGAGTTTGAACTTCCGAGAGTTGGGATTGAATTTGCGAGCCTTCTCCCCTAGCAGTTTCTAATTGAGCTTGTACTTCCGATAACTGAGACTGAATTTGCGATCGATCTGACTCGCCATCATTTATTTGAGTCTGCAATTCTGACACCTGAGACAGCAGTTGATCTCGCTCTTGACTAAAAATATTTGACTGATTTTGTAGCTCCGACAACTCATAATTTAACTGCACTTTATCTCGATCAACAGATTCTAACTGTAACTGTAATTCCGACAGTACATAATTAATTTGATCTCGTTCCCCCTGAGCAGAGTCTAACAGATATTGCGATGATGATAGTTGAGAATTAAGTTGCGATCGCTCCTGACTTGCACTAGCCAATTCACCCTCTAATTCTAACACTTGGCAATCTAAAACCTGGCGTTCCTCAATCACAGCTTCTAATTGTCTTTCTAGTTTAAGTAATTGAGATTTATTTTTCCTGTATTTTTTCTGAGTAATTTCCAGTTGAAAATTGATTATTTTGCCATCTACTTTGGCGTTTTCCAATTCAGTTTGCATCTCAGAAAATTGAGAAATAAATTGCGATCGCACTCCCTCGACTAATTCTAATTGAGCTTGCAAATCCGACAATTGAGACTGAAGTTTTTCCCGATCTTGAATGCTGCGATCGAACCTAATTTGAATTTCCTCAAGTTGGTACTGTAGCTGCAAACGTGCTTGGTTAGCAGTTTCCAATTGGCCATTAAATTCAGACAGCAGAGCATCAAATTGAGCGCGTTCTGCATCAACCGTCTCTAACTCTGCTTCCATTGACATCACTTGAGCGTTAAGTTGCGATCGCTCCTGCTGCGAAACTTCTAATTGAGCTTGAACTTCTGCCAATTCCGATGAATTCGAGTCAACCTGTTGAGAATTTTCTAATTGCAATTGCAAGTCAGAAAGCAGAGAATCAAATTGCTCGCGCTCAGCATTAATTACTGCTAACCTTCCTTCCAACTCCGACACCTGAGAGTGTAACTTTTCTTGCTCCCAACTCACCATTGCAAACTGAGATTGCAACTGAGATAATTGAGAATTTAGGTGATTTTTCTCCTGCACCTCTTGGCGCAATTCCAAGTTTCTAGTATTTAAGTGCGAGTCCAACTGCGACAGAGCCTGCTGCGAACCCTCCATCCGCATCAAATTGCGAGAGTTTCGCTTATTCAAAATTATCCAGCAGACTAATGCACCGCCCCCAAATCCTATTAATAAAAGTAATGCTTGCATTGGCTTTATCTAATTGATATAAAATGACTTTCCCTGATTTCTTCATCTCGCTAAGGACACATCAAGAAATCGCTACCTTTCTCAAGGGTATCACGACTTGTGCCATCGCGCTTACTTGGAGAAGCAATTTATATTTATTTACAATCACCCAATTGCATTCACCTTCCGGGGTGGGTTTCACCAACCATCTTAACCTGAAACTAATTACCTCGTAACTCGCAGCTAGCAAAGTAGCAACACCCCCCAATCAACAAGCGCGATCGCACCAGCGAAACCCCCAAACCAACAGCTAAACTGAATTAAACATTAAAAATCCTCACTAAAATCAACAGCCAATGATTTTTATAGGAGAGCCGGTTTTTTATTCTCTATCCACCAAAACAAAGCTGCAAACATTGTCGAAACCATTAATAAAACCCCAAGCACCAAAAAAGTAGTGTGTGTAGCAAAAAGTAATGCTTGTACAGGCGCATTGCTAATATCGATATTCGGTGCGAAATTAGCGTTAAAACTTGTGGTAAAGAAGAACAAAGCACCTACTATTGGTACTCCCAGCATCTGCCCTAATATCCGCGAAAATGACAACAATCCCGAAGCAATACCTAATCGCTCTTTTGGTGCGGCTCCCATAATAGAGCTATTGTTAGGAGAGTTGAACATCCCCACTCCTACCCCATAGGGAATAATCCCCAAAATGTACTTGATGACAGTTAATTCAGTATCAAATCTGCTGATTAAAAAACATCCAATTGCCATAAATAATAGACCCATTAAACTAATTAGCTGCGTGCCAAAACGGTCGGAAAGAATACCCGAAATAGGCGCAGTCGTCACAATCAGAAGTGACGGCACTACCATTAAAAAACCAGATTTTTGAGTTGAATAGTGTTCAAGGAAGATGAATAAAAAAGGAAGGATGAAGATGACACCTGCGATCGCGAAATTTGCAATAAAACGTAGCGTTAAGCCCAGGCTAAACTCTACGGATTGAAATATTTTCAAGTCGATCATTGGTGCTTCTATTCGGGATTCTAACCATAAAAAGCAAATCAAGCTGAGGACAGAAAAACCCAGCATATTTATGGCAATATGAGAATTCCCTTTCTGTAATAGGGTAAGGCCAAGAATAAAAGAAGTTAAGACTATGGTCAATATCAGCGTACCGATGATATCCAAGTTTTCTGGGTTTCCACTAATCGCAGAATTCGGTACAAAACAAGCCACAATCAAAATGGCAACAATCCCAATCGGAACATTCACCCAGAAAATTAAAGGCCAGCCTCCCACACTCATCAGCAGTCCTCCTACCATGGGCCCCAAGGTAATCCCCATTCCGTAAATTCCCGATCTAATACCTAGTCCCAGTCCCCGCTCTGCCGCTGGAAATGCCTCCACAATCATTGCAGTTCCCAAGCCAGATAAAAACGCAGCACCTACTCCTTGCAATCCTCGAAACGCTATTAAAAACCAGACATTTGGCGCCATTCCACACAATAGTGAACTGATCGTAAAGATTGTTAAGCCAATAATGTACAATCGCTTCTTGTTCCAGATATCACCTAATTTTGATACCAATATTACAAATATGGCGATTGCCATCAAGTAACTTAAAACTACCCATTGAATCGTGGAAAAACTGGTATGGAAAGATTCAACCATAACTGGCAAAGCCAAGTTAACTATATACACATCCACAGCCAAAATGAAGACACCAATACCAATACCAACTATAGTCCACCATTTTTTAGATGTTTTATTCTCTTCTTGCCTTAATTCGTTAGAGTTTTCTGCTGGGGTTGTTGACATTATTACTATCTAGGGAGAGGTGGGTATTATTCTGAAATCATCGAAACTATAGCATTTTTACCTTGGTAGGTGCTACTGTAAATTAATTAGCAATTATCAAGAATTTCTAGAAAATCTTGATCGAGATCGATTGGGGTTCCTCTTTTAGCAATTTATTTAAGAATCTTAGCTACTAAATATTTGTTTTCAGCCTGTTCCTCGTTTTTGTTGAAATGGGGTTGTATATCCAGTGGTATCAGCTATGCTGATTATATTAGCTCCAGCCTGCACTGCTGCACTAGCCGCCTCAATCACATTTTTCATAGGAGAGCGAACTGTATCAACAGCAGGATTGCCAGCTTCAATAATATCAACTCCTATGTGGTCTAAAAACTCCGCAATTTTTAACTTTGTTTCAGGATCGAAATAAACTCCAGGGGTTTGTTCTCCGTCTCTCAAGGTAGAATCAAGAATTTTAATCATAATCTACGAGCAATTTAGGTACTAACAAAATCTTGAAAAAGGGGCTGGCATCGGCGAGGGCACAATACCTTATACAAACTTGAGCCATGACCCCCAATAGATACCTCCAAAAAATACAGTCAAAGGCAGCCCGGATGCCTGCTCCACAAAAGTTATTGGGGAGATCTAATAGATAAGTCTAAGGGTTGATCGCCAACTTTGCCAAAGCATCCTTCAACAGTGGCGGTAATTGACGGATAATCTTGCCCTTTTCGCGATCGACACCTACCAAAGTCACCTGCGCTGTCACATATAACTCCTTACCGTCAGCCGATCGAATTTCGTAGTCCCAAAGCAGCCGCACACCTTCACCAGCAGTCATCCGCGTTCTCACCGCCACAGATTGCCCCATCTGTACAGCCCGGTGGTAGCGCAGGGAAAGTTCCACCACCGGCAATTCCAAACCTTGAGCCACCCAGTCAGCATACTCAATCCCAAGCGATCGCAAACTTTCCACCCTAGCCTCCTCCATCCAAGCCACATAAGTACCGTGCCACACCGCACCGCTGTAGTCAGTATGGTGAGGGTATACTCGCACCAAATATTCAAACCAGCCCTCAGAGTCTATCCCAGAAAGGCTTTGAATAGTACCCGCCGGTGGCAGTTCCGCTTGAGTTCGATCGTTCTCTAACACTTTACAAATCGTTCCAAAACGCTACATTTCTATAAATCATAAGGCAAACTTCAGGCCTATGCTTAACAGTCATAGGACTTACGCAAAGAAACCGGGTTTCTCTGAAAAATCTCAGATTCTCAACGAGGTATCTACCAAGAAACCCGGTTTCTCACCTCTCGTGGGTAAGTTTTAAGTAAGAAACTAGAGTATCGACGCCCTAGTTTAAGGTCGCACAACACAACTCAACTGTTTTCACCGCCAAAACCATGATTGAAAAAATTTTAGTAGCCGTCGCCGGTCGCGGTCTGTGCGAAGAGATGTTTAATATGTTGATGGACATCCCTTCCTTGCAAAAAACCTCTGTCACCGTCTTGCACGTCGTGCCGCCCCAAGTAACATCCGATGGTATGGCCGACAAGTTGGAAGAAGGAGGCAAGATTTTAGCACAAGCCATCCAATCCTTAAAAATAGATCCCAGCAGAGTTAATCCTCGACTCAAACAGGGAGACCCCAAAACCACAGTTTGCCAAGTCGCAGAAGAAGAACAATCCGACTTAGTAATCATGGGTTCGCGGGGATTTGGCAGACTGCAATCAATTCTGGAAAATTCGGTAAGTCAGTACGTTTTTCAGCTAACATCGCGGCCGATGCTGTTGGTAAAAGACGACATTTACGTCAAAAAAATCAAGCGCGTCATGGTAGCGATCGACAAATCCGAATCCTCCAAACAATCCTTGGATCTAGCCCTATCTTTAGTCAAAGAAGTTGACGGCGGACAGATAATTTTAGTACATGTCACCAAAGATTTGACTGGAAAATCCACTGAAGATTTGACAGCTAATGCTGAAAAAGACCCCGTACTAGCGCCCGCAGTAGCACTCGCGAAACAAATGGGAGTTAGCTACCGCTGTGCGAGTGCCACAGGCAAGCCAGGGGAAACAATTTGTCGGTTTACAGACGAAATGAACGCCGATTTATTAGTGATTGGTTCACCCGATCGCCGTCCTAACGTTGCCAAGTCCTTTATCGATCTCGATCGACTCCTCGGAAACTCTCTGTCAGACTACGTGCGAGTCTACGCCAATTGTCCCGTATTGTTAGCCCGGACGATCGGCTAAACTCAAACAATTTTGGATTTTAGATTTTGGATTTGGGATTTTTCCCACCAATGATATCAATTCCGGTTGCACTTTTGGAGATGATTGTTAACAGTTAACAGTTAACAGTTAACAGTTAACAGTTAACAGTTAACAGTTAACTGTTAACTCAAATTTACTATTCCGATGAAGAGAGGATTTGATCTGAATCCAAAATCGGCACGGTCAACATTCAACAAAAAAGCGCCAAAGCAAAAAGCTATTGGCGCTTTTTTTTGCCATGCACAAAGCCAGACAAAAATAGCAGAAATTGCTAATCTTTTCTGCCTTGACGGCTAGCCGTTTGAATGTACAGAATGATTAGAAAAACACTGGGAACCAAAACAAACAGAATGGTTGCCACAAACCCTAGATCGTTAACTTGCATGATTTACCCCGCCTCTATCTGAAAATAGCAAAATACAGAACTAGGATACCACTCAAAGGTAGAAGGCAGAGCGAGGGAGTCGGGGAGAGTGTCCGAGTGTCCGAGTTAGGGCTTAGTCTTGACGCTCACCGGGCCATTGACCAAAGATTGACAAGCCAACCGATAGTTTTCGGGCTTTTTCTTGAGTTTGCGGTTCTCAAAGTCAGTGCGGGGCGAAAGATTTTCGCTTCCCTCGACAATTTCCACAATGCAAGTGCCACATTGACCGTAGCCCCCGCAATTCATCATCTTTCCCGAAAAAGTGTACAAGTCGATGCGGTTTTCTAGAGCTTTGAGCCTCAAATTGGCTCCGTCTGCTGCAATGACTTCCTGATTTTCCTTCACAAACTTGATATTAGCCATTGCCCGTTCCTTAACACAGTTGACATGATTCTCTATTACAGAATATTAACTAATGTGTCGGACATTTAATACCCGATCGCCCATTTTCCTGACAATCAAAGGACGATCGCCCCAATCTCAAGGAGTTCTAGATAGATTGTTACTAGGAAGATTGCTCACAGCCCGCTGGAGAGACGCCAGCGATCGGTTGTAACCAATAATTGCCAAAAGTCGGTTTCTTTCAGCCCTAGTCAAATCCGTTTCCGCCTGAATCACATCCGTCTGAGTGCCCACACCAGCTTGAAAGCGCAGTCTGGCCAAACGCAGAGCTTCCCTCGACTGCAAAACTCCCGCCTCAGAAGTTTCTATATTTTCAAAACTAGACTCCAAGCCAAAATAAGCTTGTTCCACTTCCCGGCGCACCTGGTTACGGAGTTGGTCAAATCGACTTTCGGCGATCGCAATATCAGCATCCCGCTGTTTCACCCTCGCCCTCGCCGCACCGCCGTCAAAGATACTCCAAGTCAGACTCGCCCGGATCGCATAGCCGTCCGCCCAGCCGCGAGCAGCAAAGGGGTTAGGATCATCAGGGTCTTGCCCCAGCACATTGTAACTACCGGAAACACTCAGTTGAGGCAAACGCCCGGCCAAAATCGATCGGCGCTGCTGCTTGCTAATATCCCTCTGTACCAACTGCTGTTCCAACTCAGCACGATTCTTAAAAGCCTGCACGATACTCTCTTCCAGAGACATTTTCCAAGAGCCCGCTTGCTCCACCGGGTCTCCCGCCGTTAAATTCGACGACTGACTGACGTTCAATTCTTCAGCCAACTGACGCTGGCGGATTCGCTGGTCGCGGCGGGCATTTGCGAGCTGCTGCTGTTCATTAGCCAAATTTGCCTGAGCCTGCAACACAGCAAACCGGGTTCCCACCCCTGCCCGTTCCAAGGCTTCGGCATCCCGCAAACTTTGCTGAGCATTTCTCACCGAAGCTTGGCGGATAGCAACTTGTCCGTCTGCATCTTGCAGGTTGTAGTAAGCATCACTAACATCAAAGCGGAGTTGCTCGGCTTGGCGTTCTACGTCGAGTTCCCGAAAGCGCAACTGTTCCCTGGCGGCGCGGATGTTAGCGAGCCGGCGCCCAAACAAATCAACGTCGTAGCTCAACTGCAAAGTGCTGTTGAGACTGTTACTGCCCAAATTTGGGCCTGCTTGGGTGGCTGGCTGTCCGGTTTGGCTGGCCTGAAAGTTGAGGTTGCGCTGCTGAGCCCGCACTCCTAGTTCTCCGCCGGCGCTCACAGAGCGGCTCGCGTCCATTTGAAAATTGAGGTCTGGATACAAAGCTGCTTGTTGTTCCCGCAGGACCGATCGAGTCTGTTGCAATTGCAGATCGGCAATTTGCAAAGTTGGGCTGTTGCGACGGGCGATATCCACCGCCTGTTGCAAGGTAATTGCCTGAGTTTCCTCGATCCTGACATCCTCTGGTTGAGTCGGGAACAACAGCGGATTCGGGTTAGGTTCCAGGGTTCTCGGTGGCTTGGTTTCTAAAGTGCGGTTGGGAGGATTGAGCGGAAAACTTTCGATCGGCGTACCCCTAGTAGCCGGTGGGGAAATTGGCACTGGAATGATGTTGGGGCTCTTGGGGGAAGGTGCGCGCTGAGCGATCGAAGTTGGTGCTGGTTTCGCACTTTCCACTGCAACTACTGGTTGCGATTTTTGAGCAGTTTCGGAATTAGATCCCAGTTGCGGCGGATTACCTGTCGCGGAGTTTTCCTTTACCTGACTTGAGGCCGAAAGTGCGATCGACTCTGATGCTTTTTCTGGCGCTGTTTTCGGGTCTAATTTAACATTCTGCCCAACAGGGAGCTGATTACTTTCGGCCGAACTCTCCTGGGACTGAACCGGAGGCTGTGCTGAAGCACTCTGTCCCACATTGCCGAAAGTAATTGCAGCACCTACTCCCAATACCACGATTTGACGAAAAACACGCATAAATTTTAAATTATTCTGCAATTCCAGAGACAATTTTTAAGCAAGACAGAGGTCTCTAATTTCAGTTTAAACTCAGAAGTCCAAGCTTAGAATAACTGCCGAGGTGAGTACCTGCAAATTTCCCGCTCGGCAAAACTGCTCTCACCATATCTCCAGTCTGGAACCCAAAAAAGGTATTACACCTATTTTGTCTGGTGATTAGTCGATCGCACCTCAGCATTCACCAGACCGATCGCCACTGAGATTAGTTCCTCCACTCCACTAACCGGGAAAATCTCCGTTTTCAGGAGGCTAGCGAGCTCAAAGAGGGTCATGTCATCCAAAAAACGCGGTTCCCCCTGTTTTAGCATCACCGAGGGCAGCAAGATGCCATCTCCCAAGTCTAGTCCCTGCAAAGCTTCGAGCAAGTCTTGACCAGTCAGCAAACCAGTGACAGTAATGTTTTGTCCCCAATAGCGACTGGACAATGCTACCATCTTAACTTCTAAGCCGGGAATTTGATTGAGTTTATGGGCGATCGGCTCAAAAGCTTTTTCCACAGCATTTCCCACCACCCAAATTAACTTTTTCGGCGGATTAACCTGCGTCGGTTGTAGTTGCTCGAAAGCAGTTTCAAACTGTTGGATAAATTGGCGAATCGAACCCACACCATTACCAATTTGGGGATAATCTTCATAGTCGGAGGCGATCGGCAAATCTAAACCCGCGATTAAAAACCATTCATCAGCAAGCCAAATACAGCGGGATTTTGAACTCTGTTTTTTCCGTTTCTTTTCTCCTGCCTGTTTACCCGTTAATAATACTTGAATTTTCTGCACTTGCGCGATTACTTCCCGCGCTTTTTCCGGTGTAACTGCGATTAGTTCATCTTCGGCTGGGCGAAAGCGAGTTAAACCCACTGGTACTACAGCTACCGATGCGACGGCGGGGATATTTCCTGTATGAAACTTTGCCAAATCTAACAAAGTGTGTTCTAAATGTTCGCCGTCATTAATACCGGGACAAACAACAACTTGAGCGTGAATTTGTAGGCGGCGTTCTTGAAACCATTTGATTTGTTCTAAAATCTTCCCAGCCCGCAGATTTTTCAGCAACCGAATTCGCACTTCCGGTTCCGTAGCGTGCACGGAAACATAGAGAGGAGAAAGCCGCATTTGTTCGATTCTGTCCCACTCTTTTTGAGTCAGATTTGTGAGAGTAAGATAGCTACCATAAAGAAAACTTAGCCGATAGTCATCATCCTTGAGATAGAGAGTTTCGCGCTTTCCCGGTGGCTGTTGGTCAATGAAGCAGAAAGGACAGCGATTATTGCACTGAATTAGTCCATCAAAAAGAGCGGTTTCAAATTCTAAACCCAAGTCTTCGTCGGCATCTTTTTCTATTTCTAACTTGTGGGTTTTGCCTTTGGTGTCTAATACTTCTAGTTCGATAAATTCATCGGCGCACAGGAATTGATAGTCGATTAAGTCGCGGGGTTTTTGACCGTTGATGGCGACGATTGAGTCACCGGCTTCAAATCCGATTTCGGCGGCGATGCTGTCGGGGATGACTTTGGTGATTAGGGCTGGACTTGTTGATAATTCGCTCATAGTTATTGGTGATTGGTGATTGGTTATTGGTTATTGGTGATTGGTTATTGGTGATTGATTATTGGTTATTACTGGTAGTCTGCTACACTTATTTTGAGCTGATTGATACTCCCCACTCTCATATATTATTTCTGCACACCCTCCTGCAATCCGCACCTTAAAGGTATTCCAGATGGCTGAGGCTGCCATCCAAGCTGCACTGCTTGTTGTATCCATTGTGCTGCATCAGAGGGTGTTATATCAAATCCTCTCTTCATCGGAATAGTAAATTTGAGTTAACAGTTAACTGTCAACCGTCAACCGTCAACCGTCAACAATCACCTGACAGTGCAACCGGAATTGATATCAAATCCAGTAGCATCGGAATTATTCACATCTCTATTCTCTCCCTCTGTGTCCTCTGTGTTCTCTGCGGTTAAATCATTCCGATGCAACGGTCAACGATATTATAGCAATCCTAAATGAGTCATAAATATTTTTACCCCACCCCAANNTTCAAACCATCAACAGTCAACAGCCAACAGCCAACAGCCAACAGTCAACAGTCAACATCACCTGACGGTGCCACCGGAATTGATATTACTGGTTTCACTTCGTTTGTACCCCAACATTGAGGATGAGGTCGATCGGTGAGGATAACTAACACCGAGCCTGGTTTTTCAGCGTGTTCGACAGCAATATGAAGATTACCGCAGTTTTCTTGCGTATAAGTAGCTTGTCTTCGGATTAGCCAGAGGAAAGGTTCCCCATCAACAATTATTTTTCTGGTTCCTTTTTTCGGTATTGACATAGTTTGCTAAAGTCGATCGACATATAGATTTATAGTAGCATTTGAAACTACCCTTTTTTGTGGCGTCTTGCTAATCAACGATATCGTACCATTTGCATCAGCCACAAGCGGAATTTTTTCGGCCGGAGAAGTATCATTTTGAGATTGAAGCTAGTTTGAGTTTTCTCTCTTCAGCATAGCTTTGAAGTTCCAGCCTGTGCATCGCTTGCAATTACTTTAGAAAGGCGCTATAGCCACTTACAATTAAGCAGATGAAAGAGCTATTAACTATCTGAGTAAAATTCAATAAACTGCAACATTTTCAGTCTGCTAATCGCTCAAATAAATATCCAGATACCCGACTTCTTGAAGAAGTCGGATATCTAACAGAAGAAAAGCTACCCGCCCCCAACATTCTCAAAGGCGCGATCGTACAAAATTACGCAACTACTTACACAACCACTTCGACTTTCACCTCATCTTCCATCGCGATTTTCTCCTGCAAAAATAGTGCGACTTGCACCTCAATTTCCCGTCTCACAATATCGCGATACTCCACAAAGTGCTCGATTTGCGCGCATACCGCCAGATAACTACTCACCCCACCTAAATTGTATCGGCACATATTCCAGAGATTGCGCCAAAACTGCCAGCGAGTTTTGCGGATGAAACCCTGCCGCCAACAGATAGTCAAAAAGGCACGAATCACGATCCAATCGATGGGTTTCTTTGCCCTTTTCCCTTTATTTGGATAAGTCGCTTCGCCCAGAATTCGGTAGTGTCGATAAGCGCGATCGAGAAATTTTTCTGGATCGTACAATTCGTCGAATGCCTCCACAAATTCGCGGGCAATTTCTTCTAGCGGGCGAGTCGGGACAAAATTCATCAACGTAGTTTGGTTGATATTAGCAGATTTACTGCGAAGCCGCCCTTCCTTTGCCAGTCGATGCCAGAGTGCTGTATCCGGCAAGGCTTGCAGCATACTAAACAGTGCAGTCGGAATTGAAGTTTGCTCGACAAACTTGACAATTCTCGCCCCAGCACCTGTTTTCTCGCCATCAAAGCCGATGATGAAACCAGCCATTACTCGCAAGCCCGATCGCGTAATTGCTAGTACGGCCTCGCTGAGAGAATCGCGCGTATTTTGATGTTTTTGAGTCAGCTTTAAACTCTCTTCATCTGGTGTTTCAATTCCCAGGAATACAGCGCCAAAATTGCACTGTACCATCATATCCATTAATTCTTGATCCTGTGCTATATCGACAGATGCTTCCGTCGCAAAGGAGAAAGGATATTGATGCTCTACCATCCAGGGTAGGAGCTCTTTTAGAAACAGTTTGACATTGCGTTTATTGCCGATGAAATTATCATCAACCATGAAGATACTGCGCCGCCAGCCTAACTCATAAAGGCGATTGAGTTCGTTGAGCAATTGTTCTGGTGCTTTGGTGCGGGGTTTGCGGCCGTAGAGTACAATGATGTCACAGAATTCGCACTGGAAAGGACATCCCCGCGAAAATTGTACCGACATTTCGGCATAAGCATCAAATTGCAGCAAATCAAATCGAGGAATCGGGGTGGTGGTAACATCTGGCCTTTCGCCGTTGGCGCGAAATATGCCAGATTGTTCACCTCGGGCGATCGCCTCCACAAACATTGGTAAAGTAATTTCACCCTCATCTAGAATCAAATAATCGGTGCCAACATCTGTCACTTCGTTGGGTAAAGCGGTAGGATAGGGGCCGCCCACAGCAACTCGTTTACCCCGCCGTTTTGCTTCCTGAATCTGATATAATAAATCTTCCTTTTGGACAATCATCGCCGACAGAATCACCAATTCTGCCCAATCCCAGTCGGCCTCTGTTACTGAACTTACATTGCGATCGACTAGCTTAAATTCCCATGCTTGGGGTAAAATAGCGGCTACCGTCACCAATCCTAGCGGGGGTAGCATGGCTTTGCGATCGAGTAATGCTAGGGTTTTCTCAAAGGACCAAAAGCTTTTGGGAAAGAGAGGATAGAGGAGTAAAACATTCATAACAGAAACTCAAAGATAGGACATCCCCTCGTGAGGTCGAATATTAGGATTCAAGATTACCCTAAAACATTGACATTCTAACACTTTTATCCTATAAATTCTGTACGGGCATCGGGCATCGGGCATTGTTCGGGGAGAAAATTAGTATTTCAAACTTTCTTACTTCTTACTTCTTACTTCTTACTTCTTACTTCTTACTTCTTACTTCTTACTTCTTCCTTCGTGTCCTTCGCGTCTTCGCGGTTCAATCATCTTCCATCTTCCTTTCCATCCGTTAAATCCGTTAAAGAATCCGTTGCCGAACTTCCTTCTTCCTTCGGATATAGCTAGCTAAAGATTGTTTTCCAAGCAATAATTGACAGGGCAAAATCGGCGATCGCGTGACTGATATAACTCGGCAAAAGCGAACGATAGGTGAGATAACACCAGGACCAAATTACCCCTGCTAGGAATACAGCTAAGGAGCCTAAAATCACCCCGCGCCAGTCGGTATAAGCTGCTAAAACAATGATATGATGGAGCGTAAAAAACAGCGCGCTCAGAAATATCGCTCCGGTTCCAGGTATGAGAATCTCGCACTTTCTGTAGACAAACCAGCGCCAAATATATTCTTCAATAAATGAGTTGATTAGTACAAAATATGCTTGGACTATCCAGAAAATAGTGGGATTGCTCAGCCCCATTTGTTGCACCTTTGATTTGGCATCAATCCCATCGATCCAGTGCTGACCAAAAAGCCAGTATGTACCCAGAATAATGCCGAACATTAACAGTCCCAAAACCGTGCCTGCTAACAATTCTTGATGCTTCGGTTGGGATAAATGCAGTTGGTAGCGATCTCCCAAAACAGACCAGGCGATGGGTAGCCCTAGCAACCAAACCCCGCACAATACTGATACTATTGTTCCGATGGTTCCGGGAGCAATAAATAAGGCGATCGCTACACCAATGCTAGCAGCAGGTACTAACAGAATTAGCGCTAATTGTGCATTTTGGCGATCGCTATCTTCGAGCATTATACATCCTCTACGGCTAGGGTGTGTTTTTAAACCCGGAGATCCCCCCTAGGGCGTGTTTT
>DPLL01000531.1:8682-8849 GCA_003542015.1 Microcoleaceae cyanobacterium UBA9251 | reverse complement strand
ACTCTGGTGTTCATTCTGGGGCCCACTGCTCCGGGATTGCCACGGGGGGGTGGATCCATTGGGTTTGCGGGTGCTGCTGGGGCTGTGGGGGCGGGCTGGGGCTGTAATTGGGGGCTGATGCGGGTGGCGGCGGCGCGGGTTATTTGTTCAAAGCGATCGCTCATTTC
>DPLL01000531.1:0-8577 GCA_003542015.1 Microcoleaceae cyanobacterium UBA9251 | reverse complement strand
CCCCCCTAACCCCCCTTAGTAAGGGGGGACAAGAGCGCGATCAAAGTCCCCCTTATTAAGGGGGATGCGAGGGGGATCAGAATATGTGCAACGACCCATTAAATTGGTATAAGTCCTGTTCTAGTTGGTTTTGGTTAGTTTCCGGTGCGGTTTTGTTGTTGGTCGTTGTTGGGTAAGTCGTCGGCTTTTCGTATTATCCGATCGGGCTCTTTTCCTTCCCAGGTGACTTTGCTCATGTTGATGCCGAATTCTGCTCCGAGGCGATCGTGCATTTCTGTGAGCACTTCTTCGGCTTCGTCACAAACAGCGGCTGTACCTCCTCCGACGGCCGCTTCGGTGGTTTTGGAATAGCCATCGACGTCGTACCAAACTTCGCCTTCTACTGGTACGCTGATACTAATTCCTTTGCCGGAATTAGTCGCAGCTTTCAGTATTAGCGCTGCGTTGGGATATCGTGAATCTTCTAGTTGAGGTTCGTTGACAAAAAAGCCCATTTCTGCTAAGGTTTCAGCGATACTTTTGGCTATGTAATCTCGCTGGTCGGCTTGGATTTGAGCAGCATTTGCTGTTGCGATGATTTCTTGTTCTTGGGTTTTTGCTGCTGCTAGAATCAGGGCTGGTTTGTCAAATTGTTCTGCTTCTATGGCGGCAATTCCTGTTTGCAATTGGGTGGCTAATTCATCGATTAAATGTATTTGCCACCGCTTGGCTACGGGGTCGGCTTTTAAACCAATAATCAGGGCTTCCAGTTCGCCAAGGGCTTGTTCGGCTGCTGCTTTCTGTTGTTGCCATTGGGCTCGGTTGCGGGCTACGGATGCGATATGCTGTTCTACTGCTGCTGTGGCAGTGTTTAAGGGCGATCGCGCGGTTTGGGGGTTCCCGGAGGCGATCGCACTTCTGAGAGCTTTCAGCGCTGTTTGTACTGTTGTGCGGCCGGCGCGATCGAATTTAATCGCGTCTGTTTGGGGGATTTGGGCTATTTGCCGTTCTAGTTCTTCGAGCTCAAACTGCTGTTTTTCTAGTTCGGCTTTGCGTTTTTTCTCTTCGTCATCCCGGCGTTTGCGACTAATTGCGCGATCGAGTTCTTGTTCGATTTTGGGCAATTCTTGGATAGTGTTTTGCAGTTGATATTCGGTTGTAACTCCCCGGAGGCTATTCAGGAGATTTTGACCGCGTTTTGCGAGTTCTGAGCTATCCTGTGGGTAGATTTCTGGTGATTTTTGTTGTATTTTGGCGATCGTGGCTTGAGTTTGGGCGATCGACTGATTTCTGAGAGTTTCTAAACGTTGAAGGCGTTCTCGTTCGGCGGCGGCGGCTCGAATTCGTGCTTCTTCTGCGGCTTTGCGCTCACGTTCCCGTTCTAATTGTTCTCGTCTTTCTCTTTCTAACTGAGCATAGGTTTTTTTGGGGTTGGTACTCATCAGTTTTTTCTCCTTATTAATGGGATTTGGATATCATAATCTCTTAGTCTGCGGAGGCAGACTTCGTTCGTGTAGACGCGGTTTCAACCGCCGAGTTAACTTCGGAATTAATCTTGCTTAATTGGCTCCACAATCACTCCGCGCTTTAACATTCGAGCTTCAAACTCTTGGCTAAAACCCGGTTTATTTGGCACTCCCACAAAAGAGAGTTCTCCTGTTAATCCCATAAAAAATTCCAGCCCTGCGGATGTATCTGCATCAGACAATAGAGCAGTAATCAAGCTGCGATAACGCTCTGTCAAAGGCAATAGTCGCTGATTTGCTGAACCGCGCCAGAGTAAATCTCCGTGCAGTTTTTCGATGTAAAGTCCATCGATCAGTAAATCTATTTTTTGCAACAATGTTTGCTGGGCTGCTGTGCCCTGTTGCTCTAAGTGCTCTAGCCGATAACCAGTGTAACACATTACACCTAAATTAGTGCGATCGCGCAGACCATCTACTAAGTTGCATAAGGCTTCTGCTTGCAGCATCGGCTCACCACCAGAGAAAGTAACACCTTCAATTCCCGGTACTGCTAACACCCAATCTACTAACTCTGTGACTGTTACCAAATCTCCTGCATTCTCATCCCAAGAATCCGGCACAATACAACTTGGACAAGCAAACCGACAGCCTTGCACCCAAATAACTGCCTGTTTTCCAGGGCCGAGCACATTCACGGGAGATTGGCGTTTAAATAGACGTAATGTTTCTGAATTCATGGCATTTTAAATTGTATATTTTAGATTTTAGATGACTCTTGATTTCTTAATCCGCAGAGGCGAAATTCCTGTGTGTAAACACGGTTTCAACCGCCCTATCCCTAGGATATAACATCCTCTCTTCATCGGAATTATTCAGATCTCTATTCTCTCCCTCTGTGTCCTCTGTGTTCTCTGCGGTTAAAACATTCCGATGCAAGCAGAAACGATATAAAAAAAAATCCCCCATTTATTTGGGGGATTTGAATTCAACGCTATTACATAGCCTTAGTCTCCGGCATCAAACACTTATCAGAATCACAACCCGCAGGCCCAGAATCCATCATTTCACCCAAGTCATAACGACTCAGTGCCACCTGAAAAACATCAATTTGGCGACGCACTAAAACATCTTTCTGCATCGTCTCATAAGTTGCCTTTTCAATCGGTTCAAAAGGCAAACGTGGGAAAGTTTCCAGGGCATCAAACCGAGACAAAAGTGCGGCGGAAATGTAGCCTTCGTCATCGCGAATAGCTTCGTAAATCCGCGTTCCCAAACTTTCAATTTCATTTTCTCGCAACTCAATAGTCGCGCTGGTGTTGTGTCGCACGTAGAACTTTTGCACTTGCATATAAAAGTCCATCTGTGCCGCCGCTGAGAATTTGTTGATGTCAATTTCATCAGCACCGGGTAAATCCGCCCAACTGACAGCAACGGGTATTTCTACCAGCCATTCTGTACAGCGTTCATCGAAGGGATTGTTTAGCAAATTGCCATGTTCATCTTTGTCAGATTGAGATGGAATTACGTTGTATCCGTAGTCGATGCAGGCGAGGGCTACAGGGTCGTTTTTGCCGAAAGTGATTCGGCGAATGAAACGTTGGGCTTTGGGGGGATGCCACCCAGGCGAAGCACCTGTCAGTAGAGATTTTGTACCCGATGGTTGAACGGTTGTGCAGCGATTTGGACGTTTTAATGAATGGCGATCGCAATAATCCCATACTACCCCATTCACAATCTCGCACCAACCACTCAAATACTCTTCTTCCCGTTGTTTAAACGCCATTCCCTGCTCGGTTTGCGGGCGACCTTCCACCCACCAGCGCAGCCACTCAACGCCAAAAGCATGAACGAAGAAGTCGAATAATCCGGTGAAAGAGACGCCGACAATCGGGTCTAATTCGCGGCTGTATTGATAGCGCGGTTCGCTAAATTTGTGATTCAGAAGTACCGCGACAGATAGAGCTCCGGCGGTGAAGGCTTCCTCTTGTTCTTTGAAGTTGTAAGGGTCGATTTGATTGAGGTGAACCTCAGAAAGATTACAGTTTCCAGTTAGGGTATTGCCGAAAACTCCCTTATGAAACTCTGGTTCGTTGAAACAGTAAGTATCATGCAATCCTGGTAATTCTTCGACACTTCTGATAACTTGCCATTTACCTTTGTGTTTAGCCTTCGTCCCTTTGCTCACATCTAACCGCTGACAAGGAATTTCACCACAGTCAGTAATTTGCAAGTAGTACAAATCCCGACTTCGGACACCGTAATTAGTAATTGCTCCTTGATGAGCACAAAGATTTAGCGATGAGCGAATACCACATTTTGTCAAAAGTAACTGAACTCTGAAAGCGCGATCGCGGTCAGAAATATAAATTCTGATACCATTACTATGGGTATTCGATCCGTCCGTATCGGCTAATCCAGCAATAAAATGTAAAATTGCTTGCCGATTCCAGCTAGCAATTACATTTAGTGCTTCTGGGTTAACTTTCAAACTTTTCAGAAATTCTCCAGAAAAGCTCAAGTTAGTTACATCTGTAAAAACAGGTAAATAGTCATAGTTTCTGTCAGGCGACTTATTTCCTGCTACTGACAATGCCATTTTTCCTTCGTAAAGTCGAACTTTTGCATGATCATTTTGGTCTGTAGTTCCATCTCCTACAGCCACACCCAAAGTGTAAGCATAACTTGCATCGATATTCATGCCATCTTCATACTCAATTGTGAAAGGTTCAGTATGAATGCTATATCGACTTGTATCCATCAAGTCTTTGGTTTGGACTTCCTGGTAAACTTTACCAAATCGATCCTTGACAAAGAAACGATGATATTCTGTGGCATCCAGATAAGTACCATCAGCAAACTTCACACGATAAAGTTTGCGTCGTCCAACCTTGGTATCACTCGCTGTCTGAAATGGTGTGACAGAACTCCATCTTTGACCATTCCAAATCTCGATTTCAGTTCCAACAACATCCTTTATTTGATGCAGTCCGTCTCTAGTAATTAGCAGAGTCTCTCCACTGACACAGTGAAAATTAGAGCCGATGATTTCCAGTTTTGTTATCCTAAAGGCTTTTTATCCTCTAGTTCTACAGATTCCATTTTACCTGTAGCTCGGCGTACTTTTTCATTTACTCTAAAGCTTACACACTCAAGGGTTTTTTTGCAAGGATTTGAGATTCTTCGCTTCGCTCAGAATGACATAATGACGTTGCAATAAGTAAGTCTTACTTTAGTTGTAAATGCCCCGCACTCTTGCCAGGATTATATTCTTCAAAAAAGAAGGTTCACCTGGTACGCTCTACGGTGGTAAAGGATTTTTAATTCCCTTACTTACCTCGGAATTAACATCTCAGTCTTCTCCGAATTTGCGAGGTTTTTAACGTGAGGCAAAATTACTTACCACACGGGTTTAATCCCAAACGGACTGACCGATGCTCTAATTCATCAGCAGTCATATTAGGATAGCCTTCCTGGAACCACTGTTTAGCTTTTCCTTCGTTGTAAGCTTTCAAAAACTCAAGTTTAAGACTCGGCGTTGGAATTAAGTCAACGTTAGCTCTAGCTACAGCTTCACCAGCCCATTGAATTGCACCTTCGCCAGAATAATACTGTTTTCTTACAGCATCAATACATTCTTCTAAGGTAGGTTTGTAATGGAAAACACGAGAGTGATTTGCCATTCTCAAAGCATCGCGTTCTGGATCTATTTTCCAGTTGCCATTTTCATCTTGTTGCCAGAGATTGTCCTTGGCATTTGCCCCTAGTTCATCACCAGAATCAAACTGACGAATTCCCGCGCTGCGCCGGATATTTCCAGCAACAATTGTGACCGCTGCTTCATCTATCAACACGCAGCATTCTACTGAATTTAACTGCCGCCCTTGAGCTTTATTCAAAATTGTGGCGCAGCGCTGATAAAGGTCGGGCAATTTGACTGGATTTGCGACTCCGCCAAAGCCTTTTAAAGGTTCTCCCACCGGGCGAACATCGCTCAAATCAATGAAGATTTCAACGGCTCCCGCAAATCTTTCATCTGTGGATAATTCCAGCAAAGTTTGATAGGATTTTACCCAACCTTGGCGAGAATCTCCGACATAAATAGTTGCGGTTTTTTCTGCTATTTTTACTTCGGTTTCTTGACGGCGCAATTGAGCTGGTGTAGAGCCGATTTCGCCTTGCATTGTCACGGTTAAGCGGTTGCGAATCGGTGGCAATTGGTTGATATATTTGGGTTCCAAAACTGCACCGGTGCCGCAGCCCATCATCGCCAAATCCATCAATAAGCCAAAAGCCCGCCAGTCGATAATATTTGTTGAGGAGCAATTATATGCGCCGGAAAAATTCTCTGGTTGCTCAATCCATTTGCTACCTCCCACCCACAGCCAGCGCCCGGAAGCGAGGGTTTTGAGCTCGTTTTGCATCCGGTGTAGGAGTTGTGTTTCTTCGGGGGTGAGGTTTCCGAGCTTTTGAAGGCCCTTGACGGTACGATCGCACACATCGGCCCAAGTCTCTCTTCCCGTGTCGGTACGGCGGCTGTACGTCCTGAAAAATACTGGATTGGCTGCGGGTGCTGTTTCGGGGAAATCGGACTGGTTGCGTTTGTCGCTAGCACTCGATCGCTCTAATTCTCGAACCATAGGTTGTGTACTGACTTGTCAGAATAAATCAACAGACTATGAATATACAACAGGATTCAGATTTAGGGTGAAAGCTTGACAAATTTCACAATTTGCACTAAATATGGTGGACACCTCTATACAGGCAGAGTGTAAGAATCGCCTCAAAACTTCAGCAAAAAACCCGATTTTTTCCAGAAACCGGGTTAAGCACAAATGTGGTCAATTGTCAATTATTAGTCGTTAAAAACTGAATATTTGGCAACAGCGGGTCTTGAACAATCCCCACACCGTTAAATCCCCAACGCTGAAGCACCTTATCTACCTGAGAACCGGAAATAGATTCTACCCCAAAGCGATCGGCAACATCCGCAGCATGGGCGTTCAGATAACTCAAAGCATCATAATCTTCACGAAACATCAGCAGGTAACTCACCACCGAATCTGGATTGGGACAAGCGCTGATATATTTGCCGTCAGCACGAGAACGCAGCAAGTAGAAAACTTGAGAAAACATTTTATCTTCTTCGTCAAAATAATAGATTAACTCAAATTGGTAATGGGGAATCGGGAATCGGGAATTGGGAATTGGGCATTGGGCATTGGGCATTGGGCATTGGGCATTGGGCATTGGGAATTGGGAATTGGGAATAACGTAAAATGCGATCGCTGTTAGATCCCCGACTGCTTAAAGAAGTCGGGGATCTGCCCATTCTTGTTCAGGCTTTCAGCAGTGCCTTAGAAGCTGATTCCCCTGCGAGTTTCAGTTGCGATCGCAATTTCAGATTCAACAACAGCAACACAGTCCACTGACTGAGTATAGAGATCAAAATCGTATTTCCTGACAGGGCTGCGAAAGACGGCGAAAACCAAAAGCCCGCAAATGTTGAAGACAACCAGAAAATAGGAGCTTTTTCTGGGGTTAGCAACAGCATAGATAAAATCGCAGGCGGCAACAAGATAGCGCCACCCACTGTGCGGGTGGCCCAAATTTCCTGATTTCGGGTTTTGGTAAATAGGAATAGTTGGGCGATAGCTGCGTAAATTAGGATGAGATTCATGCAGAGAATTACGCCCCAAAATCCGTTTGTCTCAAATTTTTCCAACAGCATCCAAGGTGCTAAAATTATGACTGAGATCAGCAAATTAATCGCGATCGCAACTACAGCCGGACTTTTGTCGCTCCAAATTAAATCGAGGAGTGGGTAGCGTCGCCACAACTTATGACTGCTGGGAACGATTTGTTGGCGATACCTCGCCCAATCGTACAAAGATTGTCTCTGAGATGTTAAAGCTGCAATTAAAGCTAAGAACATCAGCAAATTAAAGATAGGTAAAGCGCTGATATTAAGGTAGTCTGTGGAGTAGGATTGGAGTGCAAACCCTAAAATTATTACCTGACAGCAGATAACTAGCAAATAACTTTGCCGCTTGCTGAAAACTGTAGCACTGGGATTAGGAAAGCGGCGCTGCCATCCCTGCCACATCCAATAGGTTCCTGCACCGCAAACCAAGATAAACAAAGCAATGCCACTCGCAATATTTGTACCAACTTCTGAGTAAAACCATTGCAATTTTTCCAAATCTCCAACTAACCAATGCAAATCACCATATTTAGTAACCACTCCAAAAAGCAGATATTTCAGGATAGCAATGGGAGACAAAAATGTTAGCAAATCCCAAGCAGTGTGCGTGGACTGGAGCATCGCAGAAATCCACAACAAAGCAAAAACTATAATGCTAGCCAACGCAGGTTGCAATCCTCCGAACCAACTCGTTGTCAATCCAAATAGCATCGCAGCGCTGTAAAATAAAGCACAACTAGCTGCGATCGCTGTATAGAAACATAAAATTTCATTCAGGGGTATTTGAGCAGCTAATCCACTGTACAAATGCAGCGGTATTGCCAGAATTGCTGCTAGATAAAGTAGAATTGGTACGCCCAGAACTTTGCCGAGAAAAATTGTTTTGGCAGACTGGGGACTGAGGCGAATAAAGTTGAGCGTACCCCGGCGTTCCTCCCTGTCTAAGTCGCCCACAAGCATATAAGTGCCTGCTACTAATAGAGCTAACACGCTCAATATGCTCAGCCAAATGAATATCTCCAGCCACCACTGTTGCCAGTTAATCGCGAAGTTGCCCAAGGCATCTCTGACGCACTTTGTATCATAGGGATTGACAGTCTTTAAGCAAAATTCGTTATAGACGGGGTAAGTGTCTTCTCCATTAGCAGGGGGAACGGGCATCTGGGCGCTGTAATACATGAATAGCAGCAGTTGAGCGCTTAGGGAAAAGGCCGAGGCGATCGCCATATTGCTCATATTCAAGCGGCCCTTAATTTCTCGAAATAACTGGGGATTCCAGTTGCCAATTTTGTCGAGTAAGTTGAGTGTCATAGGTTATTGGTTGTTAGTTATGGGTTATTGGTTATTGGGAATGGGTGATGACTCAGTTATAACTCACTGTTCATTGATAAATCTCGCTGGTAGTTGAGTTTCGATCCCCCTAAATCCCCC
>DPLL01000527.1:7865-10155 GCA_003542015.1 Microcoleaceae cyanobacterium UBA9251 | reverse complement strand
TGGGAATTGGGAATTGGGAATTGGGAATTGGGAATTGGGAATTGGGCAGAAGAGCATTGGGCATTGCCAGCAACAAATAACTAATAACCAATAACTAATAACCAATAACTAATAACAAATGCTAGATTTAACTAAAGCAGCAAAAGCAATGCAGGGAATGAGCCAACATTTAACTGTCGAGGCTCTGGCGGCTCGCCAGCGTTTAGAAGTGGCTCAGAATTTGCTAGAAAAAGCGGCAACGAGACAGGAAGAATTGGTAGAATTAAAAGAGAGTTGGCGCGATCGCACTTTATTCAATTCTGCCACGCCAATCGAGCCCTTGTGCGATCGCCCTGATATCCCAGCACCCCCCACAGCCCACACAGTATTTGCCACAGACGGCTCTCAAATTTCACCAAGCCATCACGAAATAGCCTACTGCTACCTGCTAAACATCGGCACCGTCATGCTGCACTACGGGCAAAGCCGCCACCCAGTTTTAGACAGCATACCAGAGGTTTTTTACAAGCCAGAAGACTTGTATGTTTCCCGACAGTGGGGAATTAGAACCGAAGAATGGATGGGATATAAGCGCGCAGTTTCCGAAGCAATTGTTTTAGCAGAAATGGGTCGCAATTGGGCGCAAGTTAACAACAATAAATTGCCGGCGCCAACTTTGGCAATGGTAGACGGTTCCCTGATTTATTGGTTTTTAGAAGCCTTACCCACCGAAGCGCGCGATCGAATTTTACAGCCAATTTTAGAAGCTTGGGACAAATTGCGTTTAGCAAGAATTCCCCTATTAGGATATCTGAGTGCTTCTCGCAGCAGCGAAAGCTTATCTTTTTTGCGATTTCAAGCTTGCACCTACGAAGTACCCGACTGCATAACAAATTGCCCCAATGTCGGATTTGCCGCCACAATGTCCTACGCCGACAAAGCACCTTGTCAAGTATTTGAACCCTTGCGAGATGCAATTTTGTGGGCAACAATATTGTCACCGGGACAAAGAAGTCCTTTCTGGAAATCCCAATCTCGAATCTTAGATTTGTACGGCCTTAATTCTGTCTATTTCTGTTACGTTCACGTCGGGACAGAAATTGCTAGAATAGAAGTGCCGGAATGGGTAGTTGAAGATTCAGCCCAGCTAGATTTAGCCTTGGGAATGATGCTAGCTCAGGTGCACAAAGGAGGCGGCTATCCAGTAACATTGGCGGAAGCCCACAACCAAGCCGTAGTAAAAGGAGGAGATAGAGGTCGCTTTTTCGCGTTGTTGGAACAGGAAATGATTAAAGCTGGTTTAAAAAATGTCGGAATTTCTTACAAGGAAACACGGAAACGCGGCAGCATTGCTTGAAGTATAGGAGAAGGAAGTTCGGCAACGGATTTTGTAACGGATTTAACGGATGCAACTGAGAGCTTTCACCATCACCATTTTCAATAACCTGTAGGGGCGGGTTCACCAATAGGCTTAAAGAGTGCAAACAGGTTAAATAAACCCGCCCCCACCCATAAAAAAGCCCCTTATTGGTATCGGAATTATTCATCTCTCTCTTCTCTTCCTCAGCGCCCTCTGTGGCCTCTGTGGTTTAATCATTCCGAAACAACCGTAAACGAGATCAGCCATTAACAACCTCCGAACAGTCTTAGCGATTGCTATAACAAGTATAGTTAAATTAGAGTGAAAAATGTGATATGCCAATAGAATTAATTATCTTAATTGCTTCATTACTTGTATCTTGGTTAGTGTTTAATTGGGCCGTCAAAGTAATGAAGGCTAGCATCGGGACGGCGATTTCTCTGGCAGTAATTGTGTTGACGATGCAGTTATTGTTTGGCATCGGGCCAAATCAGTTGTTTCAGTATGTAATTCACCTGCCAGAAACACTTTGGAAAATGACTTCGGGCAGGTGATTCAATTTTAGATTTGCGATTTGAGATTTGAGATTCTTTTAGCTCCCCGACAACTTCTGCGAAGTCGGGTATCTAAAAGAAGAAGATTTTACGTTNNAGGAGACGGCAGTGCCCATTAGTGTCAACTTAAGGTCAAACCCATTCACAGACTGCTGTTTGACGATTAAGGCTAGATCCCCCCTAGCCCCCCTTAAGAAGGGGGGGACAAGAGTCCGATCTTTCGTCTACCCCTACTCACACCCTACTCCCTTCTTAAGGGGGATTTAGGGGGATCTAGACTTAGCTAAAAGCGAGATTTTTCAAGGGTTTCAGTCTTAAGTTGACACCAATGGGCACGCTTGAGTGTCCCTAGGGGGATCGATCAGGGGTATACTTCATAAACGTGGAATCTGCTGTA
>DPLL01000527.1:0-7853 GCA_003542015.1 Microcoleaceae cyanobacterium UBA9251 | reverse complement strand
TTAACTTCCCAGCATTTGCAACTTGTACAAACTAGCATACAACCCTTCTTGCTGCAACAATTCATCGTGGCTACCAGACTCTATTAATTCGCCGCGTTTGAGCACTAAAATGCGATCGACATTTCGGATAGTCGAGAGTCGGTGAGCAATAATTATCGCCGTTCTTTCCGCCATTAAACGCTCTAGTGCTTGTTGAATTAAAGCTTCTGTCCCCACATCCAAACTAGCAGTTGCTTCNNCGCAATTGCGTATCATAACCTTGAGGCAATTGTTCAATTAATCTGGCAACATTTGTCTTTTCTGCTGCTGCTTGAATTTCCTCGATCGAGTAATTTTCCCCCAGACTAATATTGCTCTTCACATCGCCAGCAAATAGAAAGCCATCTTGGATAATAACACCTATGTGTCGCCGNNTCTGCTTGGGGCAAATCCCGAATATCCACATGATTAATTAAAATACGTCCTTGGGTGGGCTCATAAAGGCGGCACAGGAGACGGATAATCGAACTTTTGCCAGCACCGGTAGGGCCAACTAATGCTACTTTNNCAAGGGGGGGTTGGGGGGGGTGAGTTGGGAATTATTAGACAATAGACGATATTCAGAAGTTGCGGGATTTTGATGATTATTATCTGCCAATTCTCGATGGAAATGGGACCAATTGTCAGCAATTGCCTCTGGATGTCCTGTTATCAGCAGGGGTGAATAATATTCCCTTTTTTCCTCTTCCCTCTTTTTACCCTGAGCCCTTCCTTCTTCCCTCTTCCCACTGGTTGGATCTTTAATTTCGATCGGTTCGTTGAGAATATCACTAATCCGTTCAACGGCGGTAAATCCTGCTTGAATAGCGGTGAATTTCTCAGCAAATTGCCGGAGGGGATCGAAGAGACGCTGAGCAAACAGAATGAATGCAGAGAGAGTACCAAAGTTAATTGTACCTTGCATCAGGCTTTGACCGCCCATCCACAAAACTGCTGCGATCGCAACTAAAGCAATCCATTCTAATGTAGCAGATACCGCTGAGTCGTAAAAGATAGTTTCATCAATTGCTTTAATGTAGCGCTGATTGGTGACGCGAAACAATTGTGAGTTGAATCTTTCGCGGCGGAATAGCTGCACTACACCAATACCAGTCAGGTTTTCTTGCAGTTGGGCGTTGAGATCGGCAAGTTCTTCTCTAGTCTTGTAATTTGCTACCCGATATTTGTACTGAAAATAAACTATGAGTGCGGTAATTGGTATCATCATTAACACCAACATTAAAGCTAATTGCCACTGCATGGTAAACATGAAGATGGCAATTACTAATATTGAAAATAAATCGCCGAGAATGCCGATCGCCCCAGAAGAAAAAACCTCGCCCAAAGCTTCCACATCGCTGGTGAGGCGAGTCATCAATTTGCCTACAGGAGTGCGATCGAAAAATCTCACTGCTAGGGAAGTGACGTGGGCGAACAAATCATTTCTAATATCAGTAGTAATTATTTGCCCTACTTTCGTGACTAAATAGCCTTGAACCGATTGCAATCCCAGCCGAAATGCTATAGTTAGCATTAGCATAACTGCCAGAATATTTAAGGAAGCAGATAAAGGCATTCCCCGCAGAAATTCGTAGGTAGGTTCAGCTCGAATTAGGGAAATTGCCTGTCCGATCAAGATGGGTTGAACTGCTCCCGATACGGCCAGCGGTACTAATAGCACGAGGGAAATAATCAGCAAACGTTTGCTGCGGGTTGCATAGGATGCCAACCTCATGAATAACCGCCAGTCTGTTTCGCGGCGGGGTTGGTTTTTGGTGTCTGCTACTGGTGAAGAAATGGTCATCGATCGCAAAAATGGTAGAATATATCCCTGTCATAATTGTAACAACAGAACTTACGCACGTCGAGGCCAGAAACCGGGTTTCGACCTAGATCTATAGTTGAGAAAGCAAATATTTTTCAGAGAAACCCGGTTTCTTTAGGAACTCTTCTTTAATTGCTTGTTGACTTTTTGAATTTTTCTAGCAAAATACTCTTGTCGGTGTCCCAACCTTTTAGCCACTTCTAACCCTTTTTGATAGGATTCCAAAGCTTTGTTATAATCCTTCATCTCCTGATAAACTTGACCGATATTGTCATAAGCGTTCATCAATCCGTATAAATTGTCAGCCCGCTCTTCTAACAGCAACTGCATTTTATAAATCCGTAAAGTCGGCTCCCATTGCTTTTGCGATCGATAAAGTAAAGCTAATTTTTCCAAAGCTTCGCTAGCTTGGGCATACTGTTGAATGGGTACGGCTAAATTGTATGCTTCCTGATAGTATTGAGCTGCTAAATTGATTTGACCTAGACTTTGGTAATCAGCAGCGATCGCAATTTTTAGCGGTGGTATAGCGCTGGGATTTTGCAGATTGACATAAACCGATGTTAGTTTTTCCCTAGCTGCGATCGCCTTNNAGCAAATAAAGCGCGGTTTTCCTGAATTAAAGTTGCCAATTCCTCATAAACGGGAGCTGCTTTATCGTAACTTAACCAATTAATATGAATTTGCCCTATCGCCTTTAAAGTCTGACCTTGATCCAAAATATCCTCCCGCTGGCGTGCATTGTCGAGAATTTGTTGATAAACTTCTACTGTCGGGCCTTTAGCGCGCACCTGCTGAAAAGCCGCCGCCAAGGCTGGGAGCAACTCAGTATTAGCTGGTACTTGCGATTTGACTTGTTTTTGAATTGCTTGTAGCCGTTGGGTAATAAACTTTAATTCGAGGGTTTTACCACTACTCCAAGCAACACTTCCCACCCGACTCAAAGCAGCAATTTCCGCCGCCGGGCCGAGATACCTGCGTATTCGCAATTCTCGAAACCAGATTTCAAAAGCACCGACTCCATCTCCAGCTTGCTGTTTAGCCACAGCTTCTAAATTTAACCCATCCAAAGCCGCGCTCAATTCATCCCGCTGAGTGCTGCTCAAAGATTCGCTGGTGGGAGTTAGGGGATCTGGTGTGGTAATCTCTAACGGATTAGGAGAAAATTGATCCAGACCTGGTTGATTAGTTTGGGCGCTAGCAATAGAACCAGCACATAACCACAAAAACAGTAAGCACCCGATGGGGACAGAACTTCTCATCATCAAAATTTGGTTGTAGCGATGCCGCATCCATTCTCGAAACATCAAGTTTTGCATATCATACAAAACGGTATATATTATGTCACAAAGACGGCACAAAAGCCAACAGTTGAACAAGAACAGCAAAATAAAAATTACCGCACTGAGCAATTATTTTGATTTCAAGACCCTGGGCGATCGTATTTTGCGCTTATGCAGTTTAGCCCTAATTTTGTTAACTATTTGCACAGCTTGTGTTCCACCTCCCGCAGTGGCCAAAGACCGCTCTTTCCCGAAAATGTCCCTAGAATTTTTGGGGGAGTATCAATTGCCAAAAATCAATTTTGAAGGAGCACCAGTCGGCGGCTTATCAGGAATTACCTACGACTCCAAAGGTATGAGCGGAGTCACTTCCCAAGCTTATCGCTTTTACGCTCTTTCCGACGACCCCAGCGAAAACGGAGAAGCCAGATTTTACAGTCTTAGACTCGACCTCACATCAGGAGATTCACCAAATATTAGTCTGAAAAAAGTTACCGTTGAAGGTGTTACTTCCCTCAAAAAAGCAGATGGCGAAACCTTCTCTTGGGGTTCCATAAATCCAGAAGCCATCGCCCTTTCTCCCCGCAATTCCGTTTTGATCGCCAGTGAAGGCGTTACTCATGTTGGTATCCCTCCTTTTGTCGGAGAATTTGATTTAAAAACTGGCAAAATGCGGGAAAATTTACCAATACCAAAGCGCTATATTCCCGATGCTAGCGATGAGAAACAGCAGCAAGGAGTGCTGGATAATTTGGGTTTTGAATCTTTGACAATTGACCCAGAAACTTTTAGTCCGGGCGGCCTCGATCCGTTTCGTGTGTTTGTGGCTACGGAAGCGCCTTTAATGCAAGACGTAGACCCGGAACAGGCAAGTAAACTTCGTCTTTTACATTATATCATCGTTGATAAAACAGCGCAATTAGTCTCAGAAAATCTTTACACGCTCGATCAAGTTCCTTTGAGTATTTTGAATGGTTTAACAGAATTAGTAGCTGTTGGTGGCGGCCAGTTTTTGAGCTTAGAGCGTTCTTTTGGGCTGTCGGGATACGGCGCGCGGATTTATCAAGTAGCAGTTGGGGCGGCTACAGATACTTCGAGAATCAATAGCTTCAAAGGGCGATCGGCGGTTGAACCTGTCAGGAAAAAGTTGCTCCTAGACTTGACAGAATTGGGAATTCCGCTGTACAATTTAGAGGGAATGACTCTCGGCCCGCGTTTGCCAGACGGTAGTCAAAGTTTAGTTTTGGTCAGCGACGACAATTTTGATGAAGCACAAAAAACTCAGTTTCTTTTGTTTAGTCTGAAAACCAAAAATTAGGATTAGAACGCTTGATATCTAGTCCGGTAAATCACTCACTATAAACGCTTACTTGTCATGCTGAGTCCTGATCCTTCCCCCGGCTCAGGACTGCGAAGGAACGCAGTCAAGCGTTGCATCTGGCGAGATGATTCGCTTCCCTCAGAATGACAACTACTCAAGGGGACTTGATATTATTTCTTAGTCTCGCTTGGCGCGGACTTTGTTTGTATAGCAGCGGTTTCAACCAGGTATCAACGGATTAATTAACTACCACTAATTATGCCAACTCGTAACACCTTGCACTTGCCAGAAATCGAACTTTCTTACCTAGAATGGAAGCCAGAAACGGACAAAGAAAAAGTTCCGCGTTTGCTGCTGCTACACGGTTTAGCAGATAGTGCGTTTGTCTGGACGACCTTGGGCAATTACTTGTCTAACCGCTATCATATTGTAGCGCCAGATATGCGCGGACACGGAGAGAGTAGCAAACCTGAAACTGGCTATACTTTTGAAAGTGCGATCGCAGATTTAGAAGCTTTGATGGCACATCTCAACTGGCCGCAAGCCCACATTTTAGGACATTCTTGGACGGGAAAACTAGCGCCAATTTGGGCAAGGCAAAATCCCGAACGCTTTTGTAGTATGATTTTAGTAGACCCCATCTTCATCACCAAACTGCCCGCTGTGTTGAAACTCACGCTACCCATTGTTTACCGCAAATTAGATTGTCTCAAATGTATGGGCCCATTTGCGACTTTATCGCAAGCGGAAGCGGCGGCCAAACTATCAGGAGAATACGCAGGTTGGAGTGATGTGCAACAAATGATATTCAATCACCTAATCGAGCAAAAATCCGATGGCACTTGGGGCAGTAAATTTGTGATTCCAGCGAGAAATCAAATATTTACAGAAGTGATGAAAGTTGCTGGTTTAACTGAAGATATTGATATTCCTACTTTGTTTATTCAGCCGGAAAAAGGCGTCAATCGTATGGCTTGGCAAATGCAGCCCTACAAGACATACTTAAAAAATCTGGTAATTGCCAAAGTACCGGGGAATCATTGGTCATTTTTGGTAGAACCGGAAACTTTTAATCAGACTGTATCAGATTTTTTAGAGAGCACAAAACAATGAGTTTAGAAATTATTGCACATCGGGGATTTTCGGCGATCGCCCCTGAGAATACTTTAGCAGCTTTTGAACTGGCGATCGCACGGGGAGCTAGTTCGATCGAATTTGACATCCAGCTATCCGCTGACAGCGTACCAGTGATTTTCCACGACGCCATATTGGATAGAATTACTGGCGTTTCGGGTAAAGTCAGGGAGCAAAACTTGTCGGAATTGCAGTCATTGGATGCAGGTAAATGGTTTGGCGCTGAATTTTTGGGAGAAAAAATTCCCACATTAGAGGAAGCGCTAAGTATTCTCAAAAATGTTGACAAGTTTCTCTACTTTGATGTCAAGCCGCACTGCGAATGGTCTGATGCAGAAGTTGCCAACTTTGTCAATAGTTTGAACGACGCAGGAATCAAAGAGAAATGCGTTATTACTTCTTTCAACGATAATTTTTTGTCACAAATGCGGCGACTATCTGGCGATTTGCTAATTGGACATATCGTTGCTAATCTGGAAGCGTACAAAACTCAATTGGTTAAAGCTGTGGCCAACCGTGATAATTTGATTAGCAGCGAGTATCGTGTTTTGCTGGAAAACCCTGCACTGGTTGAACAAAGCCGCAGTCAGGGAGTTGACATTGTTGCTTGGACGGTGGACGATCGCGAAGATATGCAAAAGTTACTTAATTTGGGGATAACGCGAATTGTCACTAATTGTTTGATATAATTGTTTTAACCGCAGATGAACGCAGATAAACGCAGATAAAAGATAGATAAAAGATAGATAAAAGATGAATTATTTTCGCAAAAGCATCCACGAAATGTCTGGCTATGTGCCGGGGGAACAGCCTGCGCTAGGCACAAAAATTATTAAACTTAATTCTAATGAAAATCCCTATCCACCTTCTCCAAAAGCTTTAAATGTGCTGCGGGAAATAGACGGAGAAATGTTGCGAAGATATCCCGATCCAACTGCAACAAGTTTTCGCCTCGCAGCTAGCGAAGTTTTAGGAGTTCCTAGCGATTGGATTATCGCAGGTAACGGTAGCGATGATTTGTTGAACTTGATTGTTCGTGCTGTTGGCGAACCGGGAAAACAGGTGGTTTGTCCCGCCCCTACCTATGTATTGTACCGCACCTTGGCGGAGATTCAAGAGGCTGATTTTGTCGAAGTTCCCTATCCCGATGACTATCAATTACCCGTTGATTTACTAATAGCAGCTCAGGGTGCTGTGACTTTTGTGGCTGCGCCAAATAGTCCGTCGGGAACGGCTATATCTGTTGCAGATTTGGAGACATTGGCTAAGGGGTTATCGGGCCTTCTTGTCATTGATGAAGCTTATGTAGATTTCGCTGAAGAAAATGCTTTGGAGTTGACAAAAAAGTACAATAATGTTATAGTTTTAAGAACGCTTTCTAAAGGCTATTCACTAGCAGGATTGAGGTTGGGTTTTGGCATCGCAAATCCGCAGTTGCTGGCTGAGTTAAATAAGGTTAAAGACAGCTACAATGTCGATGCTTTGGCTTATGCAGTGGCGGCGGCTGCGATCGCCGATCGAGATTACAAGACAGCCAATGCTGAAAAGATCAAGGTTTCGCGATCGCAACTAGCAGTGACGCTCAAACAATTAAACTTTGAGGTTTGGCCGTCGCAAACCAACTTTTTGTTAGTTAGGCCGCCGAAAGGCGATGCTGAAAGGATTTATCAAACACTGAAAATGCAGCGGATTTTGATTCGATATTTCAAGCAGCCGCGATTGGAAGACAAGTTGCGGATTACTATAGGTACGGAGGAACAGAATCAAATATTAGTTAATACTTTGAGGGAAATTCTATAGATTTGGAGCTTACAGCGTATTCCAAGTTTATGAAGTAGGTGACCAGGCAATCCATTGGTGTCAACTTAACGTTAAACCCAGTCATAGACTGCTGTTTGACTATTAAGGCCANNAAATGTGGAATCTGCTGTATATCAAGTGCTGTCGATCGCGGGATGTATGCAAAAAAGCTAAAATTGAAGTTATCCTAAAAAGTAGAATAAAGGATAAAAATCTATGAGTACAGAGCGTTGGGATGATGATAAGCTAGATCGTCTGGCTAGCATGGTAGAGAGTAACGCTCGCGTCATTCAAGCTTTAGCTAATGTGGCAGCAGAAGCAAGGGAAGAACGGCAACAAATCCTACAATTGATTGCACAGCAGCAAGAAAGGATGGTTGAAATAGACGAAAGGATAGCTCGACAACAGACTAATATTGAGGGCTTGAGAACTGAGACGGTGCGGATGCTTGATATTCTGTTAAATCAGCGCG
>DPLL01000528.1 GCA_003542015.1 Microcoleaceae cyanobacterium UBA9251 | reverse complement strand
AGCAGTTATCAATAAAGTCAGGTATGCCCTATGCCCTATGCCCTATGCCCTATGCCCTATGCCCTATGCCCTATGCCCTATGCCCTATGCCCTATGCCCTATGCCCTATGCCCTCCGCCCTATGCCCTATGCCCTATGCCCTATGCCCTATGCCCTATATCAAGCGTGCACCGCACTGTTACTGAGAAAGGCTATATAACCCCATTTTATCGTGCTTTAATGCCATTAGCTACTACTCCAAATACTCTAAGATCAGCTATATTTAGTTGATCTAAGGCTTGGCTTACCATGCCCCGATCGGTTTTTTCGATCTTGACTATCAGCACAGTACCATTAGTTTGAGAAGCTAGTAAGTGACCGTCAGCTACATCAATTAAAGGTGGCGTATCGTAAATTACTAAATCAAATAAGGCTAGGAATTGTTCCATTAAATAGTGCATCTTTCTGGAAGAAAGTAATTTAATTGGATCTGGGGGAATGCTACCAGCAGTGAGGACAAAAAGATTTTCATCGTCGGGTAATCGCTGAATTGCCTCATTTAAACTTAAATCAGAAGTCAAAGTATTACTTAAACCTCTAATATTTGATACGCCCAGGTATGTGTGCAGTTGAGGAAATCGCATATTGGCATCCACTAATAATACTCGTTTACCAACAGCAGCAGCAGTTTTAGCTAGATAAACTGCTACAGTAGACTTACCCTCACCTTTAACCGTAGAAGTGATGGTTAAAGAACTTATAGGCTGTTCAGCACTTAATAATTGAATGTTGGTGTATAGGTAGTGAAATGCCTCTATTAAAGGAAAATCTTTTTGATTTGACACTATTATTCGTCTTGAACTTGCACTGCTATTAGTTGAGCTAATGCTAGTGAATTTAGGTGCTACACTGTCCCCTCTACGCGATTTAATCTTCATCCCTTTGGCGATCGGAATTACTCCCAAAATAGGGCGTTTAGTTGCAGATTTAATTTCTTCTGGAGTATGGAAAACAGTATTTAAAACTTCTACTAGGAAACCTATAGCAATACCTAGTAAACTGCTAATAACGATCGCGATCGCTAGGTAGCGGCGGGTTGGTTTTTCTTTTACTGGATTGGGAGCACCATTGTCGTCTCTGACTAATTCTGGTTTAGCTATAATTTGCCAAGAGCTATCAATTTGACCAGCATCTAGTTGTAAAGTTTTTTGTTTACCTAGGAACAGTTTGAGATTATTTTTAGCTAATTCTAGTTCTAATTGTATGTCGTCATAGCGATGTTGAGCCTGGGGCATTTCAGTGATTTTTTCTTGCAGTAAATTTTGGCTATTAGCTACCACTCGATCGCGAACTTGCAACTGTTCTAGTTGTGATTTCATCTGAAAGAGGACAGACTCAGCTTCTCTTTGCATTAAATCGCGCAAACTTTGCTGCTTTTCCCGCAAAGATTGAATGGGAAGGCTATTTTCATAAAATTGATTAGAGCTTAAAGCTAATTGCGACTCTACTTCATTTAGTTTTCCCATTAAACTTTCATAAGACTTGGGGCTAATATCAACAATCCAACGATTATCACCCCTTAACGATCTTTGTTTGTAGCTTTCATATTGGTGCATACTTTCTGCTAGTTGTGCTTTCACTTCTAAGCGACGATTATTTAAACTATCTAGCTGATCGGATAGGCTGCGGTTGCGTAGTTCTGGTTGAGTAAAGTTATACTTAGTTCTTAATATTTGTAATTCTTTTTGCAATTTATCTACTTTCTGCTGGAGTGGCGGAATTTTTTTATCGATAAAGTCAATACTTTGCTTGCTCACTCTAAAGCGCTCTTTCCGCATATATTCTAGGTAATATTTTGCAGTTTCTTCCAGCACATCTGTGATGCGGCGGGTGGAGCGATCGCGGTAACTAATATTTAATAGTTTAGTCCCCCCCTGCTTCCCATCTCGCAAGAAAGTAACACGTTGGATAGTCAAGCGGTTGTTGAGACTTGAATAATCTAGACTGGGATATTTTTTTTGCAATTTATTAACTAATGGTTTTAGCACTTCTGGGCTTTTTAAGACCCTGGATAAAGTTTGATAATCCACCGAGGAACTTTCTTCCGATGATGATTTAATTTTGTTCAAGTCTGTGATGCCTAAACTGTTATCTTGAGCTTGGACAAAGAGCTTTGATAGCCGATCGTCAGCCATAATGGGTTCTGCTAAAACTGTAAATTTTCCTTCATACTCAGTAATAGATTTTTTGGCATCCCTGAGAATCAAACTACCGGTCAAACTAGCTATGGTTGCAGCTACTACGGCCATCACCAGAAGGCGACGTTTTACGACAGCTAGTACCCATGTCACATCAAGGACTTGGTCATCTCCTTCTGGGGTACTAGCTACGTAGTTAGGGGAGGTGGCGGACAGATATTGACCATTAAGGTCATCCTTGATGGGAGAAAACAGCTTTTTATCCATAGGGTCTTGATTGAATTCCTAATTTCCTAAGAGTTTGAGTAGCTCTATGAATCTGGTAGGAACCAGAATTGCACCAATGATGTTGCCAGCAGGTCCGAGAACAGTGTTAATGTTGTCTGTCCAGACAGCAGTCCTCGAACGCGCTACTATAATTATGTCATTATCTTGAATAAGTGGGTTAGTTTGAGCGTTGATCCCTTGATTCAAATTAATTGGTACTTGAGAACGGGATATAGTGCCATTCGGATTCAGCCGGATCAGTTCCACTAAGCTAGAGTTAGCCCGATTTGATTTGAAACCACCAGCACTCATAATCGCTTGATTTAAGGTAGTATTAGGAGGTAGTTTGATCCCCCCCGGAGCATTAACTTCTCCTACAACACTTACTTGCACAGTCCCCGGAGCAAAGCTAGCAGTAGCCAGAACAGAAACTTCTGCTGGGTCGATCGCCGTCGCTGTCGGGACAAAGATGATATCCCCTTCTTGCAGTATAGTATCTTGAGAAGTATCTTGTTCTTGCAAATATTGCCAAAGGTTGAGAGTGATGATTTGTTGTTTCCCACTTCTAGTATAACGTTGGAGTTGGATTTGGCGAATATCGGCGATTTGGGTGATGCCACCTGCTAGTTGTAGAGCTCTGATTATCGTAGTTTGTCCGTTGGTTCTTTGACCATTTTGGGTATCACCACCGATCGCTACATACCTACCGGGGCGCTTCACCTCTCCGAATACTGAGACAGTACGGGGTTGATCGGGTGGTAGAGAAAAGGTAGATTCACTAAGTTGATTTATTTCTGCTAAGTTAATTTTTTCTTGAGGGGGAACCAATATTTGATCGCCATCTCGCAACGTTATGTCTTGGGCTGTTTGACCAGTTTGTAAATAATCCCACAGGTTATAAGTGATAGTCACCTCTTGGTTAGCCTTGAGGCGACGTCGGATAATTACTCGGCGGATATCAGCGCTAGCTCGAATACCCCCAGCTTTTTCTAAGGCTTGAGGAAGGGTGGGAAACTGGACTGATGGTTGAGTTCCACCTCCATTAGCGAGGGGTAATAAGTAGGAGCCGGGGCGACTTACTTCACCAGATAACCAAATATTGAGGGGGCGGGCACCTTGTAGGCTGATGGTAACTAATGGTTTTTTGATGATACGGCCATAAGCTCTGGTGATCGCTTGGGCCGCTTCTTCTAAAGTTAATCCTTGGAGGGAAACTCTGCCAATAATGGGGATTTGAATGTCTCCCCCAGGCGGAATTTGATAGGCGCCGCCAAACTGGGGCAGATCGTAGATATCAATTCGAATGTTGTCTCCACCACCTAGATAGTACGCAGTATTAATGCTGATTCTGGGGGAACGGGACTGAGCGAGGTTGGTTTGAGGGTAGGAGAGAGCGAGTACGAGCACCAGCAGTGGCAGGCGTAAAGCAGGAAGGGTCAGCCATTTCATAGGTAGTAACAAATTTGATGATAGAAGTAAAGCCATGAAAGATATTTTAAAGGTTCCGATGTTTGCGTTGATGCTTTTGTGTTTTGCCGTGATCGTCTTGGTGACTATTTACATTTTAGTTGCCCGCCATCGCAAATTTGCTGCCACCTTAGAAAAAATTTTTGTGGGGATATTTTTTTTAGCCGTCACTGGTATCCTGGCTATGCCCTTTCCCAAACTCAATCCTAACGTTTTGTACAACGTAAACACTACACCCCCAACGATTATTGGTCAAATTGCCATTTATGGTGGGATGATGTTAATGTTATTTCCCCGCTTAACTAAAACGACCCAAAAAACAGTTTCTATAGTCATTAAATGGATAGCAGGAGACATTTTTTTAGGTTTGTTTTTGTTGACTATGACTTTGTCGGGCTTGTGGTCACAAACTCCTGAACATACTTTTCGGGCTATTGGTGCTATGTGGCTAATAACAGTGGTTTCTATTTATGTAGGGAAAGTGTATAGTTGGGTGGAAATTTATGGATTATTGAGATGGCTAACGGGTTTATTAGCTTTATGGGGACTTGTGAAACCAAATGCATCATCAGACGGTTGTTGGACAGGAGTTTTTGGCCATAAAAACCCTTTTTCTTTTCAAATGGCTAATACGGCTTCTTTATGGATATTATATGCTTTTAAGGAGCCTAAATATCGATATTTATCATTATTTATCACCTTAATATCTTTAGTAGGATTGCAAAAAGGTTGTAGTGGTGCTAGTCGGATTTTAACTGTGATATTAATCAGTTTTTGGATTTATTTGTCCCTGTTAAAAAGATTACCTGTCCAATGGGCTTTTGTTTCCTTTATCTTATTTTTGGCGGTGAGTATAGGTATAGGTATTGTGGTGTTAAATAATTTAGAGGCTATTATTGTGGATGGTTTGGGAAAAGATATGACTTTAACGGGCCGAACCGATTTTTGGCCTTTAATTATTGATCGAATTAATCAAAATAATCCCATATTTGGTTATGGAGTAGCAGGATTCTGGCAGCCTTGGCGTGGCTTGGAAAATCCAGCTTACGGAATTGTAGTAGCTAAAACTGGTTTTGTGCCACCCCACTCTCACAATGGTTTTCTTGATCTTGTTTGTCAACTGGGTTGGGGCGGCTTGTTGCTGTTTGTTTTGTCCTTTTTTAATAATATATTTAGAGGTGTAAAGTACATGACTCAAGAAAGTTTTCCAGAGTCTGCTTTGCCTTTGTATCTATTAACATTTATGCTCATGACTAATTTGACTGAGAGTGGGTTATTTGGTATTAGTACTTATTGGTGCTGGTATGTAGTTGTATCGGTAAAATTGAGCTTAGATACGACAGCGAAGAATAATCAACATTGATGATGTCAGCATTTGGTCAGGCGTATTAGGAGAATCTTTAAACAGCATAAGCAGAGCCTCGACTTCTTTAAGAAGTNNTCTAACAGCGATCGCGTTTTACGTTTAATTAAGTGGGCTAGCTAACATGACTCGAAATTGTTTCACTCTCAACCTTTGCTTCCACCGGCCAAGGATTGTCAATTTCTAATGTTTTTCTCGGCTGATAAACTGCCAAATCAAACCAGAAAGTCGTACCAACATTAACCTCACTAACTAAATTAATTTTAGTGTGGTGTTTATCAATAATGTTTCTGACAATAGAAAGACCTAAACCCGTTCCTTCTAAAGTATGAACTCGGTTTTCTACCCGGAAAAAACGCTCGAAAATTGCCTGTTGGTCTTCAGGATCTATGCCAATCCCAGTATCAGAAATTTCGATCCGCACCAGAGGCGAATTTTGAGCAGCAGGTGACTGGTTATATTTCCTGGAACCAGAGTCTTTGTGCCGCATTGTCTCCTCGTCTAGCACGTAAGCTCGAATAGATATCTGACCCCCGGATTCAGTAAATTTCAAGGCATTTCCGACCAAATTTGCCAACACTTGCAGCAACAAATCATAATGGCCTAAAACCGGTGGTAAGTCCGGGTCAACCTCTTGATTCAGTTCAATACCTTTATCCCTAGCATTCAACTGATAAGTCCGCAGAGTTTGTTCCACAGCTTGATGGAGGTCAACCGCGTCTAACTGATAAATTCGGCAGGATTCCAGCCGTGACAAATCTAACACATCGTTAACTAAACGGGTGAGTCGATCGGTTTCTCGATTAGCAATTTCCAGGAATTCCCTGCGCTCGCTTTCTTGAAGGTCTTCTCCGTATTCGTAGAGAGTTTCAATAAAAGATTTGATATTAAACAAAGGCGTTCTCAATTCGTGAGAAATATTGCTGATAAAATTGCTTTTTGCTTCATTTAGTTCTACTTCGCGAGTGATGTCCTGCACAGTCATCGCAATGCCTTTAAGACTCTCGCGGTATTGCGATGCATCTGGATGTTTCGAGGTTTGTTCATAGAAAGTGCATTCCACAACCTCCGGCCGTTCGGAGTCGTTACAGTTATTTTCCTCGTCGCGGATGCAGCTTTTGCACAGCGATTCTGCTCCGGGCGCTTTATGGAGAATTACAGTAGTTAAAACAATCCGAATTGTACGGTTTACAGGTTCCCTCATGGATATCCGAAATTCGCCGCCTTCCCGATCGCCCGCCGCTATTTCCTGCAAGGGTCTGGTCAAATCCTGCTGCACTTCCGGGGGCAAAATGTGCAGGAGATTAACTCCGATCGCATTTTTACCTTCCCATCCAAAAATCCGCCTCCCCGTCGGATTAACTAAAATCACCTGCAAATTTGCGTCTAATAAAAGCGCCCCATCAGCAATAGTTGAAACCAAAGTTTCTAACTTAGCTTTTTCCGCCGTCAGCTCTTCAATATTTTGTTCTTCATAACTTTCGAGTTTCTGGGCCATCTCATTAAAACTACCAATCAACTCGCCCAATTCTCCCCCCAAAGGCAGGTCAACTCGCTGCTTAAAATTCCCACTCGCAATGTTTTTTACCCCAAAAACTAATTGTTTAATCGGTTGAGTAATTGTCAGGGCATTAAATACAGCTCCCAAAATTACCATCACCCAAATTGTGACAAATACGGCTAAAGTGACATCTCTCGTCAAATTAGAAGAGACGACAGCAGCGGGATTTGGGTTAATGCCGATCGCCAAAACTCCCAAATATTTGTCTTCATGAATCAGAGGAACAAATACATCAGTGACTTCTCCATCAGGAGTCAAGTGCTGCCGCACCAAAGGCAAAGAAGTTAAATTTCTCGCCTCAATATCGGCGAGAAAATTATCAGGGAGTTTAATCTGGCGGCGCAGAGTCAGGGAAGTTTGCACCTCCGATTCCGAGAAAGGTATCCCCAGAAAAATATCCCCTGCTTCGTCAGCGTAGAGCATATAGCGGACGCTAGAGGTGCTGCTATAAAATTGACGGGAAAAGCGAGCCACTTCTGAGCGGTCGTTTTTAGCAATCAGGGGAGCCACATTAGCCGATAACAGCAGACCCAGGTCACGACCGTAGCGGGTATCATTAAGTCTGGCGTCTTGCTGGATAGTATTGACGGCCCAGAAGGTCAGACCGCTCATAATTAAGGAAACTACGAGGGTAGCACCGGCCATCAGGCGAGTCTGGAGGGTAAACTCCGACCACCAGCGAGCAATAATTTCTCCGATTTTGTTTAGTATGGCCAACATTTCACCAGTTAAAATTTAAAAGCAGAATTAATTAATTTGGCTTTTCCTCAGATTTTGTACAGTGAATGAGTGTACTGCCGCCACCGCAAAGATGCCAGACTTCATTGTTGCACTTCTACTCAAAGATTGCTTTGCTTTTGGATGGCGGGCGCGGATAGTAATGCCTAATTTTTGTCTGCCAAAGCTCGGCGGCCGATGTCGCGGCGACTGTAGACCCCTTCAAACTCAATACAATCTACAGCCTCGTAAGCTTTAGAGATAGCTTGCTCCAAAGTTTCTCCCGCAGCGGTGACGCCCAAAACGCGGCCGCCGTCGCTCACTAACTGCTGCTTCAACTGGGTGCCGGCATGAAAGACTTGCGCTCCTTTGGCTTCGGCTTCCTCGATGCCTGTAATAGTTTTGCCTTTTTGGTAATTTCCAGGATAACCCCCAGAGGCCAAAACTACGCAAACTGAGGCCCCGGACTTCCAGCGAATTTCCGAAAAATCTCCTAAACGCTGCTTACAGCAGGCTAGCAGTAAATCTTCCAGGGGGGTTTCCAGCAGGGACAAAACAGCCTGGGTTTCGGGATCTCCAAAGCGGCAGTTGAATTCTAAGACTTTGGGTTCTCCTTCGGCTGTAATCATTAAACCTGCGTAGAGTACGCCCCGGTAGTCGATTTTGCGTTTTTGCAGTGCCGCTAGGGTGGGTTCCAGAATTTCTGTTTGAATCCTTTCCATGAGTTCTGGGGTGACAATGGGTGCTGGTGCGTAGGCTCCCATGCCGCCCGTGTTGGCTCCTTTGTCGCCTTCGCCGATGGCTTTGTGGTCTTGGGCTGGCAGCAGGGGTTCTACTATAATGCCGTCAGTGAGGGCGAGAATTGAGACTTCTTGACCTGTTATATATTCTTCGACTACGACTCGGATGTTGTCGGTGCCGAATTCGCCACGGAAAATGGTGTTGATGGCGCTTAATGCCATTTTGACGGTGGTGGCAACGGTGACTCCTTTGCCTGATGCGAGTCCGTCTGCTTTGATGACTATGGGGGCTCCTTGTTCCACAACGTATGCTTTGGCTGCTTCTGCGTTGGTAAATACGGCTGCTTTGGGTGTTGGGATGCCTGCTTCGAGCATCAATTCTTTTGCCCAGGATTTGCTTGACTCAATTTGGGCTCCGGCTTTGGTGGGGCCGAAAATCATCAGTTTTTTCTTTTGGAAGTAGTCAACGATGCCTAGTGATAGGGGCAATTCGGGGCCGACGATGACAAGTCCGATGTTGTTGACCATCACAAAGCGTTCCATGCCTTCGAAGTCGTCGATGTTGAGTGGCAAATTTTGACAGCCTTTGGTCGTAGCTGTGCCACCGTTCCCCGGCACGCAGAAGACTTGTTTAATCCGCGTTGATTCTAGCAGTTTTTTTGCGATCGCGTGTTCGCGACCTCCGTTCCCCACAACCAAAACTTTCACAGTATCCTCACCTCTAATTTTTTTGCCTGAATGGCCACTTTGCAGTGTTTGTACTTATCTATCTGTTTTTTGCACTGCTGTCAATTATGCCATGCTTGGCGCTAGGGAATGGTTAGATGTGGCACTTTTCTCGACGGGCGGGGCTTTGCTGCTGTTTGGCGGCTCAGCTTGTGCCATGATTAGATGTTTTTGTAACAATCGTATGGATAGGGGCAACCACGGGGNNGCTGTGCTTCCAGGACTGAATTAGAGGCTTTCGCAGCTCCAGCATTCTGCGGTTATTCCTGGATTCAATACTTTTATTTAACTTGTTGCTGGTTGATTAATTCTGTAATTACTCTCACAGTCCTGGACGCATTTCAACTTACATCTTGCACCCAGATCAATCAAAGACTCTCGCGCGGGGTGAGGGCGGGTTTATTTAACCTGTCTGCATTCTTTAAAGCTCAAGAGTGAACCCGCCCCTTGTATCTTAAAAGAGGTAGATTGCGATTTACTGTTGGGTGGGGGCGGGTTTATTGAGATTTTTGGTACTTGTTATATATTGTTGGTGAACCCTTCGACTACGAGGAAGGGCATCGCCCGCCCCTACAGGATATTCATTGCGGTACTTTTTGCTATAAAATAGTCAGGTTAACATAATGAAAATTACTCAGATGAAATTCACTCAAACCGCTGCTAGTACATCTCCCAAAATTCAGCGGGTTGGTGTTGTCGGCGGCGGTCAACTAGCTTGGATGATGGGGGCTGCTGCTAGGAGGCTGGGTATTGAATTGGTGGTGCAAACTCCCCATGCTACTGACCCGGCAACTGTGATTGCTGCTGATACTGTTTTGGCTGCAATTGATGATGTTAATGCTACTGCTGTTTTGGCCGATCGCTGCGATGTGATTACTTTTGAAAATGAGTTTGTTGATTTGGATGGTTTGCAGACTCTAGAAGCTAAAGGTGTTTTATTTCAGCCGAGTTTGTCGTCGCTTTATCCTTTGTTGGATAAGTACGTCCAGCGCTGTTATTTGCGAGATTTGGGTTTGCCAACTCCCAGGTTTTGGGAATGGGATTGTGGCCAGGATTTGCCGATTGACTTTCCGTTGGTTGTGAAAGTTCGCCGCCACGGTTATGATGGTCAAGGTACTTTTATTGTGAAAGATTCGGCGAGTTTTGAGTCAATTTGTGTTAAGCTTAAAGGCTTGGCTTTGTTGGTGGAAGAATTTGTGCCTTTCGATCGCGAGTTGGCTGCGATCGCGGCTCGATCGGCAAATGGTGAAATTGCAATTTACCCGATCGTCGAAACTCAGCAGGAAAATCAGGTTTGTCGCCTGGTGATTGCGCCGGCCCAGATTAGTTTAGAGGTGAAAGCCGAAGCTGAGGCGATCGCCCACACTCTCCTGAATAGCTTACAAGCTGTCGGCGTATTCGGCATTGAATTATTTTTAACAGCCGACAACAAACTCTTGGTAAATGAAATTGCACCCCGCACCCACAATTCGGGACACTTTACCATAGATGCTTGCAAAACTTCACAATTTGAACAACATTTGCGTGCAGTTTGTCAACTGCCTTTAGGCAATTGCGATCTAAATTCTGCTGGTGCTGTCATGGTAAATTTACTCGGCTATGAGTCGGCTGAGTCTGATTATTTAGAGAAACGAAAACAACTGGCACAAATCGATGGTAGTTTTGTGCATTGGTATGGTAAGAAAGCATCGCGTCCCGGCCGCAAACTGGGTCACGTTACTGTTTTGCTGGATGAGGAAGCGGTAGAAAAGGGGCGGATCGCCCGTGCACAGGCGATCGCTCGAACCGTTGAATCTATCTGGAATGCAAATTAGATCGATCGAAGCTTGCCAAAATCTAGTTAGTTGCTGTATATTGAATAAAGGTTCTACTGCGACGTTGGTGACTGCCAATAATGTTTTTTTGATCTATAACTCTTAACTCTAGGGAATCAAGATGTTTGGACAGCAGTAAACTGGGCTTGTACCCAGAAACTTTAAGTCCGAGCCAACGGTACCCACCTGGTAAAATACCAGGTCAAAAGCTGAGGTAAGACGGCGTTGCGGGGAGCCATTAAAAAATAGATTGAGATAGGCGCTGTGAAATACGGCTAGCCTATTTTTTTTAATATATTTTCATGGGCGTTAATAGAACAGGTTGTTTCCATGCCGTACAGTGAATTTACACTCAGAAAGGCTAAACGCGATTTTGGCTTAACCACCGTAGAAGCAGGGCGATTCCTGCCACCAACAGAGCCGATCGCTCCTAGTGTATATTTGACTGAATCCCTAATAGAAGGATTGCCACTTGCTACAGCTACGGGTTCTGAAAAAGCGCGATCGGAACTGATTATTAGTCCTATTTTAGTCGAAGTCCGAAAGATTTTACAGCGGCAAGTGAGTCTATTTTCAGGAGAAGAATTTACCGTAGATTCGGAGTTAGGATTGAGCGGAATCTGCGATTTTTTAATCAGTCGTTCTCCCGAACAAATATTAATCGAAGCGCCTGCGATTGTGATTGTTGAAGCCAAAAAAGCAGATTTAAAGGTAGGATTGGGACAGTGCGCGGCCGAAATGGTGGCGGCTCAAAAGTTTAATGAAATTAACAATATTGCGATCGCCACAATCTACGGAAGTGTCAGCAGCGGTACTGCTTGGAGATTTCTGAAGTTGGAGGGAAAAATTCTGACAATTGACTTGAACGACTACCCGGTGCCACCAGTTGAGCCGCTGTTGGGGATGTTGGTTTGGATGGTGCGGGATGGCTAGGGCGATCGGCTTTAAGTTAAAAATGATTGAACAAGATTAGCCGATCGCCCATCCTGGATATTGCCCCAAATAAATGCAGCGGCACCCCCAACCCGCAAAGCCCGCTTGCAGAAAGCACCAAAAACGTGATATGTTTGGAGCTTGTGTCCAAATAACACCAATCCATGCCAAAACTCAAAACTCGCAAAGCAGCCGCAAAGCGCTTTAGAGCGACCGGCACCGGTAAAATTGTGCGCCGCAAAGCTTACAAAAGCCACTTGCTCTCTCACAAAAGTTCAGCCCGCAAAAGCCGCTTATCTAAATTGGTCGTCATCGATGAGACCAACGACGCTAACGTGCGGTTAATGCTTCCATACTTGTAAAGTTTAACGGAAATTAAAGATGACACGGGTAAAACGCGGTAACGTCGCCAGAGGACGCCGCAAAAAAATTCTCAAATTAGCCAAGGGATTCCGAGGCGCACAGTCCAAACAGTTCCGCACAGCTAACCAGCGGGTGATGCAGGCTTTGCGTAACGGTTATCGCGATCGCAAAAAACGCAAACGCGATTTCCGCCGCCTGTGGATTGCTCGGATCAATGCGGCATCGCGCCAGCACGGCACGAGTTACAGCCAACTCATCGGCAACATGAAGAAAGCCAACATCGAAATCAACCGCAAAATGCTGGCACAAATGGCAATCATTGACCCAGCAACATTTGGTAAAGTCGTGGAAATGGCCAATCGAGCCAAAGCGTGAAAACTTGAGCAGTTTTCAGAAGTCAGAAATTTGTAGGGGTAATCTCTCGTGAAAACCCCCTACTTTAGGCGATGTTGCATAAGTCTTAAATGATCTAGCTATCTGCCAGAGAAGGAAGAATGTTCTGATTAATCTAGAAGCAGGATATCAACTTTCCTTCTTGGTTCTTACTTCTGGCTTCTGGCTGTTTCAAAATTGGCTCCTGGGCAATTGCGATCGCCATTTTCCCGCTTTTCCCGCTTTTTGTAAAATTTCAGAGGCTCGCCCGATCGCGATTCCTAACGAATTAAAATAAATAAAAGCTTCCACAGATAGCAAACCCGATAGGTTCCACCGGACGTTATTAATTGCTGAAATCATTGCGGTAAATTGCCCGATAGCATCGACTTCTTGCTTCTTGCTTCTTGCTTCTTCCTGACATCCGTTACATNNTTCCTTCTTCCTTCCCGGCGTTACATCCGTTAAATCCGTTACAGAATCCGTTGCCGAACTTGCTTCTTCCTTCGGCTATACCTACCTAATTTAAATAACATGGATAGCAATTTGCTCATTATTTACTTATCAGTCTTGCTAGCCATCCTCGGCAGCAGTGCCTGGTTTATTGTGCGCCAGATCCTCAAAACTCGCAAGCGGGAAATGTCCCTAGAACGCTTAGAAAATAAGCTCACTCAAGAGCAAGGAAAAGCACAGGAATACTACGAATTGGGCAGTATTTATTTAGACAAAAATCTCTACTCCCAGGCGATCCTACTCTTTCAAAAAGCCCTAAAAGCCCCAGACTTGGAAGGCGAAGAAAATATAGCGATCATTTACAACGCCCTCGGATTTGCACACTTCGGCCAAGAACAGTACGACATAGCCATCCGTCAATACAAAGAAGCCCTCAAATTGCAGCCACAATACGTTACATCTCTCAATAATCTGGGGCACTCCTACGAGCGGAAAAAATTAACAGCTCAAGCCTTAGAAATGTACGAAACAGCCCTCATCTACGAACCAGACAATGATACGGCCAAACGGCGAGTAGAGTCACTCCGCAAGCGGTTAGTGATATCTAATTGAAGGCAGACCTCTTTGATCACCTCTTGGATAACATACTGCAAAAATACAGACCCCGCCAACCTGGTTTCATTCAGAAACCGGGTTTTTTTATTCCCCTATTCAAAGATCCTAAACAATCAAACAGCTTAATGGGTTAGTTTTTAATAACAGGAATTCCGCAACGGGCGATCGCACCTTTGCCCGATCGCGATAAAACTGCTGTCACAATAAAAGCAGTACCTGCAACTTCGGTCAGTCCTAAACAATTGAAGGAGGAGAACGTAGTGACATCAATTCTCGTTGTCGAAGATTCGTGGTTGACTCGCAGGGTAATCTGCAAAATCCTGCGAGCAGAAGGATACGAGACTTGGGAAGCCTCTTGCGGGCCAGAAGCTTTAGAAATTCTGAGCACTCAGACCCCAAACTGTATGCTGTTAGATCTGCTGATGCCGGAGATGGAAGGTCGGGAAGTCCTGCAAGCCATGCGAGAGAAGGGGTTTAAAATACCAGTGATCGTAATTACCGCAGACATCCAATCCACCACCCGCTCCGAGTGCATGGAACTCGGAGCCCTCGCAGTCATCCACAAAATGCCCAACTCAGGCGAACTAATCGGCTGGATCAAAAAAGCTCTCAGTGCTAGCGAGGAGAGCGCCCCATGAAATTGACCGCTCGACAGCTCGATGCTTTGCAGGAACTCGTCAACATCGGTATCGGTCAAGCAGCAGGGATCTTGAACGATATGATCGACTCCCCGATTCGCTTGCAAATCCCCTACCTCCAAATCTTGTCTCCCACGGATGTGCAACAAGAGTTAGAGATCCACCTCAACGGCGAGCAAATCGCCTCCGTCCAGCTAAAATTCACAGGTTCCTTTGGAGGTATTGCTCAGCTAGTCTTTCCCACCAACAGCGCGGCGATGCTGGTGACGATGCTGACTGGGGAAGAAATCGGCTCTCACGACCTAGATTCAGTCAAAATTGGTACGCTGAGTGAAGTGGGAAATATTGTAATCAACGGGGTCATGGGTGCCATCAGCAATGTACTTCAGCAGCGCTTGAACTACTCAATTCCCAATTACACGGAAGGGACGATCGCTACCTTGCTGACATCAGGTGGCTTATCTACTGATACAGTCGTTTTATTAGCCCAAACCCGTTTCATTATTGAAAAGCTTCACATTGAAGGAGATATCATCCTCATTTTCAATGTCAGTTCCTTTGATACCTTGTTGACTGCGATCGATCAACTTGCCGGGGGTCTATGAGCCAAGAAAGCAAAACTATTGAGGACAAGTTTGGGGTGCTCGACAGCGTACCAGTAGGCGCTTGCTTGCTGCGAGATGATTTGGTGGTGCTGTTTTGGAACACTTGTCTGGAAGACTGGACAAAAATTCCCCGCAGCCAAATCTTGGGAACCAAGATCACAACCCATTTTCCTCACCTAAACCAGCTAAAGTACGCAAATCGCTTCCAGCAAATCTTTGCAGGAGGCCCGCCAACAATTTTTTCTTCTCAAATTCACAAATACCTGATTCCGGCAACTTGGCAAGAGGGCCAGCAGCGCATCCAGCAAACTACTGTAACGGCAGTGCCTGCCCAACAGGCGATAGTTGCAGAACAGGAGATTAGAGACTTGGTTCGATCGACTCTTGAGTTGGAACCAGACGTTACTGTCGGAGTCGGAGAACCAACAACTGCTTTTTTGGATTGGGAATCTCCATCCTCTGTTTCGCCTCCAACATCCCCGATGACTAATTCCCAATCGTTCTACGCGCTGCTGGTGATTCAGGACGTGACCGACCTCACGCAACGCATCCAAGCTTACCGCACCATGCGGGATCAGGCTTTGGAAGAAGTGAACGTGCGCCAGCGGGTAGAGGAAGAATTGCGATCGAGCCAGCATTTCATCCAGCAGATTGCTGACGCAGCGCCTTATTTGTTGTACATCTACGACTTGACGGAACAGCGCAACGTCTACGTCAACGGTCAAGCTTCTAAGTTACTGGGCTACACGCCACAGGAAATTCTACAGATGGAAACGGCTTTGTATTCCAGTTTGGTGTACCCAGAAGATTTGCCGAAGATGTCCGAGCACCTGCAACAATTTCCCTCGGCCCAGGACGGCTGCATTGTGGAGTTGGAGTATCGGCTCAAACATCGATCGGGCGAATGGCGCCACTTTCGCTGTCGCGACCAAGTTTTTGCCCGCACACCCGAAGGAGAGCCCAAACAAATTTTTGGTACTGCTCAAGATATCACAGAGATGAAGCGGGCAGAAGAGGCGCTGCGACAGCAGAAGGAACGGGAACTGTTGATGGCGACGATTACTCAGCACATCCGCCAGTCTCTGGATTTAGGCGAAGTGCTCAGCACCACTGTCAACGAAGTGCGCCAGTTTCTGCAAGCCGATCGGGTGATGATCGTCCGCTTTAACCCCTGTACAGGCAGCCTCTGCGCGGCGCCGGCAACGGGGGCGGTGACAGTGGAATCTGTAGCTCCTAACTGCCGGCCGATGCTGGGGGAAACGCTGGAAAATTTCTGTTTTGACGAGTTCTATTTGGAAGCTTACCAACATCGGGCGATCCGACCGATCGCAGATATCTGCGCCGCCGATTTACCACAATATCAAATTGATTTGCTCGCACAATTTGATGTCAAAGCTTATTTAGTAGTGCCGCTGGTACAGGGGGAGGAATTGTGGGGGCTGCTGATGGCTCACCAGTGCAGCCCCAGACAGTGGAGCCAGTTGGAGGTCGAGTTGCTGTCTTCTTTGGCCGCCCAGTTGGCGATCGCCATCAAGCAAGCAGAACTTTACCAGCAGTTGCAGGCGGCCAATCTCAAATTAGAGCGCTGGGCGACTTCGGACGAACTCACGCAGCTAGCAAACCGGCGTCGGTTCGACCAATATCTGGAAACAGAGTGGCGCCGACAGTTGCGGGAACAAACGCCCCTGTCCCTAATTCTGTGCGATATTGATTATTTTAAGAGTTACAACGATACCTACGGGCATCCAGGGGGAGACGAATGTTTGCGACAAGTCGCCCGGGCGATCGGCGATGCTGTCCATCGCCCCGCCGATTTAGTGGCTC
>DPLL01000526.1 GCA_003542015.1 Microcoleaceae cyanobacterium UBA9251 | reverse complement strand
TGAGACATCCCCGCCATTTGACCATTGAGATTTGCAAGGTGACGCAAAGCATGAGTTTGACTTAAATTCTTGCCCCACCTCGTTAGAGCGTCGCGTGCTCTTTGAGCGTAAGCCTTGGAAATCGTGTTTGGATTCTTTGATAGTGAACAAATTTCAGGTGGTTTACCTGACTTAATTTCTAGATGCTCTATCAAGTCAGGATGGGTCGGTGCCACCATCGGTACGCATAGTCTATAGCCAGTCTTAGTTGTAGTCTCTAACAATGTTTTATCCCCCACTACAGCAATCATTTTTTTATTACTTGACTCACTTAATGGAGGGATAGTAACGCCATCTTTTGTCTTAAATGATTGGTCGATATTCAGAATAGCAAAAACTTCATGGACTCGAAAACCGTAGATTAACTGCATTGAAAATACCCACAACCACCGCCGACGAGATTCTAGGTTGTATCGCTTATCATTAGGGGGAACGTTTAGAGCGTCATCCCGAAGCTTCAAAAAATCGTCAACAGATAAAGTTTGAAGGTCGTCTCGAAATTCGACTTGCGTGCCATCAATCTCTTTAAGCTTGCACAGCAAATCAACGTTGCCGATAGTTTCAGCTAGTTTACGCATAGCGCACAGGCAGTTTTTAAAACATTTAGTCCCTGGCTTTTTGCTGTTAACTACTGACAAAACATCTACCAAGTTTACTGTCTTATTCTCTGGCAATAGCTTGAAATAGTCACCATAAACACATCTCCAAGAATACTGCTGACTAATACTACTCCTATCACGCTGCTGACGGCGTTTCGTGCGACCATCCCAGTATTCTTTCTCTACTTTTGCGACGGCATCACCGAACGTTATCAAATCATTCTTGGCGACGTTTTTCTCTAGAATTACGTCATCGTACCAGCTTAAAAACTGAATCTCACTAGAAAAAGATTTTAGCGCACTAGCAACTAAGTGAGTTTTCCTCAGAGCATCAGTAATACCTTGCATCGTCAGGTAGCACCCGCAGGTTTTGTTGACCCGCTTGTCACCTAGTTTGAATTGAAGGGTGATGTAAGACCCCTTAGCCTTGCTATCCTTCTTTAGTCCTACCCCTTTGGGGCATTCTTTTTGTGCTTGTTTGAAGTAGTCCAGAATCCACTCGTAGCCAATTAGGTAATCGGCTGAGGTGCTTGCTGTGACTGAATTAGATTTTTCGCTCATTTTTCGCTCAATCCTCTTACAATGTTGAGTTTGCTTGCTGTATTCAGTCTACAGCAAGTCGCTCAGTTATCGCTCAGATATAAAACAGGACTTTCAGAGTGGGTGAAAAAACGAGCTATAACGACGCAAAATCGTAGATTTAAGGCAAGGCGCTAATTCGAGTTCAGTTGTGTCCATAGATAAAACCAGAGTTTACGAGTCCGGTTTCGCTTCGGCGGTTGGTGCTGTGGTGGGATTGAAAAGGGCGATCGATCTGGTAGAGTTTGGTATGGTAAGGGATCGCATCTTTAATGTCTGGTTAGCTTGTGATTCCGGTTTGGTGCGATCGGATGGATCAGCGTTTGGCGGGTGGTTGAGGCGGTAAGTGCGATCGGGCACAGTCTGCTTCCCCCCAGGGTTCACCTAGATACAGATGTTCATATCACCTAGCTAATGGGTTGCTTGTGGTTGTCCAAAAATCAGAAACTTAATAATTTGGGGAGACATAGAATGTCTACAAGAATTGAAGAAGTTAAGAAGCAGTTATCTAGTCAAAGTGAGCAAGAAAGACTTGCTGCTTTATCAGAGACTCTCAATTATGGTCAACAAGGTTTAGAACTATTGATTGAACAGTCTATCAAAGATCCATCAGACCGAGTTAAACAATTTGCCTACAGAGTTTTTCGTGGTGATAATTCTTATTTGAGGGGAAATACACCAGAAAGCTTAACAACTTCCCCAACAGATGTTATTACTTATCTGGCAATAAGTCCAGATAATACTATTTTAGTAGGAGGGAGTTGGCAAAAAATTTGGGTATGGAATTTGCAAAGCGGGGCAATAATTCGTACTATTGAAGGACTTTCGCACTGGGTTTTGTCTGTTGCTATTAGTCCTGATGGAAATACATTAGTTACCGGAAGTGCAGACAAAACCATCAAGGTATGGAATTTAAAAACTGGGCAAATTATTCACACGCTTAATGGTCATTCTAGTTGGATTACTGCTGTTGATATCGCTGCTGATGGAAAAACAATTGTTAGTGGTAGCACAGATAAAACCCTCAAAATATGGGAGCTAAATACAGGTAAGCTAAGTAAAACCATAAAAAATGAAAAGGAACTATCTTGTGTTTTGAGCTTATGTATTAGCCATGATGGAAAAGTGATCGCGTGTGGAAGCACTAATAATAAAATAAACTTATGGAATTTAGATAGCGGTCAACTCATACGCAGTATTGAAGGACATTCAGCTTGGATTCTATCTTTAAATATTACTTCAGACAACACAACCTTAATTAGTGGAAGTCGTGATGGTGTTGTCAAATTTTGGGAATCAAAACCTGGAGAAGTGTCTTCAAATCAATCAGGTTCAGTTTTGGGTAAAGGTTTAGTAGATGTAGCCGCGACTGTCGCGGGATTTTCATTAGGAGGGCCAATAGCTTTAGGAGCTTGGGTTTTGGGTAGAGCTATTGTGGGCGAATTAGATAATAAAAATTTGCCTACGTTACCTCTTCAAAATTTAGAATGCACCAAGACTTACCCTCATAATCAAGTAATTAATTCTCTAGTTTGTCATGTCAATCAAAATATACTTGTAGTAGGTTTTTCCAAAAACATTAAAATCTTTGACTTAAAAGATCATAGAATCATCTACACTTTACCAGAACAACCCGGTTTTATTAGCACTGTAGCAGTTAGTCCTAATGGAAAAACTCTTGTGATTGCTGGTAAAGATTGGGTGACATTGTTGGAAGCAAAAACCGGAAAACCACTTCATGCTATTAAGGGGTGTTCTTATCCAAAATTAAGCAAGATTGTGATTTTAGAATCTTCCCAAGAACTTTTATATGGTCAATCTAAACATTTTACTGTTAAAGGTTTCGACCAGAATAATAGAGAGATGAACCTTAACAATAAAGATGTTAAATGGGAAACTACAGGCGGTAAAATCGAACAGGGTTTATTTACAGCAGGTCAACGGGAAGGAAGATTTGAAGTTAAAGCAAAGATAGGCATTTTTGAGACTTCTGTCACAATTACTATTATTCAGCCTCCTAGAATCCGTGAGATTTCTATTACTCCTTATAGGATTACTTTAGAGTTTGGTAAGACTCAACAATTTACAGCACAAGTTTTAGATCAACGAAAAAATCCCATGCAGGAAACTGTATTATGGGAAGTAAGCGGAGGCGGAACGATTGACCAAAACGGCAATTTTGTAGCTGGAAGTGAGGCAGATAAATTTGAAATCATAGCTTCAGCCGGTTCAATTGTGCGACTTATTCCCATTACTATTATTGCTCCTCGCAAGCTAGATAAACTGATTATTACATCTTCAATAGAGCAATTAGTTTTTGGGCAGAGTTTTCAGTTTCAAGTAAAAGGCCAAGATCAGTATGGTAACAATATCCAAACTGGAGCAATTATTTGGTCAGTAAGTAATAGAGGTGGAACCATTGATCAAAATGGCAATTTTGTAGCTGGAAAAGAAGCAGATGAATTTGAAATTATCGCGTCAGCCGGTTCAATTCTTCGAGTTATCCCTATTACGATTATTGAACCTCCGAGGCTAACAGAACTAATTATTACATCCTCAATACCTCAACTAGAGTTTGGTCAGAGTTTTCAGTTTGAAGTTAAAGGATTAGATCAGTATGGTGACAATATCCAAACTGGAGCAATTATTTGGTCAGTAAGTAGTGGCGGTGGAACGATTGATCAAAATGGCAATTTTGTAGCTGGAAACAATGCTAAAGGTAAGTTTAGAGTAACTGCTACTGCAACTGAATACAATATCAGTGCTTTTGCTGATATTACAGTAGTTTCCGTATTGAGATATTTATCTATTTTTCCCAATGAAGTAGCACTTAAACCTGAAGAAAATTTTACTTTTGATGTAATCGGATTTGATCAACAAGATGAACCGATACAGATTAATCAAGTATATTGGCAATGTACTCAAGGGGGAAGAATTAACGGCAATGGAATTTTTATAGGAGGTTATGAAAAGCGTGAAGTTACGGTTAATGCTACAGTCCAAGGAATTCGTCAATCAGCTACAGTTACTTTGCTCCCAGTTTTAACGCGATTAGAGATTTATCCTCAAAAAGTAGTAAAACTCAAGCCTGATGAATGCCAAAAATTTACGGCAGTAGGCTTAGATCAATATGGCAATCGAATAGATACTGGGAAAATATCTTGGGAAGCAACAGGTGGAAAAATCGACCAAAATGGTAATTTTACGGCTGCTCATAATGCGAAAGGTAAATTTAAGGTAAGAGCTAATGTTACTGAAATATCTGACTCTGGGGTAAGGGCTAAACTCTTAATATTGGGAATATACATGAGGCTTTTATATCGTGTATTTTCTTTTGTTGATTTCACCCAAAGTAATTTCATTCTCAAGTCGGCTGTCGAGATTATAAAAACTAATTTTACTACTGGTGAAAAAACAGAAAAAGCCGAAAATACAGAAACAGATTTGACAAATGAAGAAACCGAGAGCCTTGATTTTGATATAGAAGCGTGGTTACAGAAAAACATCTTTAAGATTGTCGCTCGGATTCTCGACTTGGTGGGTCAACTATTTATTAATGCAGCTAAAATTAGTGCTTATGTTGAAGTTATTGTAGTTCCTGTGTTGAGACGATTAGAAATTTCTCCCAATGAAGCACAACTTAATCCTAATCAGAATTTAACTTTTAGTGCTAAAGGATTTGATCAGCAAGGGGTTCTGATGAGCCCAGGGAATATAATCTGGCGTGCAACCAGTGGCAAGATAAATTCAGATGGTAAATTTATCACGGGAAAAAGTATAGGTCAAGTTAAAATAACTGCCATTGTTGGAGAGATTTATGATTCTGCATTTATAAATGTAGTTGGGTATCAGAAATTAACACTACCACGATTAACACTTCTACCCAATCCTATACTTACAGAGACAGTTGATAGGGATGATGAACAAGATGATGATAACAATGATTTAGATGACAATGATTTAGATGACAATGATTTAGATGACAATGATTTAGATAACGATGATTTAGATAACGATGATTTAGATAACGATGATTTAGATAACGATGATTTAGACGATAATCCCAATCGAATTCATTTGAATTGTGTAGCTTTAGAAGATTATTTGGCTGACAATGATTTAGCTGACAATACTAATGATCCTTGGGATCTTATAGATTTAGGAGACAATTTATCTGACGATGATTGTGAGAATAAAAGTGTTCATGGGTTTAACAGAAGCCAGCTTTTTTACAATGGTTATAGTATTAATGAAGATGAAAACACAAATTATTGTTCTAATCGCTATACACTTACTATGAAAGTTGCTCTTTGTGCGCGAAAAAAACGTCATCAAAGTCGTGAAATTACAGACAAGGACGCTGTAATAGAAGCGATCAAAGAAATGTCAGAAGAAATATCACAACTAAATATTGCTGCTTTACCAAGTGGGCTGTCCCACGTTGGTAATCAAAAACTGTCCGAAGAATTGATAGATGAATAAATTTTTAATTTATCAATAAAATACCTGGATTAAAAGAGTAAACTAACTTGAGAATAGGCAATTTGTAGAAAAACTGTACACTGACATCGGCCATTCGTCCACAACATCGGCACCTTAAACCTCGCCCACAGTTGGGAAACTCCGATCGCGATCGCCCTCACCCCGCACCCCGTGTCACATGGCGGTGCGATCGCCCTTACCCCGATCCGTAACCCCTGGAGGAGAAGCCACAAGCTGACAATCGGCTCAAAACCTTAGACTTTCGCTCTTAATTGCGATCGCGACTGTAGAGGAAAAATCGAATTTGCGATCGCCCGATTCACCATCAAACAACAATTCCGGTTGTTAACCGTCAATTTTCGGTTGTGCATTTTCAGTCGATCGAGACTTCATAGGTCCAAGGGTTTTCTGATTTTACCTCCGCCGTAAACCGCTTATTCACGTCTATAGCAGTGGGTAATTTAATTTTGTTTTCTGGTTGAGTTTTATTATGTTTTAAGCTGACAATTAAAACTTGAAGCACCCAATTTTCCGATAAAAACAGTAAAACCCGCTCAATGAGCGGGTTTCCTGAATCGGAACGACAGGATTTGAACCTGCGACCCCTACTACCCCAAAGTAGTGCGCTACCAAGCTGCGCTACGTCCCGACAGCTTTAACAGCATATCATCAATTCAGGAAAAAGTCAAAAAAAAATCAAAAAACTTTTAAAACTTTTGTCGCCTGCACCAAACCGGGCGCGGCAGCGATCGACCAAAAACCCTCGCACCTCCTACCAGCACTCAAGATCAACTGCACGCTGTAAGCTTGGGGATAGCCTTCTACCAGCACCCACAGCAAATCGCTTTCGGCTTCAATGGCGATTTTTTCCTCATCCATCAACTCACTCGCCATTTGACTCATGGTGGCGGCTAACTGTGCTAACAGTCGGCAAAAATCGTTCAACTCAGCCTCGGTTAGCTCGATCGCCCAACCATCCCCCCCCACCAAACCCTGAAACTCCGCCGCATCCGGGTGCCATCCCAAACGCCATCCGTCACCAGTCTTAATTACTCGATCCATCGATCAATTTTAGATTTTAGATTTTGGATTTTCGATTGGGTGAATCACTGATATCAAATCCTCTCTTCATCGGAATTATTCATCTCTCTCTCCGATCTCCCTCTGCGTTCTCTGCGTTCTCTGCGGTTAAATCATTCCGATTCGCCGAAGTGTCGAAGTATTTGCCCGTTTCTGGGGGCTGTAACCTGTATTCTCCTAAAAAACCGGTTTCTGACCACCCATGCGATCGCGAACTAACCGAAACCAAATCTTAGGGTGCCAGCAACTTCGCATCACCGGGCTGCGGCTGCGGTATTGTCGGCGAGTTCGATCGCCCTTCTGGTTTTTCTCCCGTCGTCGGCGCGCGCGATCGCCCGGAATTCCCACTAAAAACATCAACCAAAGCTTGAACCAAAGCATCCCGCTGAGTTCTATTTAAACTTTGAATCGCAGCCCGATCGCCTTCCATCGGATTTTCACGCAAAACGTCCTTACCGGGATAAACGCTTTCGACTAAATAATCAGGAGTAGCACCCAAATAGTCAGCTAAACTCAACTTCCAATCAAAGCGATAATTGGGAGGCCGTCCTTTGACAAACACATGATATCGAATCAACCGTCCGACTAAAGTATTATTGGGGTCTACTTTTCCAGTTTCTTGAGAAATGTAATTATTGGCGATCGGCAAATCAGGCAATTGTTCATACACAAATTTCCACGCATCTTGAGCCCTCACTTGCTGCGGCGCGGATTCTTGAGCAACTCGTTGCACAGAAACAGACTCTTGACTCGGTAGCAGCGAAGGTTCTACAGCCGACAGTCTGAGTTCCCCCGATTCCAATACCCAGCTCAAAAGCGTGAAAATCGCCACACTCAAAGTAACGAATAAAAAACTCAAGCCCTGCTTTAATTTCTTCACGGTTTTGATAATTTGTTTAATCTAATTAAACGTAAAATCTTCTTCTTTTAGCTCCCAGACTTCGCAGAAGTTGTCGGGGAGCTGGGTATTCTGTTTTTTGAGGTGCGCTTACTTATTAAGTTAGGAGCGATCGAGAATTACTCAAAACTACTCTCCCTAATTCAAAACTAGGGACAACCCGAGGGGGATTACCCCTACAACTCAAAACTACCCAAGTTTAGATATCGCCGATAATTTCTGGCTGAGTCAACTCATCAGACATCTCAAATATCGCCCGCATCACCGGTTTCATTTGGTGATCGTCCATATTGTCAAAATCTTCATAGCGGCGGCGTTTGGCGCGGTTCGCCACTTGTACCGTAATCCGGTATCGGTTGGAAGCGGCATTGATCAGCTCTTCCGCCCGAAGAGTTAGCTGAGTTGAATCGAAAGTTGGACGCTTAAGCATGAGATTACCTACTTGATCTGAATGCTACATTCTAGTTTAGTATGTAAAAATTCGTAAATTATTTACAGAGTATCATGAGTTATGCAGGCAGCGACAGCCTATTCCTTTCTCCCATTGCATCGGAGCAATTCTCATCCCCTCAAATTGGTAGCTTTCGGAGACAGTTTAATCTACGGTTTCGGCGATGGTGTGGGCGGTGGCTGGGTAGAAAGGCTGCGGCGACAGTGGATGTGTCCCGACAGCCCTGGGCACGTGCTCTACAATTTGGGAGTGCGGGGCGATCGCACCCATCAAGTCGCGCAACGGCTAGAAAACGAGTTTAGACACCGTGGCGAGCTCAGAAATCGCCTCCCGGATGCCATTATACTTTCGGTAGGCCTCAACGATACGGCGAGAGTGCAATCGCCGAGGGGCCGCAATTATACTGATTTTGAACATTTTAAAACAGTTTTGGACAATTTATTAAACCTGTCCAGACAACTTTGCCCGGTAATATTTGTCGGGATGGTGCCGATTGATGAACGTAAAATGCCTTTTCAAGATTGTTTGTATTACAATCATACCGACCAATATCGGTATAAAGAGGCGACGAAGTTAGCTTGTCAGTTGCGGGGGATTCCCTATTTAGATATTTTTGATACCTGGATAAATCGGGGCAGTGATTGGTGGCGATCGCACCTGATGACAGATGGGCTGCATCCCAATGTAGCGGGGTATCAAGCTTTATTTGAAGATGTGATAAGTTGGGAGCCGATCGCAAGTATCAGTCATTAGTCAGTAGTCATTAGTCAGTAGTCATTAGTCATGAGTCAGTAGTCATTAGTCATTAGTCAGTAGTCATTAGTCATTAGTTATTAGTCATTAGTCAGTAGTCATTAGTCATTAGTCAGTAGCGGTGCCCTGAGCGTAGTCGAAGGGTCATTATTAGTTAGTAGTAGGGTGCGTCAGCTACCATTATTTTCGATCCAAACCAACAATCTCACAACTGACGCACCTGGAAACAAACGGTGCGTCAGAATCATAATTTTTGTGCAAATTTAGAACATAAAACCTGACGCACCCTACCACAACTCTTTCTTTTGCAAACAGCTATGTGCGTATAGACTCCTGTGTGAATGAGAACTTCAGCTTAGGTATTCCGCTTGCCTGTAAGAGACTTGCGATCGCCTCTATACTTGCATTGTACGACATATTATCTTTAGAACCAAACGGAATATCTGCTTTCCATTTCCCATTTAAGGTGACAGTTACTATAGCTATAAAATTTCCAGACGATATATACGCTTTGTTTATATATCCTTCTTCTTCGTTCAGCTTTACTTTAGCAAAATCAGACAAATAGGTTTCTAGCAGTAACCAAAACACTCTATCTACTGTTGCGGCCAAATAAGGTTTTTTGATATCCTCAAAAAATGGCTTGACAAAGATAGTCATTCTTTGATCTCTGATGCTGTCTATGTAATTATCGTCTTTTGGTATAGAGTCTAGATACTTGTTGACCTGATAACGATTTAAGTCAATACCGCGTTCCGTTAACAATGCTGTGAGATATTGCTTCTTCTTAGCAAGGTTAGCTAACCTTACAAGCAGACCCGTATTACTACAAATCCTGTTAATCACAGAGACAAGGCAGATAAA
>DPLL01000258.1 GCA_003542015.1 Microcoleaceae cyanobacterium UBA9251 | reverse complement strand
TACACACCGTAAATTCCGTAAAAAACCGGGTTTCTGACCAATGCGTAAGTCCTAAATAACCCATAACCAATAACCAATAACAACTAACAACTAACAAATGACCAAAGTTATTTTTTTAGATGCCGCCGGTACACTATTTGACCTTCGCAGCAGCGTCGGCGAAGTGTACCAAAAATTAGCCAATGATTTTGGAGTAACAGTTAAGAGTGAAGAATTAAATGCAGCATTTTTCCAAAGTTTTGCCTCAGCAAATCCGATGGCATTTCCCGGAATAGAATTAGCAAAAATTCCCCAGCTAGAATTTGAATGGTGGCAAGAAGTTTGCGCTAAAGCCTTTCAAATAGCAGGGGTTTTCAATCAATTCTCAGACTTTCCTAATTTCTTTGCTGAACTCTACGCTCATTTTGCCACCGCCGAACCTTGGTTTGTCTATCCCGATGTATTGCCGGCATTAAATAGGTGGCAGGAACAAGGAATTGAATTAGCCGTAGTCTCGAATTTTGATTCGCGAATTTATGCAGTATTAAAAGCACTCAATTTAGCTGAATATTTCACATCAATCACAATTTCCACCGAAGTTGGTGCGGCTAAACCAGACTCTCAAATTTTTACCGCAGCTTTGCAAAAGCACAACTGCATTGCTGAAAATGTCTTGCATATCGGCGATAGTTTCAATGCAGATTATTGTGGTGCGAAAACTGCTGGATTAAACGCAATTTGGTTGAATAGACAACAGGAACAACTAGATTTATGTAAATTGGATTTAACTCAGACAAAAGTAAAACAGTGTAGTAGTCTTGATTTTATCATCGAGGTTCTTAAATAGAGGACTTAGCTATTGTCAAGGTGTTACCAAGTTTTGAGATAGTGTTCTAGCTGTGGCCACAAAGTCAAAAAGCCACTATCCCAACGAATACACAACTGTCCGGTATGTTTTACCATCTGTGTAGAGATTGGAATGTGGCTATCAATATCCAGAAGCGTGGGGCACAAGGTCTTAAAGCTCAGTCAATGTCCTCATAGAGGAGTCCCTGAGAAGCCCTCACTCAACGCAACGGGAGAGTGTGGGAGTATGTCACCGCAACAGAGGCTCTGCTAATTCATCCATCTTTTTAGCAAGTTCAACGTCCAAGTTACTGATCGCATGACCTACATCGTAAGTCAGCAGATTTACTTCAACTGAATTATAAATATTCAGCCAGATCGGGTGATGTTTAATCACCTCTGTGTAGATGGCGACACTCACCATCCAACCCATAGCCTCATTAAAAGAATGAAACTCAAATTTCTTGTGCAATTTGCCTTCTTTGACTACCCAATCCGGTAGGATCTTTAAGGCTTGATTTATTTCTGTTTCGGTGAGTTTATAGGCTGTCATTAGTTACTACACTCCTGATCTTCGATGATATTGAAATTTGGGGTGAACTATACTCAATTGATGGTTAAGCGAAAAAGATACTTTTCACTGTTAGTTGGTTCGTGCTTTTCTTCAGCAATTTTTTCCACGGTAAAGCTGGCCGGAATTTTATTAAGTAGCCCTAAATTTCCCAGATTGGAATAAGTCAAAAAAATCTCTCCTTGAGGTGCAAGATATTGGGGAACTTGTTGGATAAAATTGAGGAATATTTGACCGCTGGGATCGTTGGTAGACAATTCGGCAATACTTTCAATTGGTTGGTCTAACAACGGAGTATTAAAAAGAATGACATCAAATAAAACGTCAGGTAAAGATTTGAACAAATCCGAATTGTAGATTTTAGCTTTGCGGAAATTTATCAACGTATTTATTCTGGCACATAGTACAGCATGGGAAGCGATATCAGAAAGGTAGAGTTCCTCTACATATTCACCTAAACTCAGTCCCACAACTCCGGTTCCACAACCCAACTCTAACAGCCGTTTTTTCTTGGTTTTGAGATGTTGATATCTTTCCCGAATAGGCTCTAAGAGAAAGAAAGAGCTAGAACCGGGGGCTGGATGATAGACATTAGGTAGAGCAATAATATTCATATTATTAACTCTATAAGTGGCAAATTTAGCCTGTTGATCGAGAAACGCTTGATGAAGATCTATAAAGGTTTGTGTTTGTTGCATTTTTCTGGAAGTCAAAGTTAAACTTCAATAATTGTACACTCAAAGTTCACTGATTTTAGGTTTGCTTCTCACAGACCCTACTTAACTACTTTAACAAAAATTTACATTTTGGGGGGGGCGGAGCGGTATTGGGGGGTAAGGAGCCTGGAATGTGGGACTGAAAGCAGGTTTTACGGGCGATCGCAATTACCGGATTGCATTTTTATTGGGGGACGGGAACTAATGTCACGGGTGCTTTTACCCCGACAATCGATCGCCCAACAGTTACCAAATTGGCGAACCTTGATTTGGGCGGTGGTTTTGGCTATGCGATGTCGTCGCATTTTTTGCATCGTCCTCGTCTTGCTGAGGTGTTAATTGATGCTAAGGGCGATCGAGTAATTCGACAGCCAACCAAAGAAACCGGGTTTTTAGCAGAATCTGGGTTGTCAGGAAGTATTATCTAAGGGCGATCGAGTAATTCGACAGCCAACCAAAGAAACCGGGTTTTTAGCAGAATCTGGGTTGTAAGGAAGTATTATCGTAAAAAACCCGGTTTCTGGATTCCCATCGTCCAGGAATAAAATATTAACTGAGATTAAAAAACGTTTGAAAGCAACTTATAAATTAGGCGAAATATGGCTGTTGCCGCGATCGCACTTAAAGCCGCCAACCATCCCACAAACAACACGCCAGTGATCGGAGAACCAGGATAAATCATAGTTGCCGCCGATCGCAAAGCCGGAAAATACACCAGCAAAGCCAGAGTACCAGCGCCAATAGTCAACATCTCAGTTTGTTCGATCACTCGGCGATACTGAGCATAAATCAAACCCCCCATAATCATCCCCAACAAGCCTATACTCAAGCCTGGAGACGGCAATAAACTCGTCAGGGCGATCGCCAGCAACCCACCCTCAAAACCCGTAAACGCCGCCCCAGACAAAACCTCCCAAATCGAAAAAGCCCCTCTCGGCGCAGGTTGCAGCCCTCCCGGAGCAGGCGCGGAAACAGGGCTAGAAGGCTGCTGAATCGGTATCGAAGGCAAAGTTTGTACGGGGGGTTGAGGAGGTGTCAGAGGAGGCTTTACGACGATTGTAGGCTGTTGCGAGTGAGACTTCAGAGCCACTTCCACCTCAGCCGCCGATTGAAAACGCTGGCTGGGAGCTGATAATAACAGTCGATCGAGAACTTGAGCCAAACGCGAACTTACCTGCACCCGCGAATGCCAATTCCACTCATTTCTGTAACTATCAAAAAGCTCCGTCGGCTGCAAACCACTCAGCAAAGTAATGCAAGTCACAGCCAAAGCATACAAATCCGTTGCCGGATACACTTCTTGCCCGCTCATTTGTTCAGGAGGAGCATAACCCAAAGAATAAATACCAGTCGAAGCTTTGCCACTACCAGCAGCTTGTGTTACCTGTTTAACAGCCCCAAAATCTAACAAATAAAGCCGACCATTTTTAGCCCGCATAATATTAGCAGGTTTAATATCCCGGTGAATCGAACCGCGAGAGTGGACAAAATCGAGAACCTTCAAAATTTCCCGCAATACCTCCACCGTTTCTGCTTCCGAAAACTTGCCTTTTACAGCCAGTTCCTCCTCCAAATTTTCACCATCAATAAATTCTTGAACCAGATAGAAAAACTTATCATCTTTCCCCGCCTGCAAACTCGGAACAGTCAACTCAAAAAAAGCCAGCAGACTCGGAATTTGTGGGTGTTCATTTCCCAGTTCTTCCAAAACCGCCGCTTCCCGTTCAAACAAATTTTGAGCGATTCTTAGCTGTGTCGGAGTCAGAGTTACCGACGGCTGTAACAGTTTAGCAACGCACTGCCGCATCGCCGGAGTATAGCGATCGCGGGCCAGAAAGGCCGCCCCAAAACCGCCTTGACCCAACAACCTCACCGGTAAATAGCGACCGCTCAAAATCAGGGGCATTCCACAGGTTTTACAATACCTTTGCTGCACAGTTTTCAACAGCGAACTGTCATCAAGGTCGGGAAAATAGTTTTGAGGGCGCGGACATCCTGGGCGCGTGCAGTAAACTTCCATGATCGATTTTAGGTTTTAGATTGAAGAATTGAAGAATCGACCGTTAGCTATTATAAAACTTACGCACTAACAACATAATTATGTCATTCTGAATTATGTCATTCGCAAGCGTTGCGAAGAATCTCAAACCTTGGCAACTCTGAATTATGTCATTCGCAAGCGTTGCGAAGAATCTCAAACCTTGGCAACACCGTTACAATGCGTCCAGAACTGTATTAAACTTTCCCATTGTTAAAAAAGGGCAATGGGATTGAAACCTCTCAGTCGCTTTTCGTCCCATCCCTAAACGGACGGGGTTTTCAACCCAGTTTCCTGATAAGTAGCAAACAGGGGTAAAATTTCATTACTGAAAGCCTCTGCCGCTTTAGAACGATAGCGGTTGGGGTTACAAATCAGCGACAAAACCCTAGTCACCACAACTTCCTCCATTTGAGATTTGTGCAAGACGCCCATCAGCAACTCTTTTTCGATCGCCGAAACGGAGACAAATGCAGCGCCCAACCCCGACTGAACGGCATTTTTAATGGCTTCGATCGAATTTAGTTCCATCTCGATTTTCAGGCGGCGGGTATCAATACCGCAGCGAGACAACACATGATCGATGACTTTACGGATCGTAGACTGGGAATCCAGGGAAATAAACTGCAATTTATAAAGGTCTTCTTTTTGGATAGTTTCTTGTTGTACCATCGGGTGAGACGGAGGGAGGATCAGAGCCAGTTCGTCCTCAGCGTAAGGAACAATGTCTAAAGCTTCTACGAGTTCGGTAGGAATTTCTCCGCCCACGATCGCCAAATCGATTTGTCCGTTAGCCACACTCCACGCAATGCGACGGGTAGAGTGAACATGAAGCTGTACCGCCACATCCGGGTACTTTTGCCGAAACATCCCGATCATCCGAGGTAGCAAATAGGTCCCCGTAGTTTGAGAAGCCCCCACAATCAAGGTGCCACCTTGGAGATTTTGCAAGTCTTCCAGCGCCCGACAAGTTTCTTGACAAAGCGACAAAATTTGATCGCCGTAACCCAGCAGCAGGTGTCCAGCTTCGGTGAGTTGAGCCCTGCGCCCCCCTCGATCGAACAACGGCACGTCCAACTGTCTCTCTAAGTTTTGCACCTGCAAGCTAACTGCTGGCTGGGATACATAGAGGCTGTCAGCGGCGCGTTTGAAGCTACCTTCAGAAGCGATCGCCTTGAGAATGCGTAACTGGTCTAAAGTGAAAGGAAGGTCAGACATATATCTAAATTGTCAGTTGTCATTTGGTAGTTGTCCGTTGTCCGTTGTCAAGAAAGCAGTGGGCAGCGGGCAGTTGTCAAGAAAGCAGTGGGTAGCGGGCAGTTGTCAAGAAAGCAGTTGTCATTTGTCTGTAGCTGCGAATTGGCCGAGCGCTAATGACTAATGACTGATGACTAATGACTAATGACTAATGACTAATGACTAATGACTGATAACCGCTGAATGCTCCCATAGATACTTTGTGACACAACTTGGCCACGAATCAATAACTTTTCTTAATATTTACAATGACGATCGACTTCGCGCTCGACTCCCACTTAGTTATTCTGGTCCTTTTACTGGTTTTTGCGATCGCCCACAGCGGTTTGGCGGCCCTCCGGCCAAAAGGTGAAAAGCTAATCGGGGCGAGACTTTACCGCGTTTTATTTGCCCTTGTCAGTTTGCCGCTAGCAGTCATTCTGATTGTCTACTTTTTCAATCACCGCTACGACGGCGTACAGCTTTGGCAGCTACAAGGCGTGCCCGCAGTCAAACCCCTAGTTTGGATACTGTCGGCAATTTCCTTCCTGTTTCTGTACCCAGCAACTTTCAACCTCCTAGAAATTGCCGCAGTCCAAAAGCCCCAAGTTCACCTCTACGAAACCGGCATCATCCGCATCACCCGTCACCCGCAAATGGTGGGACAGGTGATTTGGTGCATAGCCCACACCCTGTGGATTGGTACTAGCTTTACCCTTGTCACTTCCATTGGTTTGGTAGTCCACCACCTGTTCGGAGTGTGGCACGGCGACAGGCGACTTCAGGCTCGTTTTGGCGAATCCTTTGAAACCATCAAATCTCGGACATCAATTTTGCCATTTTTGGCTATCCTCCAAAAACGTCAAACCCTTGATTTGCTTGAGTTTCTGCGGCCTTCTTATCTGGGAGTAGCAATTTTTACCGGAGTGCTGTGGAAAATTCATCCTTTTTTGATGCGTGCGACGGGGAGCATAGACTGGTAGCATGATCCCTAGGATAGAAAAAAATTATTAATTTTTGAGGGATCATGGTGTTGTCCGTTAGCGAACGCACTTTTGCACAAGAGGTTTTTCAATCGTCTACCCCGGTTTTAGTTCATTTTTGGGCGCCTTGGTGCGGTTTGTGCCGCGCGATCGACCCGACACTAATCACATTTCAATCAGATTGGGCTGGTCAAGTCAAGCTGGTAGGTGTTAATGCTGACCAAAATTTCAAGTTGGCCCACACTTACCGCCTGACAAGTCTGCCAACACTGATTTTGTTTGAGGGGGAGAAAGCTCGATTTAGACTTGAACAATATCAAGGGCGCGAGGAACTGCGGCGGACTCTAGACTCCTGGATGCTTGCTGTTGAGAATTCTCCCAAAATTCAATTGCTGCAACCCCAGGAAGTTGTCAACAGATAACGGATGGTAGTGGGTGAGTTTTGAATTTTGAATTTAGAAGACTGGGGAATTCCCCAGTTTTCTGCCTTGTATCGGGAAACAAAATAGATTTCGATCGCCCTATGTATAGCAACCTTCTCGGCGGTTAAGACGTTTTCAATTGCTGAAACCATTGATTTTATTGCTTCTTCCTTCTTGCTTCTGGCTTGTTCCTTCTTGCTTCTGCGATCGGTCGAACTCCCTCCCATCAAACCCGAAAATATTCAGCAGTTCTCAAGCATTGTCGATCGGCCATAATTGAGAAATTAATCAAGTATTTATGCCCAGTCGTGCAAGGGTGTGTCAGAATTGTTTACAGTTTTGGCAAATCTAGTAGAAACTTTAAACTTCATCAGTCATGGAACTGCTTTATCAATACGCTTGGCTGATTCCAGTCCTGCCACTGGCAGGCGCAATGCTAGTCGGTCTCGGCTTAATTACATTTAATCAAGCCACCAACAAGATTCGGCAAGGATGTTCGATCGTCATCGTCTCCCTGCTGGGAGGGTCAATGGTACTCTCCTTCGCATTGCTTTGGAGTCAACTTCAAGGTCACGCACCCTACACCAAAATTATTGAGTGGGCTTCTGCTGGCGACTTCTCCCTGAGTATGGGCTACATCATCGACCCCCTGACATCGGTCATGTTGGCGATCGTCACTACGGTAGCCTTTTTGGTGATGATTTACACCGACGGCTACATGGCCCACGATGACGGGTACGTGCGCTTTTACGCCTATCTGAGCATCTTCAGCTCGTCGATGTTAGGTCTAGTAGTCAGCCCAAACATAGTTCAGATTTATATTTTTTGGGAACTCGTGGGGATGTGTTCCTACCTGCTAATCGGCTTCTGGTACGATCGCAAACCCGCTGCTGATGCCTGCCAAAAAGCCTTCGTCGTCAACCGCGTCGGCGACTTCGGCCTCCTGCTGGGCATTCTCGGCATTTACTGGGCCACCGGCAGCTTTGAATTTGACGTGATGGGCGATCGACTGCACACTTTAGTCGAATCCGGCGCCATCAGCGCGACTCTAGCGACAATCTTCGGCGTTCTCATATTTTTGGGCCCCGCAGCCAAATCGTCTCAATTCCCCCTCCACGTCTGGCTCCCAGACGCAATGGAAGGCCCAACACCGATTTCCGCTCTGATCCACGCCGCGACAATGGTAGCCGCCGGCGTATTCCTGATTGCTCGGATGTACCCAGTCTTTGAAGGGTTGCCGGCAGTGATGAATTTGATCGCCTGTACGGGCTGTTTTACGGCATTTATGGGGGCTTCGATCGCAATTACCCAAAATGACATCAAAAAAGGCCTAGCCTACTCCACCATCTCCCAATTGGGCTACATGGTAATGGCAATGGGTGTCGGTGCTTATAGTGCCGGACTTTTCCACTTGATGACACACGCTTACTTCAAAGCGATGCTGTTCCTCTGTTCTGGTTCAGTCATTCACGGTATGGAAGCAGTTGTCGGCCACAACCCTGTGATCGCTCAAGATATGCGAGTAATGGGCGGTTTACGCAAATATATGCCGATTACAGCTACTTGCTTCTTAATCGGCAATTTAGCAATCTGCGGCATTCCCCCCTTTGCTGGTTTTTGGTCAAAAGACGAAATCCTCGCCCAAGCTTTCGCAGCAAATCCCGCTCTGTGGGCTGTTAGCTGGCTGACAGCGGGGATGACCGCGTTTTATATGTTTCGGATGTATTTCAGCACCTTTGAGGGCGAATTCCGGGGCAATGACAACGCTATCAAACAGCAACTTCTGCAACCAGGTTTGGTTTTCGGCCCTGGGGCGATGAATGTTAAGGAATTAGCCGCCACTAACGAAAGTCACGACGAACATGACCATTTTCCTCACGAATCTCCGCTGACAATGGCTTTGCCGTTGGTGGTTTTGGCAATACCTTCTGTGTTAATTGGTTTTGTCAATACGCCGTTTGCCAATTATTTTGAGCAGTTTGTGCGTGCGCCAGGCGAGTCTCTGGAAGAAGTATTGGAACACGCCGCTGAGTTCGATTTGACGGAATTTCTAATCATGGGTGGCAGCTCTGTAGGTATTGCTTTGCTTGGCATTACTTTGGCTTCTCTGATGTATTTGAGCCGTAAAATTGATGCTGGGGCGATCGCTCAAAAAATCAAACCACTTTACGAATTCTCCCTCAACAAGTGGTATCTCGACGACATCAACGATTTTCTCTTCGTTAAGGGCAGCCGCCGTTTAGCGCGACAAGTCATGGAAGTCGATTTGCGAGTTGTCGATGGTGTGGTTAATTTGACAGGTTTTATCGCGCTGGTTAGCGGCGAAGCCTTGAAATACATTGAGAGCGGTCGTGCTCAATTTTATGCCCTGATTGTGTTTGTCGCAGTTCTGGGTTTTGCGATCGTTTCTGGAGTTAGTTAAATCCGTAGGGAAACGGCAATGCTCATTGGTGTCAACTTAACTTCTAACCCAGTCACAGACTGCTGGCAAGACTATTAAATCTAGATCCCCCCTAGCC
>DPLL01000366.1 GCA_003542015.1 Microcoleaceae cyanobacterium UBA9251 | reverse complement strand
AATCATTTGTGAATTTCTTACTCCCGGACCTTAAGCAGGGGAGGGTTGGGGTGGGGTAAAAAACTTTACGACTCATGAAAGGACTGCTATATATAGCAATCCTAAATCATTTGCGTAATTATTGTAGGGGCTCTTGGCCCCGTGGTTGCCCTGATAGATAAGGGGTAGGCACGGGGACACTACCCCTACAAATTTTGCGAATCATTTAGGATTGCTATAGTGCGAATTTTAAATCGAGAAATCTGTGGACGAAAGTTCGCACTACAAACATTTTTAAATCGCACAACCGGCCCGGCGAATTCTATTCAAACCGCCGCAAGAATCTCTATCGCCACGACTGCATTCACCAGCAAGCTGCATAATTGCCGACATCGGCGGGCAGCCTCCACCGTTGCGATTCATCGGAAACATTTGGTCGAGCATGATACCACCTTCGACAAACATTCCATTGCCACCACCAAAGGAAATGGGAATCACACCGGTGGCCGCCCCAGTACCGCAAGTTGTCGGCTGAATCGTTAAATCTGCCCCTCGATTGGAGGTTCGCCGGAAGGAATTCTGGAGGGCGCTGTTGGGGATACAAATGTTCATTGTTTGACCGCTAAAGCCGACACCTCCCATGCCGCCGTGCATCCGCACCTGCCCGCAAGACATGGAGTCGCCAACTCTCAGTTGGGCTTTGGCTGCGGTTGTTGAGAGGGTTAAAATAGCTGCAAGGAAGACGAAGCCAGAGAGGGGCTGGAAGCTGAACGGGGCTGGTGTTTGGCTATTTGAACGGGCGAGCATTTTTGGCACTCCTTCCATCGATTGTGAATGTTGGTTACATTTCTTGATCGCGTAATTCCTGAAAAATTATGCAGCCTAAATCGCGAAATTGTCCGTAACACTCAAATCACCGAACACTACCTTAATGCTGAAAGGCTCTCCTGCTTCCCCTCTAAACTCCAATTGAATCCAGTTATCTGCACTTCGAGATTGCGCTTCTAAAAACACCTCTCCAGATTCATCAAGGATAATCAATTGTGCTCCCTCTGGTAAATAAGTTTGTTCCTCCGTACTCGGATACAATCTGACAAGTATATCCCGTCTCCCATCACTTTCTAACTGACAATTGATAATCAATACAAGAGGATGTCCTGGTAATGGGATTTCTTTCACCTTACTGACGCTTCGCGTTGGCGTTTCAGCATCAGCACTGCGGGAACGAGGTGCGCTGGCAAATCTAAAAATTAGATTCCCTTCTTGGTTACTTAAAAATAATTCAAGAGGCTGCCAATGGTATTGAGAACCTTCAGGATTTTGCAACCATTCACTGAGATTTATTAAACCGGATTGAGATTGGGATATCGGAACGATCGCAGGTTGTTCAAATTGCTGTATTACTGAACTACTTTCATTAGTTGAAGACTCGGAATCAACCAATTCATCTGAGTTATCATCTCCCCATATTTCATCTAATTTTTCTAGCAACTCTTCAGCTAAATCTTGGAGTTCGGTTTGTTGTGAATCATCAAACTCTTCTCGATCTGCAACAGGTATGCTACCTCTGAAAGCAACACCTTTTGTTGTTGGTAAATAACTCGCTAAAAACTCCCCGCCGGCATACCGTCGCTCGTATTTATTATAGGTGCGATAGATGCGTTCTAATTGAGTGATAATCTCTGCAAGAGGTTCGTCAGTTAATCTCTCTCTAACTTTAACAACTACGGGTTCATCACTCTGAAAAAAAAATAACGCGGATTCTATTCGATCAAGATGATCTATTAGTGCTTCTAGGGGCTGAAAACTCTCGCAAGAAACTTGCTCCATCATTTCTAAAGGGTTGATGGTTGGGTAAAAGCCAAAGAGAGTTGCTTCTCTCGATGATTCATCTATTTCTACCGCTACATAGCCGATACGATTTTCCCAAGTGTCAGTCGGAATATAACAGTTTTCATCGGTTGGTAACACGGGACGGCATTCTAGTTTCCCAATACCTGTGATTTCGATATCGGCTACATCCATCAAAGTTTGCATGACTGGATTTAGACTATCGGAAGCTTCTAAATCGGTTTCAATTCCCAAACACTGACAGTAGGTATCCACTGCATAAACTGCCAAAGTATTTAGATAAACTTGTCTGGCTTTTGCTGGACTTTCATATTGCTCTTGAAAGGATTTTGCTAGTTTCAATGCTTTTGATGTCAGGGGTACTGCAAACATCGGACGACTGGTGTATGTCATGGCTGTTTTCTCCTAATTTAGTCTTCGGTGTTGTTTTTATTTCTGCGAGTTCGCTTCTGCGGTTTGGGTATCAGTTGAAAGTAACTGATACCGTCGAGGTAAAAATATATCAGTTCGGTGACATTGACTTGTAACTGTCTGGCAAGAATTGTCCAAGATTGCACCCCTTCCAATCGCGATCGAATTATTCCTTTGAAAGTAATGTTAGGGCGATCGGGCATTGTTCTTCTATTATACTTCCCTTCAGAGTCGGTGACAATTTGTTCGACAACAGATTGTGGCAAGGCTAGTTGTGCTTCTAAATACTCTTGGATGATTGGCTGGAAATAAGAGCAGGCACGGGTGTAAAAAGGACTGATTGTTGTCTGAGCATTGACTCTATTCCCAAAATGTTCATCAATTTCTTTTAGACTAGCCTGTTTAAACTTTAAAAGGGCGATCGCACGAAAGTTAACATCAGGAAGCTTTTTAATATGCTTGCCGGTGAAAATGCCATCTGGATCTTGAGAGATGATTTTAATCACCTCTGGAGATAGCCTTGAGTCTGCTTTGGTTTGAATTCGATCGAATCTCGTTTCACTTGCGCTATCACCATCTGGATCTGCAATCTGTGCATCCCCTGAAACTATATTGAGTCGCGGGCGGATGATATCAATAAACCGGAATTGTAAATAACGAGCAAACCAGTTCCAAAACTTGAGAGGTCGATAAAGTTGCTGGACTTCATCGCAGAAAGTATTCCAGGTTTGTTGTAAATCAACTTCGCTATTTTGAATGTTTTGGCATAGATTTTCACAGGATTGAGCTAGGCTTTGAGCTTTTTCTGGCGGATAGGTTTGAGTCTGCTTGTTTTTTCGTCTTTGTATAAAGCTGCGGCGAAATCTTTCTACTTGTTTGTCGAATTCAGAATAAACTTCGGGAGTTCGCTGTGATGGTGATGTTTCGCTAAACTTCAGCCATGCTTGATACAACTTGGAATCTACTCCTTTGTTGTAAATATTAATGTTGTTTAATATCTCTTTCTGAGTAATTTGTAAAGCCTCCTTCCAATCTTCCTCAAAATCACCTTCTAAATTTGCCAGATATCTGTCGCGACACCGCTTTTTGATGCCAGCTAATCGGCGTTTTGCCTCATCATCTGTAGTTTTTTTGTCACGTAGTAAGCTTGAGCCAGGAAACATAATACCCCACAACTGCTGTATAATTTTGCGCTTTCTTGGATCGGTATTTTTGGGATATAATTGGGCTTGGGATGCAAGTTCTTGGAGGAGGCGATCGAGTTCGTGCATGGGGCGATCGGGTTCAGCAAAAAAGGGATGCTCTCAATTATACCCAGAAAGCACCCCCCACCAAGACCAGAAACCGGGTTTCTCTGAAAAATAGTCGGCTGGAAACTAGATATCTAGGCAGAAACCCGGTTTCTTTAACCTTAAGCCGCGTCGCCCAAGTCGCCCCCAAATTCCTCATGTGTTCGATCGCCCTTTTGGTATCTTTACACTGGCCGAGGAGAGATAAACTGTTAGAAATGGAGATATTTTGGGTAGTGACAGGGCGATCGGTTGGGTGGGCTGCGACTGGTGTAGCGCGTGGGGTAGTATCGGCTCATGGCTGTTGCTTTGCTAACTGTGCTACTGGTATATCGAAGGGAGTCACCGTTGTTATGCAGAGTTGCCGAAAATATTAACTCCAAGTCAGAAACCGGGTTTTTGCGAAAATATTTGGTAACAACCCACAGACTCAGCAAAAAACCCGGTTTCTTGAGTATTTACGAGTAGCCAGAAACCGGGTTTTTGCGAAAATTTTTGGTAACAACCCACAGACTCAGTAAAAAACCCGGTTTCTTTGATTTTAATGCGTAATACCAATTTTTTATGAAGCTGCATA
>DPLL01000369.1:18794-28925 GCA_003542015.1 Microcoleaceae cyanobacterium UBA9251 | reverse complement strand
CCGGTTTCTTGGGTGGGAGTGCGCGCTCTTAAATATGCGATTTTCGTATCGAACTGTTAAGCTCTGTTGCATTTCATTTAAATCTCCCCTTCGTAACCCCACCGCATCCCAACTCCGTGATACCATCACACATGAGTAATGCCTATAGAAAAAAACTGGGGAGAAAAGCTTTGACACTAAGGGTTGCAGTAGTAGGTTCAGGCCCTGCGGGTTCTTCCGCCGCCGAAACACTCGTAAAAGCAGGAATCGAAACATACCTATTCGAGCGCAAATTAGACTATGCCAAACCCTGTGGCGGCGCAATTCCCCTGTGCATGGTGCAGGAATTTGATTTGCCACAAAGCATTATAGACCGTCAAGTCAGAAAAATGAAGATGATTTCCCCCTCCAATGTCGAGGTGGACATCAACATCGAAAACGCCCACGAATACATCGGTATGTGCCGCCGGGAAGTGCTCGATGGTTTCTTGCGCGATCGGGCGGCTTCCTTGGGTGCCAAACTGATTAACGGTACCGTTCACACGTTAGAGCTTCCCGTCAACAATACAGACCCCTACATTCTCCACTATGCCGATCACTCCAACGGCGCGGCAATGGGAATTCAGAAAACTCTGAAAGTGGATTTGGTGATTGGGGCTGACGGTGCCAACTCCCGCGTAGCAAAGGCGATCGATGCTGGTGATTACAATTATGCGATCGCCTTCCAAGAACGCATCCGCCTCCCGGAAGATAAAATGGCTTACTACCACGACTTAGCCGAAATGTACGTCGGCGATGACGTATCTACCGATTTCTACGCTTGGGTGTTCCCCAAATATGACCACGTAGCCGTCGGTACCGGTACGATGAAAGTCAATCAAGCCAGTATCAAAAAGCTCCAAGCAGGAGTTCGCGCCCGCGCCGCCAAAAGACTCATGGGCGGTGAGATTATTAAAGTGGAAGCTCACCCCATCCCAGAACATCCGCGTCCTCGCCGGGTTGTCGGCCGAGTTGCTCTCGTAGGCGATGCCGCAGGTTATGTTACCAAGTCTTCGGGCGAAGGTATCTATTTTGCTGCGAAGTCGGGCCGGATGTGCGCTGAAACTATTGTGGAAATTTCCAATAAAGGCGCGCGCATTCCGACTGAAGAGGAAATTAAGATTTACCTGAAGCGGTGGGATAAAGCTTACGGGATTACTTACAAAGTGCTTGACATTTTGCAACGGGTGTTTTACCGTTCTGATGCTACTCGCGAAGCTTTTGTGGAAATGTGTGCCGATCGCGATGTGCAGAAACTCACATTCGATAGCTACTTGTATAAGACCGTAGTGCCGGCAAATCCTTTCGTGCAAATGAAGATTACCGCCAAAACCATTGGTAGTCTGTTGCGCGGCAGTGCTTTAGCGCCTTAATTGCGTTAACTCACATTGTATAATATAAGCGGGCAGTCACCAGGCTGTTCGCTTTTTTTTGGGGCTCAGATAACGAACCGCTTTCGTCGCGAAGGGCGCGAAGAGGGAGGAGGATGAGGGTTTTAATGCACTCTGAGTCTCTGTAGCAAAATTTTTTACGAAACCTATTGAGAATTATTAGCATTTGGCTTATACTCTAAAAAGATGCTTCTGCTCAAGGCTTCCTGAAAATGGGGCAAATCTCCAGAAGGCAGAAAGCAGCTATGCGGGTGGCAAAACTTTTTAGGAATGGCTTTAGGCTATTCTTGATAATTTTTACCGAACAGTCAACAAAGGAGCCATAATCATGTATAATTCTTGCAAGCAAGTTTCAGAGTTTAGCTTAGAGGGAGAAATCCTGAGCCAGATATTTGAAGATGGTGACAAACTTAAATATTTGCGAATTAGTGGCGATCGCGGAATAGAATATCTTGTCAAACTGTGTAAGGAATTGCGGACATCTCTATCTCTAGTTTTGACGCCGGGATTGAGGGTGAAAGTTGCAGGCGAGAAACAGCATAACTTGAAAAATGGGAAAATTAAACTCAAAGCCTACAGCCTCAAACTCTCAGAGAGCGAGAATCCAGCACAGCCACAGGTAGACACCAAAAATACACCTGTTGCGACTTTGACTTGCGATCGCGAAATCCACTCTCGCACAGCATCTCAAACAGCGGAAAATCCGGCTAAAATTAAAGGAAAAATATTAGTATGTCAAAAATCTGACTGCCAGAAACGGGGCGGCGCAGCAGTATGTAAAGCTTTAGAAAATGCTTTAAATTCTCGCGGTTTAGCAGGGCCAGTTACTGTTCAAGGAACCGGATGTCTCAAGCAGTGTAAAGCCGGGCCAAATATAGTTTTGATGCCAGATAAAACTCGCTACAGTCGCATCAAACCAGCCGAAATTCCAGCATTAATTGACAAACATTTTGTAGTTAAATAGTGGAAGAAGTCATTAGTCATTAGTCCTTAGTCCTTAGGCAAATTAATTCCCAATGCCCGAGGCCCGAGGCCCCATTCCCCCTCTCCTTTCAGGCTATTTTCCTGAAAAAATGCGAAAAATGACCACAACTGTCACCTAGGGTCTTCCTGCTGGAGAATCTATCAGGATAGACTGTAGGTGAGACTCTGTGACTATTTGGATAAAAAGCCATGTCAGAAGCTGATCTTCGAGCCAATCAGCACGAACCGCACCCTGCTGTACGATCCGATATCGAATCATTCCAGCCAAATTTTGCTGCTAACGGGGGCTTTGAGCCGATCGCCCCCCGTCGGACAGATATTCCCACATTCGAGCCCGAACAGCCAGAAGAAGACTGGGAAACAGTGGATTTTCCCAACGCCATCAGCGTAGATGCAATTCCCACCAAGCCTGACACAAAAAAGTTGCCATCTCAGACACAGCCAACTCCTGCCAATTCGCCCCCGATTTCAGATCATCTCAAAAATCTGCTGGCGAATAGCGAACAGGCTAAGGGTAAAGCATCGACTCCAGTCACTCTGATGCAAGCGCTGCACGAATGCAACCGCGATCTTTTAGGGCGCATCTCCCAGCTAGAAACAGCGCTCCAAGAGTCCCAAAAAAACTTGCAGGCTCGCGAAACTTTGCTAGAACAGCGGAATGCGGAACTCGAAAACACTCAAGCACAATTGACTCGGCTGTTTGGCAAACTGGAAGTTTCCCATCACACTCTGCAAGGTCAAGAAATGTCAGTCGAAAGCTTAAGCAGTCAGTTGACAACTAGCCAAACCAGGCTAGCGGCTGTTGAGCGAGAATGTGCCTCAATTATGCAGCGCTACAACGAACAGTTGCAGCAGCTAGTAGCAACGGAAAATGTTTGCAGGGAATTGCGATCGCGCTTGCATCGTCAGCAGCGCCACACCTTGCAATTCAAAGCTGCTTTGGAAAGAAGTCTGGAGATGCCACATTTAAATTCGATCGCCAGTATGGAGCCCCTTGAGAATACAGATGATACAGCTAGCGCCCAATTAGAATCCTTGCTCGCCACCGTCAACAGCCAAAACGTGCCACTGCAACCAAGCTTCAACCCTTCCCCTGTCCAACCTTGGTCCGATCGAACCCAACAGCATCCAGAAGTGCCAACCAAAGACCCAACCAGCCTCGAATCAGAGGTAAATCAGCAACTCAACACCTTAGCCGAAGCATCCGGCATTCTGTTGGAGGAGATAGACACTTACCAGCATCAAGAATCAAATCCCAGGGCTGCGGAGCCTCAACTCCCTGTCCCTAAGTCTGAACCCGAAAATCCTGCTGTCGCAGTAGCAAGTCAAGAATTAGCCCGGGCTGCTCAAATCTTAAATTCAGTTGAAACCTTCGGTATTCAAGAAGTGCGATTTAGTGATGCCCAACCTACAACAGTCGCAGAACCTGACTGGCTAGCGTCGATTTCTACTCTGCGAACTACTGCCAAAAAAAGGCGATCGTTCGCTGAAATTGAATTACCCAGCTTTAAATAGTTTTGAGTGCGTCAGTTGTGAATTAAACAAGCAATTTAAAACTTAGAAAGCTATGAGTTTTTCAGAGTTTTAAACCTCAACTATTCTAACTCAAAACTCACGCACTCAAAACTCACGCACTACTTTTGAGGTCGTCCCATACCGTAAGTTAGGGCATAGCTGTTAGTCAACAGCCACAGCCAAACAGCCGGATACCGTGGTTCCAGCCAAGGCTGTATCCTCCTGGCGAAGTTGGGGAGCCATCCAAATAGCCAACTCGCTAAAGCCACCAAAGTGAAGCTGAAATAACTCCCCAGCCAACGCCAAATATCCCCGAAAGTGACAAAATCCAAAATCCACACCAGGAGAGAAGGGTTTTTTCTAGCAGCTTTCAGGGCTAGACGATTGAAAGTTAACCAATCCGTCCGGTCTTTAATAAAAGTTTCGGCTACGGTGAGTTCTTCTTCTGTTAAAATACCGAAAAAGGTATTGAGAATTGAATTAATCCTTTGGGGTGGCAAACTGAGGCCGGTGGGAACCATCATCCCTTTAGAAAACAGCCAAGTCACTGAAACATTGCTCTGGTAAGCACGAATTTGGTTTAAGTGCTTTGCACTCAATAAATTGTGCTTTAAAGCAGTATCTAATAGGTCTGTTAATCGGAAAAGATTGCGAACCAGAGAGCCGAAACCAGTGAAAACCAGGGGAGATTGGAGGGAAGCTGCATCGCCGATCAAGATTAGCCGATCGAAAGCCACCGCGCGATCGCTGCTGTTCATGCTAAAATGTCCAGGAATATAACCAAAAGTCGGTTTTTTCCACACCAATTTATCCAGATCGCAGCGACGATACTCAGGCAAAATTGCAAAAAAATCCTCGTACAATTCCAGCAAAGAACCGGGATTTTTAGGATTTACTTGGTGGTAGTGAAATAGATAAACTGTCTGTTCTTTTCCAGCGCCGGGAAACAACTCCCAAATGAGCTGGCGGCCGCGAGAAATGTCCCCGTGAGTGTAGAGCACATCCCCGTATTCAGAATCCCAAACTCCCGGCTCAAATCCTCCATCAATGGCAGCTCCTACCGTGGGACAAACGCTGTCAAAAGCCCGCCCTTCGTTCAATTGCCAAGCTATGGGAGAAGCGGAACCCATAGCATCCACCAGTAGCCGTCCCGATACGGTGCGATCGCATTTTGTGGGCAAGTGGCAGCCCTGAACCACAACTTTTTCAAGCTCTACATCGGCTCTCACAAACTCGGTTTCATCCCAAATTTCGCCACCAGCTTCTGTCAGTTTTACTCCCGCTAAATACAGTAATTTCTCACTATTCACAGCTACATTTAGCACCTTGGGAGTGTGCAGAACTGGTGCTTTAGCAAAGCTCGGATTGTTAGCATCAAAAAACTTGTTATAGCCATCTTTGTATTCTCTAGCAATCAAAGTTTCCACTTCCGCAGCAGTAAACAAACCCAAATCAATTAAGCTTTGAATTTCGTCCCGCGAAATATTCCACTCGCGATTCATCCGCCCAAAAGGCATTCGTTCCACCAACAGCACCCGGTAGCCCAATCTGGCCATGACGGCGGCATGAATAACTCCCAAGGCCCCGCCGATATAAATTAAGTCATAAACCGTCACATCCGTTAAATCCGTTACAGAATCCGTTGCCGAACTTCCCTCTTCCTTCCAAAACACTACTTGTTTTGGTTTTTGAGGATTGCGAGTGCCTTCGCGCCAGCGCTGCTCCCACCAGTAAACGCGCTGGAGGTCGTATTCGCCCTTTGGCATTTTTTGGAAGTATTTGACGGTGAGCGGGTAATAGGGGGCAAGAGCGTCAAAAATTGACTGTTTGGAGAGATCTATGGCTGGGGGTTCAGGGTATCGTTCAGGGAACTTGTTTCTCAAGGCAAAATTCAGGGATTCGAGGAATTTTTTTTCCCCAGGGGGTGCATCTTCCAGACGAAAGACTTTTAAGTAAGTGGTTCGTTGGACTGACCAGACAAATGTGGAAAGTTCTGTGGATTTATGATTGTGGCTGACTGAATTGGAGGTGGCGACGGTGGATTTTGGATTAGCAATTTGGGTGGCCGACTTGAGAACCCCGGCTGCTGTTGCGGTTGAAAGCAGGCGAAAGCCGTCAGGAGTAATAATTTTTTCTCCGATTCCAGGCTCGAATTCTTGCTGCAACCAAGTGCATACGGCTGCTGTATCCGGTGTCGGGACTTCTAGATAAAGAATTTCTTGCATTTTAGGCTCTCTATTTTCAATAAATTCATAACGGTGGGGGAGTTGACAAGGGAGCAAAGTGCGCTATACTCCCGAATACTTATTTAGTTTTAAATAAGTTTACAATGTTCTCAGCTTTTTAGGTTTTCGATCGCTCTCGGTTTGACCTCGGCGTCGGATCATCTACTCCCTTCGGTATGCAATCTCATGAATTATCCCATTCCTACGAATCCTCAAGAAATGATTGCTTTGCGACAACAGCCGCTGAATGAAGAATTGGTGGCCTGTGCGATCGCGGGCGTGGTTCAGATAGCTCGATCGCAGTCTCAGTCTTTGGATGAGTTAAAGGCTGAGGTGCTGGCGGACGACAATCTCCTCGATTTGCCTCAAAGGCTCTGGCTGAGCGACATTGTGGCTCAAGCTTGGGAAACTTTGCCTTAAACTCGTCCGATTTGAGATTTTAGATTTGAGATTTTAGATTGAGTTCATAGATGAATACGGGGGCTTTTTGTAAGGATTAAACAGTCAACGGAGACGATCAAAATCCTGTTATTCTGAAAACTGCCAACAGTTAACAGTTAACAGTTAACAGTCAACAGTTAACAGCCAACAATCAACAGTCAACAGCCAACTAACTAACGCAATTCGACTTCTCGCTTCACTTGTGCTAAAACTCGATCGCCCCGCATTAACCGATATTGGGCCCGCCAAACTCCGGGAGTCAGAGGAGAATTGGTACTATTTCTTTTGCCGATATAACCCAACCAAGTGCGGCTGGGGGCTTTGATTTCGTTGGTGTTGTTGACGATGGTTTCGCCGTTGGGAGCAAATAGTTGGTATTGTTCGCGATCGCCCTTAAGCACTCCATAACTTTGCACCCAAAATAACAAAGCAGGACTATTTAGAGGTAGTTTAGTTTCAGCAAATTGTCCTTGCCAAATAGCGTTCATGTCCGGCGGCTTGGAGGCAAAACCGGCCCGAATTAAACCTGTAGAAATATAGTCTAGAGGCTTGTCCCAAATTGGCTGACGGGCGACATTGCAGCCCAATTTGGCATCGGGCCCAACAAAGGGATCTACAGCTTTACCAAGATAGCGAAAAGTGACGTGTACGTGGGGAAAAGATGCCATCCCAGAGTTTCCCACCATCCCCAAAACTGTGCCTTTGGCCACGGGCGCCCCTGGTTTGACAGCAACGCTGCCTTGGCGGAGGTGGCAATATTGGGCTTCCCAACCGCCGCCGTGGTCGATTACCATGCCGTTACCACATTCAGTGCCTTGGATGTTGGCTTTGTCTGTATCGTTTTGTAAACGTCGATCGACCACACCATCTCGCACTCGCAAAACTTTGCCCGCAGCGGAGGCGATAACTGGGACTCCTTTTGCCATTGCTTTTGCGTCGGGAATGCCAAAGTCAGTGCCATCGTGGCCGTCGTAGGTTTGACGCCCGCACCCAAAATCAACGGCGGCGGGGCCTGGATCGCGATCGAAATACAGCAAAATAAAGCAATCTTTACCCAGGGTACAGTCGATGGGTTGACCAAATTGCGGGCTGTTGGGCTTTTGGGCGACTACGGTTGAGACGAGATTCTGGGCGATCGTGTTGGCTTCGATTAGCGGGGCATTGACTGCGATGTGCTTAGCACAGCTAGAAAGACTTGTCAACCCCAAAGCTAGGAAAATTGCAGAAATGTGTTTTTTTGATAGTAAAATCATTGGCGGTTGCTATAAAAGCATAGGTGGGTAGTGCAAAATCAATTAAGGATTCAAAATATACTTGCTCAGGAGTCCAGACGCTTGGTAAGGTGTTTTCGTTTCCTAGATTTGTTGTATTATTGTCTGTCTGGGATTTTTTATTTTTAATTACTTAGATAGATGCGTTCTAAAATTCGATCGCTCATTTCCATAATTCGGCTGACTGGACTTGCTGTTGCTGCTTTGGCGATGTGGGCATTTGCTACCATCGCCCAGGAAGTTCTGGAAAAGGAAACTTACGCTTTCGATACATCTATTTTACTAGATCTTAGGAAATTGCACACCCCATTGCGCGATCGAGTAATGCTGGGCTTTACCTTTTTGGGGGAGCCGAATTTGCTCCTAGTGATTTGTCTGAGCTTGGTGATTATTTTGTGGGTTCGCAAACATCGATCGTCAGCGACAACTATTGCGATCGCCGGCGCCGGAGGTATCGGTTTAAATATACTATTAAAAAAACTTTTTTCCCGCGCTCGACCTCAACTTTGGGAGCGCCCGGTTGACGTTCGTTTTTACAGTTTTCCTAGTGGTCACGCGATGGTTTCAATGGTTATTTACGGTTTGCTGGGATATTTTTTGGCTTCACGCTTTCCCAAGCAGCGCTGGTGGATTTACAGTTTGACAATTCTATTAGTTGCTGTTATTGGTTTGAGTCGGCTTTATCTAGGAGTTCACTGGCCTACGGATATTATTGCTGGTTATACGGCGGGATTGGTGTGGCTGATTTCCTGCATTCTCAGTTTAGAAATATGGCAGCAATCTTGCTCATCTTTCAGTGATTCTAAAGAGAAGTTTTTGTCTTCCAATCGCCATCAATAAATTTAGATGATGGCGGAATGATGCACTTTTGCTTTTGAGTTAAATACATAGCAATCCCTTTTTCGTAGTAAGCAGCCTCGTTAATAAAAACTGGATATACCGTCGATTTACCTTCATATAAAACCGACTCGCCGTCAAAGGTCAAAAACATCGGATCGCCAGGATTCAGCGGTTCATAATCTCTGAATTGCAGCCGAGGATGAATCATTGCCTGAAGTTCTCCCGACTCATTTCTGGGATAGTCGATGCTCTGGATTTTTTGATAAATTGTGAGGGGATTTTTTACAGGAGGGATTGTTCCCTGGTTATCTGCTTCTATGCAGTCTAAAATTGTGCCGACAAGTTCCTCAGTTTGCTGGAATAAAGTGCCATCCAATACCCCTTGAGCAACTGCGCCAACTTCGAGTGTACAGCCTAATTTGGAAATCGATCGCAACACAGAGCTATCTTCATTTTGTGTTCCAGAAGCAAGTACCTTGAGGTTTGGATAAAAAGATGTTAAATGAGCGGCTAATCGCAGATTAAATGGATGCCGGCTATCGAGAATAAATGTTAGCCCCATCTGGGCTGTGGTGCTGTGCAAATCAATAATTAAATCTGAATATTCAGTGTTTTTAGAGCTAAAAATGTGGTAGATTTCTTTGGCTCGCTGCGCTTCGTAACTAGAGAGATTGGGATTTTCTAAATCCTGCCGTAGAAAGCACCGATTGAGGTCGATATCGATGTAGCGTTTCCCGATTTCGCAAGCTTTGGGATTGGCTAGCAGCGCGATTGTTTCAAAAGTCGATCGCGCAATTAAATTAGGTTCGCGCTCGAATTTTTTGACCAGGTAAATTCCTGTGAGTTCGTTTCCGTGGGTTCCGCCAATAATTGCAACACGCTTAATTTTATTCATAAACCAATAACTTCCTGTCCCAACCGCAGCCATGTTTGTCTAAGCTGGCTGAAGTGAGATTAATCACGTCTTACTATCCAGATTAGCTTAAGGTCTTAGTATTATGTCGAATATTTGATTAAGTAGCAAGCTATATTTATAAAATGATCAGATTGAGGTGCAATTGTGCGATCGCACCAAGCAACCTCTTCATTTAGCCGGAGCCGGACAGGTTTTCACAGGGAGAGAAAGTGCATTATAAATATTTTGTTTTCTTGCTGCTATTAATATCCTGTTTCTCGATCGCGCCGACTGCTGAGGCATCTGTATGCCGAAATTATGGAGAAAGCGAGATTTGCATTCTCGATCTCAAACGCAGCGCGAAAAATTATTGGGAATACAGGGCAATTGTGAGTATTGATCGAGTCAAAAAGCCTCTGGAAATTTATAATTGTCGCAGTCGGAGCACAGTCAAAAAAGATGGTAAGGTTGTGCCGTTTGGAGAAAAAGATCCAGGTCAATTTATCTGCAGTTTTTTTAAGAAAAAATAGGGGTGATTCCCAGAAACCGGG
>DPLL01000369.1:0-18665 GCA_003542015.1 Microcoleaceae cyanobacterium UBA9251 | reverse complement strand
GGTTTCTTTGTCGGAGTGCGTAAATCCTGAAATGACTATTTCCGGCGCTCAAATTCTTTAACTACTCTCAGCACAAACAGCGATAGTAAAGCACCAATTAAGGCAAGTTGCCACAAGCCGCAGCCCGCCGCAGTCCCCAAAGCGGCTGACACCCAAATAGCGGCAGCAGATGTCAGCCCGTGAACTTCAACTTCGCCTATTTCCTGTTTAGATTGCCGCAGGATTTCTCCGGCTCCCAAAAAACCAANNTGCTAATGGGATTAAAACAAACAGTGCAGAACCCATACTTACGAGCATATGAGTTCTAAAACCCGCTGGTTTGTGGCGGAGTTGGCGTTCCCACCCAATAATTCCACCAACTAACAAAGCTAGGCATAACCTTAATAGTATGCCTAGCCAATGATCGGGAGATAACAAGTTTNNCTCCTGCTAAAGCACCGATACCAGCGCCGCCCAATACTTCTTCAGTGGCGATGGCTTTGTCGCCGGTAATCCCAGCCAGCGCTGCTGCTGATGCTGCACCTAATGCTGCACCTTGCGCGACTGAACCTCCACTAGCACCTTTTTGAACTTTTTCGGTTCTGGTAATAATGCCAGAATTGCCGTCAATCCGATAGCGTTGGCGACTGCTGAGAATTAGCTCTCTAGCAACAAATTGAGTACCCCTTTGATTGCCGCTTCTAACGGGTTGCAGTTGACCGACAATTTGGCTACCTGCTGGAATTAATACTCTGCCTTGAGCCGTGCGGATGTCTCGTGCTACTGTTAAATTTAAAGGTGCTGTTTCATCGCGGGTAACGACAATTTTATCTTTTTCATAGCTAACTGGAATTACACTGCCCGATGGAATTCTGATACTATCAACTTGCGACAATTGTTGAGCTTCAGCGGGAGTAGCTACCACCANNTTTTACTTAGGAACGCACAACTGCTAGATTTGTTGTTGGTTCCGCATTCATTTTTATATTTTCAGTTTGGCAGACTGGAATTCCACAAGTAGGGAAGATAAGGTAGATAATCAAAATATTTTAAAATTTGGGAAAATCTCGAAAATCAGCAAGACTAAGACGATCTGGAAGATAAGGAAGATAGAGCCCCCGTCAATCGATTTGAGATTTGAGATTTGAGATTTGAGATTTCAGATCATGTCCGGTTAATCACTTACTAGAAAACCCGATCTGTCATGAGTCAAGTGGAACGTAGTCAAGCGTTGCGTCGGGCGAGATTCTTCGCTACACTCAGAATGACAACTATTCAAGCGGACTTGATATTAGTCAATCGATTTGAGATTTCAGTCAGCAGTCAACCGTCAACAGTCATTAGTCAACAGTCATCAGTCATTAGTCAACAGTCATTAGTCAACAGTCATCAATCATTAGTCATTAGTCAACAGTCATCAGTCATTAGTCAACAGTCATCAGTCATTAGTCAACAGTCATTAGTCAACAGTCATTAGTCAACAGTCATTAGTCAACAGTCATTAGTCAACAGTCATTAGTCAACCGTCAACAGTCAACCGTCAACCGTCAACCGTCATCAGTCAACAGTCAACAGTCAACAGTCATCAGTCAACCGTCAACCGTCAACAGTCAACCGTCAACAGTCATCAGTCATCAGTCAACCGTCATCAGTCATCAGTCAACAGTCAAGAGTGTTTAAAGCTAACAAGCCAGCACCGAAGGCTGGTTCATGTCGGGGTAAAATTACTTTGGCTGAAGGCGCGATCGCACTTATGGCTGCTTCAAACCGACCCCGGCAATTTGCCTCGCCACCCCACACACCTCCGATCATCACAATTTCAAAGTCTTCTGTTTGCTTAAATAGCCCTGAAATTGATGTTTTTGTGGCTAAGATTAATTCTGCCACAGCACTATTCATAATACCGTCAGCGACACGATCGCCCTCTGCTGCTGTGCGATCGACAATTGGCGCTAAACCTGCAATTTCTTTCACACCCCAACCGCGCCGATAAACGACTTCTACCAATTCTTCAAGGTTTTTTAGGCCTAAATGTATCTGAAAGTTTTCTGCAAGTGTGGTATAATCTTCGCGTCCATCGTAGAACCTCAAAGCAGCTTGCAAACCCTGAATTGCGATGTTGTAGGCGCTACCTTCATCGCCTAAAATATATCCCCAACCGCCGACTCGTTTAGTTTTTCCGTGACGGTTTTGCCCGAAAACAATCGAGCCGGTGCCTGAAATCACCGCAATGCCGACTGGATGGCCGATGCCGCCAACAAGTGCGATCGCGCAGTCGCTGCAAACTACGATATTCTTAGGCTGCCATAACTGGCTGATGGGCAAATCATGAGTTAACTGCAAGTTCTGTACTAAAAATTGCACGATTTCAAGATCTTTTGGACGCGCGACGCCTGCTAATCCCAGACAAATTGCTTCTATGTTGAGATTGCTATTGACTTGGATTTTAGCGGCTAAAATTGCTTTTTCGATCGCTAATTGAATCGACTGTTTTGTTAGCTCAATTCCCAGTGTTTGATAATTTGATGGCCCTGCTTCCCCGCGTCCCAAAACTTGCTTATTTTCGTCCATCAACAGACAAATAGTCTTAGTGCCGCCGCCGTCTATACCGAATACATAACTCATGGGAAAATTCTTAATTTATTTTGCAAACTAACACCTTGACGGTCGTGCCACAATGCGGCTATGCTCTGTGCTATGGGTTGCTTTGCTTAAATGAAGCAACCGACGGCACCCAAAAATCTATTGACACCGCCCAAAGCTGTTGACGCAGCAATGGGAGGCTAACCGAGGATTGTAACATTCTATGTAGCAATTCTAGGTCTCAATTAAAGCCTCACCAGTGCGGCGAAACTTGGATTTTAGATTTGAGATTTTGGAATGAACAAGCTCGCGGACAAGTTCCTTGAACAAAAGCTTGACCGCTTTAGCCGCCACGCGCGATCGCACTAACCGCACCGGTCGCCCGCTGACTTTTTCTGTATCCATAATTTCGCCCAGCCGATCGCATACAATCCGTCAGGATGCCACTGTTGTAAAATTGGCCAGATCGAATCTGTAAGAATTATAGTTTGAGGATGTTTGTAAAAGTTTTCGGCAAAGGTTCCATCTGACTCTGGTAATTGGGTGTGATCTGGAAAGGGTTTTGGTAAATATTCGATGGTTGTATAAGTCATTTTATTTTTAACCGCTTCGGAACGCAGATAAACGCAGATGTTTCTATGGTATGCTTGGTGCAATTTGCTTAAATGGACAGGGCAATGCTAATCATAATTAAACCTAACAAAGCTAACCAAACTAGATTCCGCTGACACCAATTTTTAACTAATTGCGGCCAGCCACCACTGATGTAATCGGTAGTTGGAGGCACGATTGGCTTGGCTTTGTCGTGATAAAGGGTGCATTCTTTGGCTTTGGGACGCTGCGGATAGTTGCAGGTGTCGTCTTCGTGGTAAATACAGGTAGTGCATAAAAATTCTTGGGGTTTCGATCGATACAGGGGGATACCCGGATGTCCGAAAGCTTTGAGAGGGGTTTTGCAGTGGGGACAGGCGATCGCTCGGACGTCCACAGGTTGGTGACAGCGAGGGCACTCAGGCATTGACGTTGCTGGTGATGGGGTAAGGTTGCAGGTAGGTAGATTAGCGGGTTTTCCGAACAGGGGCTGATGAGACTCGCCAGCAGGTCGCTGGATGTTCCAAAATAGAAAGGTAGGTCAGCGCTGATGTAACTTTAAGTTTACTGATGGTTTCGCAGCTTTGGCGGGCGACTTGAGTCGATCGGGTCTTTTGGGGAAAACAGTAGGAAAAATCTATGGATAACAATAACAACTTACTCAAACAACTGGTGATGTTGGGCATTGGTACTACCTCCCTGGTGGCCGAGAAATTGCAGGAAGTCAGCGAGCAATGGGTCAAAGATGGCAAAATCAATCCCGATCAAGCCAAAACCTTTGTGGATGACATGACGGAACATCTCAAGTCGGAGCAGGGGAATTGGGAGACGCAGTTGCAGCGGCAAATGCGGAATATACTCCAAGATATGGGAGTACCCCGGCAGTCGGAAATGGATGAGTTGCGTGGTAGGCTCGATCGACTGGAACGTCAGATGCGGGATTTAGAAAATCGCAACTGGCGCTGAGGAAAGATCGGGTGCGGTGATTGGTTGCGATCTTGTGGTACGATGGTCAACCGAAGGTAGAAGGCTTTCTTCAGACAGAAGGTGTAACTTAGAAGTTAGAACCAAAAAGATTCTGTCTTCTGAATTTATACTTCTGTCTGAAGAAAGATCGGGCCTACGCCATTTTTTGGCTGCCTAAAAAATTTTAGTTTTGAGTTTGTTTCAAGAAATAACTCTTGAATGTAAGGAGGATTAATTTTGCGAGGAATTCTGATCAGCTTGGGGGTAATGCTGGTTTGCTTTGTGTTTTTGATAGTCTCTCAAGTGAGTGGCTTTGGGAAAAAAGAAATTGCCACCGACTTGAATAATCCTTTACCCGAAAGTGCTGTTGAAATGTTGTCAACGCAGTCTTTACATGAAGACGGCTTGCTAGTAGCTAAGGCTACTTTACCGAATGTATCACCTACTATCGATGGGAATAAGATGACTGAAAATACTGAGAATATTGTCACCACAGCTTCGGGTCTGAAATATGTTGAATTAAAAGAGGGTGACGGGGCGACTCCCAAAACTGGTCAGACGGTTGTGGTTCACTATACTGGCACTTTGGAGGATGGCACGAAGTTTGATAGTTCGCGCGATCGCAATTCTCCTTTCCAGTTCAGAATTGGTGTCGGCCAAGTGATTAAGGGTTGGGATGAAGGTGTGGGTATAATGAAAGTTGGAGAACGCCGCCAGTTGATTATTCCTCCTGAACTTGGTTACGGGGTTCGCGGTGCTGGTGGGGTGATTCCTCCCAATGCTACGCTGATTTTTGATGTGGAATTGTTGAAGATTGCTGGCTAAGTAGTTTAATCTAATTCAACGTAAAATTTTTACGGTGTTTAGAAACCCGGTTTCTCAAAGAAACCGGGTTTCTTGAAATTACATTAACTACGTCTAGCTTGCAGATTTAAAAATTTTGTTACCTGTGCATCGAATAATAATTTAGTGACACCAGTAGGGCCGTTTCTGTGTTTGGTAATAATGATTTCTGCAATGCCGCGATCGGGGGTATCTGGATTATAGTATTCGTCGCGGTACAGCATAATTACTAAGTCGGCGTCTTGTTCGATCGAGTTGTGAACTACGATGTCATTAGCGACAAAATTATGCAGTGCAGGCACTGTTAAATCGTAAACTTCAGCTTCGCCATCAACTTCTATTGAGGCGATTTCATCCCAGTAAATATCGCTCTTAGATAAGAGGGCCAGTTCATCAGATTTAACAATTGTAGCTAATCTGAATGCTCGTTCCCGACCGAGATTGTGTTTGTAAATGGTTGTACCGCAATCTAAGTTGCCAAGCTGTGCTTGCATCTGGCGTGTAGTTAAACCACATTGCTGCATGGCAGGAATAGCATACATTTTCCACACATCACGCGGTATAACATCTCTATTAGTATTGCTAGAACGAATTTCAAGGTATTCTGCAACTTCTGTCAGAGATTGCTGTTTGTAGTTACCTACTGTACCAATCAAGTGAATAAAATTATCTAAATCAGGTCTTCCTGTTACCCAAACTTGATGTTGATCTCGCCCTTTCCCTGGCTGTGGGCTTAAAAATAAGCGGCCATTGATACCAAGTCTCAGCAAGAGTGACTGAACATCTCTTGCCAATTTTTCACTACTGGAAGCATAGTAAACTTTAGGGTAAGTACATTTACCCCTACCTGTTTTTATACAACCATCGGTACTCCAGAGATGCCGTAAAAATATAGCTATTGCTTCTTGAGGCTGTTCAAATATTAGACTAGGGACAAACTTCTGGTGAGAACGCAGACCAAAAACACCTAAAGCATCTAGCCATTTAGTTACAGGATTCCTCACATTATGTGTGAGATGATAGGCCGCAGGAAGATAAACTTGATACCAATCACGTTCTTTACAAATACGAGGTATGATTCGCTCTCCAAAGACTTCTATTGCAAGATTTGCAACAGTATTGGCTAAATCTTCCTCTCTAGTAGTGTATTGAATAACGTGGCGAGGTAGAGTACATCCGTCTCCAATCATGTGTCCTAGTAAGGCTATTTCGGCATTCTTCATGGATTGGATGAAGGAACTCGATACATATCTAGGTATGGCAATGCGATCGCCTATTTTTAACTCGTCCATTCGCCGCCAGCCGTGAATGGTTAAGAACTTATGATTACCAGTTGCTCTAATTGCCCTTCCTAAACGAGTTTGCAGTCGCAGTACAGGCTTCACACCTGTAGCAAAGGCATTGCTAACAACGGCTTTTTCTAACTTCATGGTGGCTTCATTGAGCGCCCAAACTGTGAAGCCAGATTTCCCTACTAAATCACGAATCGGGACTTCTAATCCACTGTCTGCTAGGATTACCAAACTATCACCTGTTAAGCAACCACTTTCCCGCAAATCCGACATCATCGGCCGCTTATTTGTCCTCGCTTCTACACCTCGACTCAACTGAGATAAGGCAATAATTGGTACGCTGAGTTCGCGGGCTAAACCTTTGAGGCTTCTGGTAATTCGAGATAGTTCTTGGACGCGGTTGTCGCTGCTACCTTCCATTAGTTGCAGGTAATCTAGCAGGATTAATCCTAGGGTTCCGCCTTGTTCTGCTTGGAGGCGGCGGGCTTTCGATCGAATTTCTGTAACGGTAATATTGGGAGTGTCATCAATAAATAGTGGCAATTCTGAGAGGCGACCAATGGCTTCACTGATGGGTGTCCATTCGTTTTGACTAATTCTACCCGATCGCAATCTATTGCTTTCTATTCTAGCTTCACCGGACAAAATCCGCTGCACTAGCTGTTCTTTTGACATTTCTAGGCTAAAAATGGCCACGGGCAATTTTTGCGGCCCGGCGGCGATGTGGTGGGCGATGTTGGTACAGAATGCAGTATTGTGAACGCAGATATCGTTAGCCACAAAATTGTGCGTCTTCGGGATAGTTAGGTCGTAGACTTGCTTGTTTCCCATTGGTTCGATGGAAACTATTTCATCCCAGTAAACCTCGCTATCTGCCAGTTGTTTCAGCCACAAATTATCTAAAGCAGTTGCTAAAACTAAAAATCTTTCTCTGGACAGCGCACGTTTACCAACATGAATATTTGAATTACCTTTGATGCCTGCGCGTTTTGCTAACGATGCCCAAGATTCGTTGCCTTTTACTACTGCTAGGTATTCCCAAGCCTCGACAGGAATTAAATCGCGGTTAGTTTGATATTCTTTATTTTCTAATGCTTCTTTTACTTTGAATAATGCTACCTCTTTACCAAAAATGCCAATTTCTGATATGAATGTTTTGATAGATTTTGCGTCAGTAATATCGATATACCAAGCTGGTCTGCGAGTATTGTTGTATTTGACAGAACGCTTTTTGAGGGCGGCAATGATGCCAAATCTCAGCAGTAGATGCTGTACTTGTCTGGCTAGTTGTTCGCTGACGGAACAGTAGCCTAGTTGAGATTGACCGCTGGTAAGTAGGGTGGCCCAGCCGTCAGTTGCAAAGAGGCGGTTGAGGAAAAGGGCAACTTGCGATCGCTCCAATTTAAAAACTATTTCTGGTACTGTTTTCTGGTGAGCATTTTTTCCCATCAGACCTAATTCTTCTAACCAGACTCTCAGCGGGTTTTTATGTTTTGTATTAATAGCATCCATGTAACTTTCTCGCTCGCCCATGACATAATATTCTGACGTGCGTTTTCCTTGCTCGCTGAAGCGCAGCTTAAGACCTCCGAAGCTAGTAGCAGCTTCAGCAAAATCTTGTAGTATAGAAGTATTTCCATTGGTGAACTTCGGCGCGCTGCGTGTCAAACACCCATCGCCAATTAGATAAGCCAATAACTTGACTTCACAGTCGCGGATGGTTTCTTTACCAAAAACATTCATCCTGCGGGGGACAGCAATTTTATCGCCTGCTTGTATTTGGGCCAACTGCCGCCATCCCTTAATTGTTAAAAATGGGTGTGTAATTGTAGTTTCTATAAAACGTCCCAGTCTTGTTGTTACCCGAAATACAGGCTTGATTCCATCATCTATAAAATCTGATGGTCTAGTTAGGTGAAATTGCCAATCTTCTCCTAATGTTAGTAATTCAGCTTGACGTTTTTGATAGATTTCTTCAATGGTAACAAGGCTGCCATCGCTTTGTAGTATAACGGACTCATCTGTACAGCACTTCCCCATTGCCGGTCTAGCCGCAACGATGATTAAATCCGATCGCTGAAAGCCTCCTGTCATTGCATCTAAGTCATAAAAACCGCAGGGAATACCGGGGAGTGTTAGGCCTTCATTGCGATTTTCGAGGTCTTGAAATGTCTGGTTTAGGGTTTCGCCGATCGACACTAAGTCTTGTTGAGGACGTTCTTGAGTTATGCTGAAAATTTGTTGTTCGGCGCGGTCTAAAACTGTTTCTAACGGTGTCGCTGTCTCGTAACCTAATTGTACGATGTTGTTACCTGCTTCGATTAATTTCCGTCGCTGGTATTTGTCTTCTACTAAGACTGCATATTGGTCGATGTTGACGGCGGAAACTGTGCGATCGACTAATTGTGCTAGTTTAGTTTGACCTCCTACTTGCTCTAACTGATTGCGATCGGCCAGCCGAGTAGTAACTGTCATTAAATCGGTAGGCTGACCTTGAAAAAACAAGTCTAAAGCCGAGCGATAAATGACTTGATGAGCGGTGATGGCAAAAAATTCGGGACGCAAAAGTTCAGCAATTCGGGAAATGGCTTCGGGATCGATTAAAATCCCGCCCAGAATTGCTTCTTCTGCCTCTACATTTGTTGGCATCAAGTCGCTCATTTGTTATTGGTTAGTTGTTATTGGTTATTGGTTATTGGTTATTGGTTATTGGTTATTAGCAGCCCCCAGCCAGTAACAAATAACAAATAACTAATAACTAAAATCCCGCCCAGAATTGCTGCTTCTGCCTCTACATTTGTTGGCATCACGTCGCTCATTTGTTATTGGTTAGTTGTTATTGGTTAGTTGTTATTGGTTATTGGTTATTGGCTATTGGTTATTGGTGATTAGTTATTAGCAGCCCCCAGCCAGTAACAAATAACTAATAACTAATAACTAATAACTAATGACTAATGACTAATGACTAATGACTAATGACTAATGACTCTTGTACTACATCGGGGTGACTTGAATATCAACTTCAGCGGTAACTTCTGCGTGCAATTTGATTTCAGCTTTGTAAGTACCAGTTTTGCGAATTTCGGGCAGGGTGATGCCACGCCGATCGACCTCTAGACTGGTAGAGTTGAAAATCAGTTCTGCTACTTCCTGGCTGGTGACAGTACCAAAAATAGACTCTGCTTCGCCGACTTGCTTGGAAATGATGAAAGGGCCTGCCGCTTCCAGGGCTGTTTTGCGAACTTCAGCTTGCTGCTTGAGTTCTAGCTGGCGCAGTCTTTCTTCCTCACGGCGACGTTCTGCTTGCTTGAGAATGCCGGGAGTGGCACGAAATCCCATGCCTTGGGGTACTAGGTAGTTGCGGGCATAGCCCGGGGCTACTTCTACTACGTCGCCAGCTTTGCCGAGTTTGCTGACATCTTTATTTAAAACTAATTGGACGCGCTTGGCCATGATCGTTGCTAGTGGTTTTTAACTCCAACTTTTTATAATAGCGAAGTTTGAGGGGCGATCGCAAGGGAGAAGGAAGAGGGAAGAAGGAGGTGCATACTCAAAATTGGTCTTTCATCCCGCGCAAGCGGGCGAAAGTTTGCACGGGATCTTGGCTGTTGGCGGCTGACTGGAGGCTGGGATAATCCCAGCGCAAAAACGGGTTGGTGCTTTTTTCTAGTGCGATCGAAGATGGTACTGTAGCTTGCGCGAGACTGCGGGCTGCCTTGACTTCGGCGAAGCGGTGCTGTAAATCTAGATTGTCCCCATCTACGCTCAGCGCAAATTGCAGGTTTTTCAGCGTATATTCGTGAGCGCACCAGACTCTTGTATTGTCTGGCAAGTTTCGCAATTGGCTGAGGGAAGCTACCATTTGGGCGGGAGTACCTTCAAACAGTCGGCCACAGCCTCCAGCAAATAAGGTGTCACCGCAGAACAATTCGCCGCTTTCGTCTGGGTTGTTGGGGGGAAAATAGTAAGCGATGTGAGCTTTTGTGTGTCCTGGTATGAAGAGGATGGAGGCGGTTCTGTTGGCGAAAGAAACTCGATCGCCCGCTTGTAAAAAGACTTGCTGTCCCGGAATTCTGCCTCGGTCTTCTGCGCCGCCGTAAACTGTAACTTGGGGGAAGCGATCGATCAGTTGCTGGTTCCCACCTACGTGGTCGCTGTGGTGGTGCGTGTTAAAAATTGCCGTCAATTCGGCTCCGAGTGCTTGCAGTTGCTGCAAGACTGGCTGTGCTTGCGCTGGATCGACGACGGCGACTGTGTGGCGATCGCGATCGTGGAGCAAAAAAATATAGTTGTCGGACAGCACCGGAAGTCGATAAACTTGCATAAAAAACGGCCTCTCAACGGGGATTATTTATTTACAATGAATGATAACGCTGAGCTGGTTCCTGAAAAACTGCCAACTGCTTTAATTATTACATAGAAACATCGACTTATGCGAACATCTCCCAACAAATCCAACTTAACAATTTCTCAAATAGTAGAGCGGATCGTCTCATCTGGCAAGCTCGCTCGTCGGGAACATTTGATGCTGACTTCTGCTATCCTGTCCGATGATAAAATTTCTGAGGAGGAACGAGATCAAATTAATCGAGTTTTTGATTATATTCAAATTGGTCGGCTGAAATTTGTTGATTGAAGTAGTAAAATAAGATCATAAACAGCCGAACATCTAAGCAAAGGCAGCAATATTATGAGTGCAGAAAAGGGAACTATTTTGGTGACGGGGGGAGCTGGTTACATTGGCTCTCACGCGGTATTGGCACTAAAGCGCGCCGGTTACGGCGTGGTGATTCTGGATAATTTAGTTTACGGGCACAGAGATTTAGTAGAGCAGGTTTTGCAGGTAGAATTGGTGGTTGGAGATACGAGCGATCGCTCTCTGCTCGACAGCCTATTTGCCACTCACAATATTGCAGCGGTAATGCACTTTTCTGCTTACGCTTACGTGGGCGAATCTGTTACCGACCCAGCTAAATATTACCGCAATAATGTAATTGGCACTATTACCCTTTTGGAAGCGATGATCGCGGCTGGGGTGAATAAGTTTGTGTTTTCTTCTACCTGTGCAACTTACGGCGTGCCGCAGAGGATTCCCCTCACAGAAGATCACCCGCAAAACCCGATCAATCCCTACGGTGCTACTAAGTTAATGGTAGAACGGATTTTGTCGGATTTTGATACTGCTTATAACTTTAAGTCTGTTTCCTTCCGCTATTTTAATGCCGCTGGTGCAGAGCCGAGTGGGTTGTTGGGAGAGGATCACAACCCAGAAACTCACCTGCTCCCGCTGGTGTTGTTTGCTGCTTTGGGAAAGCGAGAGTCCATCGCAATTTTTGGCACTGATTACGAGACTCCTGACGGTACTTGTATTCGGGATTACATTCACGTTAACGATTTGGCATCGGCTCATATTTTGGGATTAGAATATTTGTTAAATGGCGGGAAATCAGATTTCTTTAATTTGGGTAACGGCGGTGGATTTTCGGTAAAAGAGGTGATAGAAACGGCTCGTCAAGTGACGGGAAAAGAGATAAAAGCTGTTGAGTGCGATCGGCGTCCGGGAGACCCTCCTGCTTTAGTTGGCAGCAGCGAAAAAGCCATAAAAACACTCGGCTGGGTTCCCGAATATCCAGATATTAAGGATATTATATCCCATGCTTGGCAATGGCATCAAAAACGCCACTCGCAGGCCGAAGTATAAAGGCAAATGCGTAGGGTGCGTCAGATCCAAAAAACCTGTTGAAATCGAAATAATCCATGTCTGACGCACCTTACAAGTCCTAAAAATATTTGTCATTTGCTAAATCTAAGTTTGAGATGAAAGAAAGTTTACCACCGATTTATTTTTATATTCCCCAAAGCCAGTGGCCTGTAGGAGATTTGCCGCAAATTCCAGAGGAATATGGCGACTGGATGAGTGCTTGGAACAGCAGGTACGGCAGGGGAAAGTATGACTGGACTTTGCAAACTTATCTTTATTTGAAAGCAGATGGGTTGTCATGTAAATTAATAGATTTTATGCCGAAGGAAGGCATTGTGATTTCCCATCGAGATTTTTTGTCTGACAACTTAAAACCATCCTCAAAGTTGCTGATTGTTTGTATTAAAGTAGATCGAGAACCTCACCCCTATGCTCAGTTACAAGTTGTGCAAAATCATCAAGATGAATTGTTGAAGCGATCGCAATTTTTGTGGCAGAGTTATCCCCTGAGATTTTGGCTGCAATCAAAGTTAATTCCGCGCGATCCCAGCCGGGGCGATCGTTTGGAAAATGCTGCTTTTTTCGGCGTTTTAGGCACTCTAGCCGCTCAATTGCAACAACCACAGTGGGAGGAACAACTCAATGCTTTGGGTTTGCGGTGGGAGGTGATAAAATGCGATCGCTGGCACGACTACAGCGAAGTTGATGTCATCGTGGCTGTTCGCAGTTTTGAGGGCAGTAACACTTTTGACTCGAAACCAGCCTCGAAATTGATTAACGCTTGGCACGCGGGCATTCCAGCCGTTCTGGGGCGGGAATCTGCCTATCGCCATGAGCGCAAAAGTGAACTTGACTACATAGAAGTAGCTTCGACAGAGGAGGCAATTGCTGCTCTCTTTCGTCTGAAAAATGATTTGAATTTGCGCCAAAAAATGGTAAACAATGGCATGATCAGATCTCAGGACATGGGTAATACTCAAATTACTTTGCAGTGGCGTAATTTTTTGACAAACGTCGCTGTTCCCGCCTATTACCGCTGGTGTATGGCATCAGTTGTACAGCAGCAAATATTTTTGATTCGTCGCTATCTAATTCTGAAAGCGAACCGCGTACAACGCCAGTTTAATCAACTTTTATCTGTCAAAGCACCATGAAAATTTGCTATTTTATCCAAACCCATCAAAATCCTAGCCAAATTTATCGACTGGTTCGCACAATTAAGCGATCGAGTCCTGATTCTCAAATTCTGATTAATCACAACTTTAATCGGTGCGATTTAGACTTGACGCCGCTGCAAGATTTGTCAGATATACATTTATTACAAAATCAGGAGTATTTAATCCGAGGTGATTTTTCTTGTCAAGTTCAACCCTACTTAAATGCAGTTAACTGGCTGTTTGAAAACAATTCTGATTTTGATTGGCTAATCAATCTGACTGGTCAAGATTATCCGACTCAGCCCCTGTCAGAAACTGAAAAGTTTCTCGCCAACACAGACTGCGATGGTTTGATCAGCTATTGGGATATTTTTGCTGATGAAATACCTTGGGATCGAGACAAGGGATTTAAGCGGTATTATTGTATTTACTGGCGCATTCCAGGGAAATCGAGCTACCTTTTTTTGAAAGATTTTCAGCAATTGCCGCTGATTAAAAAAATGACTTGGCTGAAATTTTATCTGACTTATGGGCCCCTGGTAGGGATACCATCCCGCGCGACTCCATTTAATAATGAATTTATTTGCTATGGGGGTCGGGCGTGGTATACTCTTTCTCGAAAGTGCGTTGAATATATCAAAAATTTTGTTGACAGTCGCCCGGAGTTTGTTGCCTACTATCAAGGAACTGTAGTACCTGAAGAGTCTTTTGTACAAACTATATTGGTGAATAGCAAAAGTTTTAATTTGGTGAATGATGATAAGCGCTATATTGATTATAGAGGAGCAGTTGCTGGTTCGCCCCGCACGCTGACCATTCAAGATTATGCCACAATTACTAATGGCAATTTCCACTTTGCTCGCAAATTTGATCTGAAACAAGATGCTAAAATTCTGGACAAGCTAGATGCGTTGATTTTTAATTGAGCTAATGGCAGACTCTGGCACCAATCAAATAGATTGAATTATTATAGGGCGCCGCTGACCGCGACGCAGAGAGAAAAGTGAAATTAGAAACCAAGGGATTTATCACTGTTTTAACTGGTTTATACTCTTTCCAAGATTGCGTTCATTTTCTGGCATCTGTGAGGAAGTTTCACCGCGAACCAATTATTGTTTTAATAGATAGAGTTCCTTGTGTTTTATATCCCTTACTTCAAGTGTTCGGAAATGTCAGATTGCAGCCTGCACCGCATCACGAAAATCCTGTTTTAGCCTCGCGGCAAGCTAAGCTGAGTTTGTATCAGCAATCTCCTTTTGAGAAAACTATTTATCTGGACTCCGATATTTGTTTGTTGTCGCCAATATATGAGGTTTTTGACTATCTTGATGAAGTGGATTTGCTGGTGACAGAAGATGTACAACCTGCGATCGCAAAAGCTGCTAATTTATTAAGAGTTGAGGGAGATATTCTGTCAACTTTGCAATCTGTAGGATTACCTTTGGGCGAAAATAGTATTCAATACAATGGCGGATTTATCGCTTTTAAAAAAAGCAGTAAAAATCAAGAGTTATTCCTAAGTTTTAAGAAATATTTCGATCTAGTAATTGCTCATCAAGATGTGCTACTATTGAAAGATCAAGGTGCTTTTGCTGCTGCTATTGCATCTGTCAAGCCGAAAATGAAAACCTTGTCGCCTGTTTACAATTACTTGGATAAATGGAAAGAAGTTTATAGGATTGACGAGCCGATTAAGGTAATGCACTGTACTTATCCTTACCGCCCCCAGTATGCAAAGAATGTGACGAGAACGCTGTTTACTAGAATATTCGATCGCACTGCTCAAATATTTCTGCCAAATCAACTTAAAAATCCCTGGCGTTTAAAATAATTTACAGTCATTTACCCGATCGTATTTCGCAACTAATCAAGTCTTGCAAAAATAGGAAAATCAAACCAACATTTTTCATTTTTCCTTAGTTGAGCAGCAGCTTGATTAGTCAGGGCATTTTTGGGTAACAAAATTCAGACAATAAATTCAAGAAAGTCGAGCGTTAACACATTAACATATCCGAGAATTTACCTAGAAAAAATAGTGTTTGCTTTGCTAACCTTGACAAAATCTCGGTTAAGCAGGAAAATAAAACAAATGTTTTAAAAAAAGTCCCCAGTGAAAGTTTCATTAGTAGTGAGCGATTTGTCGGGAGGAGGTGCAATTCGTGCTTTTCTGCTAGCTCAAGCCCTGATTAAGCTTAACTGCGAAGTAGAAGTGATCGGATTTCAGTTTGGCAAGGAGTTGTACGCAATTCCTCCTAGAGGCATCCCAGTATATGCGATACCGGGTAAAAATTATCCGGGGTTTTTGATGAGTGCTCAAAAAGTTTGGAAAAAAATAGATGGGGATATTATTTATGCAGTGAAACCTAAACCTACAAGCTTTGGTTTATCGTTGCTAAAAAAACTGGAGACTCGCCGCCCTGTAATTTTAGATATAGACGACTGGGAACTTAGCTGGTTCGGCGGAGATGAATGGAAATATCGCCCTGATTTCAAACAACTTTATCGAGACATTTGCCAAAAAAATGGTCAATTGAGAGAACCAGACCATCCGCTATATGTCAAGTGGATGGAAAGTTTAGTTTCCCGTGCCGATGCTGTTACTGTGGATACTGAGTTCTTAAAACAGCGTTTTGGTGGCATATATTTGCCTAATGGCAAGGATACTGAGATGTTTGACCCTGCTAAATACAATCCTGAATTGAGCCGAGAGCGTTACGGCTTATCTGGGTATAGAATTTTAATGTTTCCCGGTGCACCGCGACCTCACAAAGGTGTTGAGGATGTTTTGATGGCCCTCGAACAGTTAAATGAGCCAGATTTAAAATTAGCGATCGTCGGCGGAAGTCCTTATGATGATTATGATGATCAACTTATGCAACAATGGGGGCGTTGGATGATTAAATTGCCAAGGTTTCCAGTGGAGACGATGCCTGAAGTGCTAGCGGCGGCTCATGTTGTCGTTGTTCCTCAGCGAGATACTCTCACAGCGCTGGCTCAGTTTCCGCTCAAGCTGACAGATGGCATGGCAATGGCTAAGCCTGTTTTGTCTACACGAGTGGGGGATATTCCAGGAATTTTAGGGGGAACAGGTTATTTAGTTGATCCCAATTCTCCGGCTCAAATTTCCCAAAAAATTCAATGGATATTTCAAAATTTGACAGCAGCGAATTTTCAAGGAATGAAAGCTAGGGAAAGATGCGTAGAGAAATATAGCATTCAAACAATGGCGCCTATCCTTTCAGATATAATTGCAGGTAGGTCGAGGTAACTTTTAGGTGACTGAATGGAGTCAGATAAACTGGCTGTAATTAAAGAATGTTTTGAGATGCCGTACTGTTTAGCTGGGAATGCTTCATGTCTGCCAATAAGCTACTCCTAAAATTTGCAAGACGATATCCAGGCAGGATTTTGTTGACTGTGATCCTGGGCTTTTCAGGGGCTTTATTCAACGGTATAAGCACTACTCTGATTGTACCAGTGCTTTTAAGTTTTTTAGAGGAAGCTGTCGAGTTGCGGGGCGCTCCACCTTTAATTAAAACTTTGATGTATCCCTTTGAAGGAATGCCTCAAAATCAGCGTTTGGTTTGGATGACATTGGCGATTGTTTTGGCAATTATTTTGAAAAATATTGCGAGTTATACCAATACTTTAGTAGCTACTTCTCTGACGCGGGCTTTGACTTTTGACTTGCGAGAAGCCGGTTTGCGGTTGTTGCTAGAAGTAGATTTAGATTTTTATTCAAAAACTAAAGTAGGGGATTTAATTAATAGATTGGGCGGAGAAGTTGGTCGAACTGCTAATGCGATTGGCACGGCGATCGGGATGTTTACTACCTCAATTACTGTTTTGGTGTTTGTGGGTTTGCTGCTTTCAATATCGTGGAAAATGACGGTGACATCTACAATTTTGTTGGGGTTAGTCGCTTGGACAAATCAGTACATTATTACCCGTTCTAAGTATTTTGGTCATCAGCTATCCGAAATGTCGAAAGATTATTCAGTTAGGATACTGGAAACCATAACTGGGATTCGGTTGGTGAAGTCAACGGGGAACGAGGAAAGGGAGTATCAGCGGATTAAGGAGTTAATTCAAAGGCGAGAAGAAGCGGATTTTTCCGCTCAGGTAAACTATGCAGCGATCGCCCCGATTAACGAAGTTGTGAATTTGATAGTGATTATTTTGATCGTGTTTATGGGTCGCACAATATTTGCCAATGAAATAGAGTCTATTTCTACAGTTTTACTCACCTATTTATTGGTACTTTTTCGGCTGATTCCTCTAATTTCTCAGTTAAATAGTGGTCGTAGTCAATTTGCTACTACTTCGGCTAGTGTAGAGGTTGTGAATGATTTTTTAAGCTGTGATGACAAGCCATTTATGGTAAATGGCACAGTGCCCTACACTCACTTGCGATCGGGAATTCATTTTAAGGAAATATCTTTTAGCTATCCCAATCATAAAAATTTAGTTCTTCAAAAAGTCGATTTGTTTCTGCCTCACGGCACTACTTTGGCTTTGGTAGGCACTTCTGGTTCCGGCAAGTCAACTTTGGCAGATTTACTGCCGAGATTTTACGATCCTACGGAAGGTTGTATCTTGATTGACGGTATTGATCTGCGAGAATTTGATGTAAAAAGCTTGAGAAAAGCTATGGGAATTGTTAGCCAAGATACGTTTTTGTTTAATGCTTCAGTGCGCGAAAATATTGCTTATGCTAGGCAAGAAGTAAGCGAAGCAGAAATTGTGGAAGCGGCGAAGGGAGCAAATGCTTACGAGTTTATCGAACAGTTGTCGGAGGGGTTGGATACTCAAATTGGCGATCGGGGCGTGCTCTTATCGGGAGGGCAGCGTCAGAGAATTTCCATTGCTAGGGCTCTGCTGCAAAACCCGGAGATTTTAATTTTAGATGAGGCAACGAGCTCCCTGGATACGGTTTCGGAAAGGTATGTGCAAGAGGCGATCGAGAAATTGAGTTGCGATCGCACAACGTTAGTAATTGCCCACCGCCTCTCAACAGTCCAAAAAGCGGATCAAATCGCTGTGATCGATCGGGGCCAAGTAGTAGAGATGGGCTCTCACGAAGAATTGCTAACAAAAGGAGGATACTACACCCGCTTATATTCTATGCAATTTGCCGAAGAAGCCGCTCGCGATGAAGCTTTAATTAGAGGTTCTTACGAAATTCGGACTCGCCTAACTCCCATGATTGCTTATCTCAAATTGCTAGTAGATGAAATGGTAGACTCTCCCGAAGAAAGGGACGAGTTAATCAGGGAATCATTTCACTCGGCTGCTAATATTTTTAAGACTTTAGTATTTATTGAAAATACGATTAAGCGTTTAGCTATTAAAAAGTAGTCATTAGTCATTAGTTAGCAGTNNGTCATTAGTCATTAGTCATTTGTTAGTTGCCATGCCCTATGCCCTATGCCCTATGCCCTATGCCCCATGCCCCATGTCTAAATACTATGTATTTTTTACCAGAAATGTCTTGCCACAACCTAATGTAGCTAGCTTAGTTCAAGTTTCCCACTCTGCGAATGCCGCAGCAAA
>DPLL01000370.1 GCA_003542015.1 Microcoleaceae cyanobacterium UBA9251 | reverse complement strand
GGGGATCGGGCTTAACTGAACCGTATTGTACTATTAGAGATACAACCATGAACGACGAAATCTTTGACGAAATTGAATCCGATGATAACGAAGCAACAGAAGCAACTGTGGTTTCTGACACCCTTTACATTCCTCTTAAAAATAAGAGTTTGAAAGAAATTCCCCTAGCTTTTACCGTCCCAGATAACATCGATCCAGTAATAGTCAAAGGCTTGACCATAGCTTGGACAAAATCTGCTTTGCATGAGCTTTCGACCATCCAAAAAGCTATTTGCAAGGATGATTCAACCATCAAAAATCTCCCTTATGCCTCGTTACGAGGTTTGTTAGAAGTAGGACTTGACAGTGCAGCACGGATTCAGTCTAATTTAGGTTTGAGTAATTATTCGTTGAATTCTAAAAGTGTAAATGAGCCTGAACCATTTGCTTACTTAAATTGCGAAAATATAGAAGATATCCAGAAAGCGTTACGCCCAATTATCAACGAGTGGATGATAAATTCTCTCAAACCTTTTGCTGAGAAAGAAGATGGGCTATTGGAAGTTATCGACCGTTTGGAAGATTTGCGTGAGCGAAAAGAGTTGCTAAAAATTACTGCGTTAAAGTCTCATGTTTTACCTTGGAAATGGAATCAAGACACAGGAACTACAAAGCATAGCAACAATTATGATTATCGCGCGTTAGTCGATTATGCAGCTCGTGCGATCGCCGGAAAAGAGATTTTTCAGGGGCTAGGAACAATGAAGCGGGTTATTTCCAGCAGCGGTAGCCTCACAACTGGGATGGCAGAATTGATTACCGATCCGATTACTCTACCCGACACTACAGGAAAATTCAGTCTGGTGGTACGCTTAGAAGTCGTAACCTATCCTTCTTTGCACCAACCTTTATTGAAGATAGATGTTTCCAAACGCCGCTGGTTTAGTAAGTTACAACCTGCACGTTATAACTCGGCAGATATTAGCGGTTTTGTATTTTCTGATGACTATGGCGATCGGGCTTTTAGCTACACAGTGCTTTCCCAGTCGGAAAAACAGGAGAAAAATCAGCAGGAAAAAAAGAAAAATTGGTTTTGGGCGATCGATAAAGATTTTGAAGCATTGCGCGGCAAGCTAAAAATCCCGCTGAAAACGCTTGATCATCAAAATATTGATGGTTCTCAAATTGCCTTGGGGAAAGCTTCAACAGAACGCTGTCAAGTAATGTTAACTTACCGCAACGGACTGCAAGAAGGAAAACACGAGATTGATGCTGGTGTACCGGAGATTGATAAGTTAGAAGCTTTTGAAAAGATTGCCAAAATTCTTGAACCTATCGGCTTTAAAGCCTTTGATAATTACTCTCCTGTAAAATTTAAGAGAGGTGAAAGCCACAAATTAGATGATGCAGCTTCACGCATGATTAATTTACCTACTCTGTTAGGTGCTGCTTTAGAAGTTCTCGAAAAAGACGACTGCTATGATTTGACTACCAAATATCTAGAAAGCTTTGAGGACAATCAGTTAAACAGCTTGCTAACTAAACACCTTGATACCAATTTAGATCATATTGCAAAAGGCAGAAAAGCCCTGCAATTGGTTTGTCAATTAAAAGAACTCAAGGCGATGATTCAGGAAAACCATGAAGCTATGCGTCGGCTATATCCTAACGAAAGACTGTTGCTTGTTGTCTTTTATGAAGAACATTTACAAACAGATTTAAGACTGCTGCAAGCGATAATTCGTGTTCTCTGGGGTGGTGCGATCGAACTCATGGCTAATCGTTTACCAGCAAACACTCACGGGCCCAAAGAGTCATTACCCGGTGCAAATTTGAAACCGAAAGAGCGATCGCAAAACCGCATAAAAGCCTGGGAGTCGATCGTCCAACAACTGGCTTTACGCAAACAGCGCACTTTTTGCCTGGTAATGGCGCGAGAATGGTATCCAGACAACAAACATGACGATTCAGTAAATAAGCCCTCATCCCGTCAAGCATTAGCTACAATCGCTGGTTCTTGCGTGCAGTTTCTGCTACCGATTGAAACAACCAAGGAGAAAAATATTCTCAAACTCGATAATTTTTCCCATCGAGTGCAAGCTGCTCTAAAAGACTTACTTTGGGCTCATTCTGGCCGCATTGATGATGTCAAAGAAAAGGTTGACAAATGGCTAAAAGATACTCCTCAAGAAGCCAGACCAAAAGAAATTATTGGGATTACGATCGTCCGCAAACAGAAAGGTCGCACTCGCGGTGATATTGGCAAGACATTTTTGCCAATTGCTATGCGTCTCAAGGTGGAGACAGGCGAACCCGAACTGTGCTGCGCTTATGAGAAAGGGAATAGTTTACAAATCAGTCCTTGGAGCAAGTTTTCTGATGCGATCGCGTTCATTTCCCAAATCTCCCCCGTGAAACTGGCTAATGACAAAAATAAGCGTGAAATTCGTTTCATGGAATTTGTCGAGCAGATTATTTCCAATTCTGTAGACAAGGGAAATCAACCATTAGTGATGATTGATTCTTCCAACTGCGTGCAACTTTGGCCTTGGCTTGCCGATTCTAAAATGAATGCAAATCAGATTAATCTCGGTCAACAGTACGAGCGGATGCAAGATGCCTGGAAAGGCGCGCGGTTGATTCGGATTCGCCAAAACCTCGCCCCTGGAATTATCGATAAAAAAGTCCGATATTTAACAGAAACTTCTCTGGAAGATACGCGGATAAAAAAAGAACTGACTTCAACCCTTGAAATTCCTTCAGCCTCTAGTGTAAAGGGATTATTTCGACTAAGTGCAACTAATCAAACGGGTTGTGTTGCTTATCTATCTGTAAGAAATGAAAAACCAGGTAAATTACGCGGTCAAAGTTGCTATCGCTCAACACAAATTAACGTAGCTGCCAAGAAAGCTGATGATTCTCAAGACAAACTTTTAAATAAAGCTAAATTAAAAGTTGACCAAATCGCAAGCAAACCGCCGTTTTTGGGTCAGTGGACAACTCCCAATCCCCTTGAGATTGTTGTTACCTTGCGACAAGAAAATGACAAACCCGATCGCCTTGCTGCGCTTGTGGAATCTCTGCGCTATAGTTTCGGTCATTACAGCGACTGGTCGAGCTTACCGGCCACCCTGTTCTTCGAGCGCGTCGTGCGAGATTACATCAGCGAATTTGCGATCGTCGAGGATGAAGAGACGGAAGAGGAATCTGACCTAGAACAAATGACTTAGAGCGATGCTAGCATTTGTTAAGAAAGATTTTATTTTTAACGAACCGCGAAGGCGCGAAGGACGCGAAGGGAAGAAAGAGGAATAAAGGCTGTGTTTATAAATGGGTTAGGTTTGTTACCAGGGGATATCATCATCATTGTGTTCTCCCCATTTTGCGGGTGATTCTGCTGCTTTTTTTTTCGTCTCTCGATTCACTCCATAAATGGGTGTGGGTTTGACTATTTCTATTGTTTGATGTTCAGGCTTGGGCGGTTCTATTTGTGTTTTTGGTTGGGGTTTTTCAACTTGCATTCCGCCTCGACGCCGCTGAGATGTTCTTTCTTCGCTGGTGTTTTCGGTGACGACTTCGTAGAGAATTGCTAGTTTATTGACATCGCTGCTTTTGCGGAGAACTCGACCTAAACGTTGGATGTATTCGCGTTCGCTACCGGTGCCTGATAATACGATCGCAATTCTCGCATCGGGAACGTCAACTCCTTCGTTGAGTACGTGGGATGCAACAATGGTTTTGTACTCGCCGCTGCGAAAGTTTTGGAGGATTTCATGGCGTTCTTTAACTGGGGTTTGGTGGGTGATTGTTGGGATGAGAAATTCTTGGGATATTCGGTAAACTGTGGCGTTGTCGGCGGTGAAAATTAGGGTGCGTTGGGGGTAATGTTTTTCTAGTAATTCGCCTAATATTCGCAGTTTGCCTTCGGTACAAAGGGCGATTGCTTTGGCTTGGTTGTGGGCTAGCATGGCTTGGCGTCCGGTGGGCGATCGCGCACTGGCCATGATAAACTTTTTCCATCCTTCGAGAGTGGATATTTTGATGTTAGACTGTTTTAAGAAGTCGTTGCGAGTGTTGATTAATTCGCCGTAGCGATCGCCCTCTTCTTTTGACAGTTTTACCATGATTTGCACTATTTTATGGTCAGCTAAAGCATCGCCAGCCAAGTCTTCGGGCCTTCTGCTAAAAACTGTCGGACCGATCAGGAAATGTAAATCGCTATGGCGGCCGTCGGTGCGATCGGGTGTGGCTGTCAATCCCAGTCGAAAAGGCGCGATCGCATATTCGGAAATTACTCGAAAAAAGTCCGTGGGTAAGTGATGACATTCGTCAAAAACTAGCAAGCCGTATTTATTGCCCAAGGTTTCTGCATGAATACTTGCGCTATCATAAGTTGCGACTAAAATTGGCGTTTTGTCCCGCGAACCTCCGCCCAACAATCCGATTTCGATTTGGGGAAAAGCTGCTTTTAAATTAGCATACCACTGGTGCATTAAATCGAGAGTTGGCACTACAATTAATGTACTGCGGTTAGTGGCTTGCATGGCTAATTGTGCCAGGTAAGTTTTCCCCGAAGCCGTGGGAAGCACCACAACTCCTTGACTACCGGCTTGTCGCCACGCAGCCAGGGCTTGTTCTTGATGTGGATAAGGCTGCATTTCCACGCTGGGTATGAGTTCGAGTTGTTCGTAGGCGCGGGCAAGGTCGGTGAAGTTGGTGCGATCGGCCTGGAGGCATTCTACCAGGGGACGGTAGTGAATCGCCCGAATGCGGAATTTTTCGACGCGATCGTCCCATGTCGCAAAGTCCACCCAGTCTCTGCCTTTTGGTGGCGGATGTAGCAGGAGAGTTCCGCGATCGAATGTTAATGTAGGTGTGCGTGGCATTTTTTTTGAGACGTGGTGAATCGCTCCTGTGCGACCATCGAGGACTTAAGTCCTGATTACGAACAGTTTTGTCTAGATTTTTAGTTCACTTACCTTCAGAATACTATGTTTGATTTTATCAAATACAAAAAAAATTTGTAGAAGCGACTAAGGGCTGGGATCATGAAAAATGGAGCAATTTGGAGCGCAATTCCTTCCTGATTTCTTCCCCAATCCTGCAAAATCGCCATGTCAAAAATTGTCGCTTAGTTGAAAGTCGGGCAAAAATGTTAGAATACCTGCCTAAAAATAGTGTAGTTGCTGAAGTGGGAACTCAATATGGAAACTTTGCCGAAAAAATACTTTCTATTGCCAAGCCCAAAAAGCTGCATCTCATAGATGATAATTTGCAATTATTTAAAGCCGAGATAAGTCAGAAACAAAAAACCCTATTGCAAGAGGGAATAGAAAATGGGACAATCGAACTTCACGAAGGCGATTCATCGACAATTTTAAGTAAGTTTCCCGATGAGTATTTTGACTGGATCTATATTGATGCTGACCACGCTTATGAAGGTGTATGCAAAGATATCGATCGAGGATATAAAAAAGTAAAATTCGACGGGATGATGGTTTTTAACGATTATACAAATTGGTCTATCTGTGAGATTATGCCTTATGGTGTTGCGAGAGCGGTCAATGAATTTTGTATAGCTAATAACTGGGAAATCGTATTTTTGGCACTTGAGTCTCTTGGCTATCACGGTATTGCAATCAAGAAAAACAGCGACGACAAGGAAGTACGAATTCAGTTTCCAGATGAGGATTCAGACTGGGATAGTACCCAAATTCAAATCCAACAGCTTCAGTTAGAGTTAGAGAAAGCTAAAAACAGGATTTACTTGATGGAAAATGACAAATTTGGGAAATTGCGATCGCACTGGCTGAAAATAAAACAATTGTTCGCCCCCACAGTATGATTTCCAAACCTAGTATCTCCAAATCCCACACTTCGCCGGAGTTGTCGGGGATCTAAACCGCTGACACGGGACATGGTATGATGCCGATGGGATGATTTATAAGCTAGATTCGATCGAGGTACGGCTAAAATTTGAGGTTTTAGATGGAAATAGGTGTCCCCAAGGAAATCAAGGATTTAGAGTTTCGAGTTGGCCTGAGCCCCACAAGTGTCCGGGCTTGTTCAGACAGAGGCCACACAGTTTTTGTCGAAACTAATGCAGGCGCTGGGGCTGGTTTCGCCGACGAAGACTATATTCAAGCAGGGGCTAAGATTGTCTCAAAGCCTGCTGATGTCTGGAATCGGGAACTAATTGTTAAAGTTAAGGAACCCTTACCTGCTGAGTACCCGCTGATTCAAAAACAGCAGTTGCTATTTACATATTTGCACTTAGCTGCCGATCGCACATTAACCGAACATTTAATGGAAAGTGGAGTCCAGGCGATCGCCTACGAAACTGTCGAACTCCCAGACAGGAAATTGCCACTGCTAACACCCATGAGTATTATTGCAGGGCGTTTGGCCGTGCAGTTCGGGGCTCGGTTTTTGGAACGTCAGCAAGGCGGCCGGGGCGTACTTTTGGGAGGTGTACCAGGGGTAAGACCGGGCAAAGTTGTGATTTTGGGCGGCGGAATCGTTGGCACGGAAGCAGCGCGTATTGCCCTAGGAATGGGCGCTAGAGTGCAGATTTTGGACGTCAATGTCGATCGCCTAGCCTATTTAGAAACTCTGTTCGGTTCCAGAGTGGAATACCTCTACAGCAGTCCTTTACAAATTGAAGCCGTTATCCCCGATGCTGATTTGTTAATCGGTGCGGTTTTGGTGTTGGGCAAAAAAGCTCCAATTCTAGTTTCTCGCGAATTTGTTGCCAAAATGCACCCCGGTTCTGTGATTGTTGATGTAGCAGTTGACCAAGGTGGTTGCGTCGAAACTTTGCGGGTAACTTCTCACACCAATCCTACCTATGTTGAGGAAGGAGTCGTGCATTATGGTGTACCAAATATGCCCGGTGCGGTGCCTTGGACTGCGACTCAAGCTTTGAATAATAGCACTTTGCCTTATGTTTTGCAATTGGCAAATCGCGGGATTAAAGCTTTGGAAATCAATCCTAGTTTGGCTAAGGGATTGAACGTTCAGAATCACCGATTGGTGCATCCGGCTGTGCGCGAGGTTTTCCCTGATTTGGCTGATTGAATTTACCGTTTTTTTTAAGTAAGCTATCCCGCATCTAAATTGTATTTTGGTGCGGGGCGATATAAAACATCGAATAGTAAGCACGGGAAGTCGCAACAAGGGAAACTATATGAATCACCCACCGCTAATCGGAGTACCGAGATAGCGGGGGCAAGAAATTCGCCTAGTTGACCAGTCTAAGTAAGAGAACACTTCGACACTTCGACTACGCGAGCGTGCGACGCTTCGCTGAGCGTGGAGCCACTTTTACTACGTTTATGGCAAGAGTTAAAGACCTACCAGTGGATGCGAAGCTAGTCCACTGCTCTAGAACTCAGAAGTTAAACAGGCTTAAGGGTTAAACCAGTGCTTTTGAGATAGTTACCGACCTTAAACATTGACGAAGCTAGCATTACGCGCAAGTGGAGAGACACAACAATGTCTAATCTCGTTTTCGTACTTGATACCAATAAAAAACCGCTCACACCCTGTAAGCCGTCAAGGGCTCACAAGTTGTTAACTGCAGGAAAAGCTGCGGTTTTTAGAAGGTATCCCTTTACCATCATTCTCAAAAAGGCGGTGACAGGAACTCCTGAATTAATTACTCTTAAATTAGACCCAGGTTCTCAAACTACTGGTATCGCTTTACTACAAGATGAAAAAGTTATTTTTGGAGTTGAACTAACCCATCCTGGTCAATCCATCAAAGCAAGTATTCCATGATAAAAGCTCTCCGATTTTGTGAGAAGAAATGATGAGGAAAAACAAATAATTTGAGCAATATGTGAGGTGAAAATAGAGTGTTAGCCCCTCCCATCCCCAAAAAGAGTGATTGACCTTCTCATATTTATCTAGCAAACTGTTTGAGTGCGAATTCTACAAGTTTCGTAATTATAGCCAAACCAGGAATATCATCTGCAAAGCCTACTCCAGTTAGGTCGTTACCAAGGAAGTAAACAGCAGCCACTATCGCAGCCACTATCGCAGCAACAGCATCTGCGTACCCAAGATTTATTTCTATTTTTTCTATCCAATTTACAACGTCTGCATTCTCTTCAAGGAAAATTCGATATGCTTCATCTTTATCTTCGTTATACCAATTTAATATGAAGCTGCATAGAATAAAGCTTCCAGAATCAAAGTGTAAGAAGATAGCGAACTGCCACAGTTCAGGCGTGATTTGTTGCAGAACCTGCGGTCAGTCCTTCGCGCAATTCCACAAGTGTCAGAAACACTTCTCCCTTGAATTGTTGTTTGATCAATTGCCAAACTCGTTCAATGAGACCCTTGTTCGGGGCTATGGGCTGGTTGACAAACGGGAATCAAGTTGTCGGGCCACCGAGCCTGCACTGGTCACAGGAGATCCCGCCTGGTCAAGTTGAATTATGGCGATGTCATCTCCCAGTTGATTTGAGATGGCCTCCATAAACTGCTGAAATCTTGGAGTATTAAGGCTGACGTATTCTTGACAAAAATGCCAACCACTCCAAGGTTCAACCACCCCGTACAGCCAAAAATTGTCACGCTTCCAGAGTACCGGTGCTATGGGTTTCACCCCAAACGCCATCATCACTTTCCCCGTTTCGGTTTTGAGTCCCAAGGGAGTCTCGTCTTGACACAAGTAACGCAACCGTTGTCCCTTTCCAAACAGGCGTTGATCGGTCAACAGGGCTGGGGCGATGTTTTGTTTAAACGCTGATCGGCCTTGGGTTCTTGCTTGGCACTTTTGGGACGTGGCACTTTTAACTTAGCTCCATCGTCGGTAGGATACCCCATGATAGACTGTGGGGTATAAGGCCAAACCCTTTGATCAGCAGGAGCTAAGTTTGTCGTTCGTAAAGCAGCTAAATATTTGGGTCGTAAATTGAGATAAGGAAACAAACATGAAGATGTCAACTCTCAGGAATAATACCAATTTTATCTGAAGTTGCATAGAATGAAGATGCTGTTTAGAAGTCATTAGTTATGGCACGTCAACTGATTGTGACGATCGCAGAAAGTGCAAAGAGAAGGCTCGCAACAACTAAAAAACAGCCGCACCGCCAGTCAGAAAGAACGCTTGCAAATGTTGTGGTGGCTAAAAACTCGACAAATCACTCAGCATCAAACCCTCGCCGAACGCCTGGGACGCGATGGTTCAACGGTAACGGGCGTGGCGGCCAAAGTATCGTCAGGGAGGATTGTCCGAATTGTTGGTAGTCAAGAGTGCACCCGGAAAATCGCCTCACTTGAGTCCAGAGGCGATCGCTATTTCTACCAAAGTGCGATCGATCGGATTTTATTGAGATTAGGACTTACGCACTAATAACCTAAATTATGTCATTCGCAAGTGTTGTCCGACCCTTCGTTCTGCAAGTAAACTCCGAATCTAAAACCTTTGCCACACCCTTACCATGCGTAAGTCCTGTAGAGCCAAAAGTGCGATCGACCATTTTATCGATCGAGCCATGAAGCACGATTAGAACAAAGTATTTTTATCGCACAATTCCCAGACTTTTCAAGACAATCAACATAACTTGTATCGCCAAAGCAACCTGCACAAAAGTCAGCACTAAATTAGCCAGCGTCAGAACTTGCATCAGTCCCGGCACTTTAATAATTTTGTGGGCGAAGAGCATCGCTAAAAAATCGATCGCCATTACGCTCAGTAAAGTTCTCACGATCAGCCATTCCATCCCCAAATCTTCTTGAAACATCGTCGAGAAAATTAGGATAGCGGCGACTCCGACGGGAGGAATAACGATCGGCGAAACAATAGGAGTAATTGCCAATTGCATTGCGGTTGGCTGCGTTTTCGGAACTTCCAGGGGCGGTTGAAGATGGGGAAAAGTATTCAAGAGCGCAGAAATCAGCAGCACCAACCCCCCCGCAAGGCGGAGTGAGTCAAAAGACAACTGATAGTTCACCACCAGTCGGTGTCCCAACAGCGCCACCAGTAAGACGACAGTTGTGGCGATAATAGCTGCCCGAATTGCCACATCTCGCCGATAGTTGGGGGTTGCCTCATGGGTCAGTCTGGCAAAAGGTGAGATGATTTTAACGGGTCCGAGAGTGAGAAAAAAGATAGTAAAGATAAATTTCGGATCTGCGACCATCGCTAGTTCCATATCACCTACTCCCAAAAAAATCCCTTAATTTTAATCAGGGCAATACATTTAGCCATTCTAATCGCAACCTGCAATATCAAACGTAGGACTTACGCAAAAACCGGGTTTCTTAACCAAAAATCCTTATTTCCAGCGATCGCATGAAGTCAGAAACCCGGTTTTTTTGGTGACAAGGCATAAGTCCTGAAACCGTTCGCATTCCTCATCCCTTAAAATAGAAACGCCTTCCTATTAGCATAAGAAGGCGCTTCACTGTAGAAATAAAATCCCAGGCA
>DPLL01000214.1 GCA_003542015.1 Microcoleaceae cyanobacterium UBA9251 | reverse complement strand
CCGGTTTCTGGCCCCTCGCGCACCATCCAAGAAACCGGGTTTTTTCCCATATCTTCTCACCGTAACAAAGGATCTCGCAAAAACCCGGTTTCTGGCAACCCATCCATCAAAAACAAAACAACTGCTAACAGCCAAAACTGTCAACAGTTGTTTTACACATTCAATGCGGATGGCGAGACTCGAACTCGCAAGGACATAATGCCACACGCACCTCAAGCGTGCGCGTATACCAATTCCGCCACATCCGCTCTTTCTGGCACTCTCAGGGATTTTTTGCGTTACGAGTTAAAGATGCACAGGTTGAGGTTCCTGACTTTTAACTTGTGACTAGCCCTTTNNAATTTCTGGGAAACCATCATCCACAACATACCGAAAGGGATTATTCTACAGAATATTGAGTGAATAAGCACCGAAGATGGGGTTCTCGAAAATTTTAATCGCTAATCGCGGAGAAATCGCCCTCCGCATACTACGCACCTGCGAGGAAATGGGGATTGCCACGGTCGCCGTTCACTCCACCGTAGACAAGCACGCCCTGCACGTTCAGTTGGCAGACGAAGCCGTTTGCATCGGCCCCCCCACCAGCAGCAAAAGCTATTTAAACATCCCCAACATCATCTCGGCCGCCCTGACGCGCAACGCCGCAGCCATTCACCCTGGCTATGGCTTCCTCGCCGAAAATGCCCGATTTGCCGAAATCTGCGCCGATCATCAAATTACCTTCATCGGCCCAACTCCGGCTGCGATGCGGGCGATGGGTGATAAATCCACCGCCAAAGAAACCATGCAGCGGGTGAAAGTCCCCACAGTCCCCGGTAGTGAAGGATTGCTGGCCGATGAAAAGGAAGCTTTGTCGATCGCCCGCGACATCGGCTATCCTGTGATGATCAAAGCCACCGCCGGCGGTGGAGGCCGCGGGATGAGGCTAGTTAGAGAAGCATCGGAACTCCCCAAACTATTTAGTGCAGCCCAAGGCGAAGCAGATGCAGCCTTCGGCAACCCCGGACTTTACCTCGAAAAATTCATCGAAAAACCCCGGCACATCGAAATCCAAATCCTCGCCGACAACTACGGTAACGTCATCCACCTCGGCGAAAGAGATTGTTCGATTCAGCGGCGACACCAAAAACTCCTCGAAGAAGCCCCCAGCCCCGCCCTCAGCCAGAAATTGCGAGATCAAATGGGTCACGCCGCCATTGCCGCGGCCAAATCTATCAACTACACGGGTGCAGGAACAGTCGAATTTCTGCTTGACAAATCGGGCAAGTTCTACTTCATGGAAATGAACACCCGGATTCAAGTAGAACATACTGTCACGGAAATGATTACAGGCCTCGACTTGATAGCGGAACAAATTCGCATCGCCCAAGGAGAAAAACTGCAAATCAAGCAAAACCAAGTAGTTCTCAACGGCCACGCCATTGAGTGTCGCATCAATGCTGAAGACCCCGATCGCAACTTCCGACCCCATCCGGGCAGAATCACAGGCTTTTTGCCTCCCGGCGGCCCTGGGGTGCGGATGGACTCTCACGTTTACACCGATTACGAAATACCGGCTTACTACGATTCTTTAATTGGTAAATTGATAGTCTGGGGGCGCGATCGACCTTCAGCCATCCGGCGCATGAAACGCGCCCTGCGGGAATGCGCGATTACCGGAGTCCCCACCACCCTCAGCTTTCACCAAAAAATCCTCGATAGCCCCGAATTTCTCAGGGGCGAAGTTTACACCAATTTCGTCGAACAATTCATGGGCCAAAACAGCCAGTAGGCAGTTGTCATTCGTCATTAGTCATTAGTCATTAGTCATTCGTCATTAGTCATTCGTTATTAGTGGGATTAAGGTGGGCAATGCCAGCCCAGCCCGCGTCAATCTGGCGAATAAAATCCTTAGACGCTGGAAATTTCCTATCTTGCGATAGTCAAGACTGCTGACTAATGACTGCTGACTAATGACTGCTGACGAATGACTAATGACAAATGACTAATGACTCTCACATCATCATCGTCAGTAGCCCTTGCTGACCGAGAATCATTTCTCGCAGCAAGCTACAGATACCCACCCAAATAATCGGCGTAATGTCCACCCCACCGATCGGCGGTACAATTTTTCTTGTCACCGCTAAAAAAGGTTCCGTCGGCCAAGCAATCAGACTCAACGGCAGTCTGCTGAGGTTGACCTGCGGATACCAACTCAGGACGATCCGAAAAATAAATAGCAAAGTCATCAGCACTAGGACTGAGCCCAGAATCCAACTCGCAACGGTAATACCACTCATAGGGCTATTTTGTCAAAATCTTAAGTTTTGTTAAGTCAAGTCTTCATAATTTTAACTGCGATCGCGCACCAGAATTTTTCCGCTACGTTCAACAGCCAACAGTCAACAGTCAACAGCCAACAGTCAACAGCCAACAGTCAACAGCCAACAGCCAACAGTCAACAGACAACTACCCACTGACAACTGACAACTGATAAAATCAATAAAAATCAAACTGTTGTAACAAAGGCTTTGAATCTATGACTCCTTCACTCGCGAACTTTTTGTACAGCCTGCTGGTGGGCGTTGCGGTAATCGTGATTCCCGCCACCATCGCCCTAATCTTCATTAGCCAAAAAGACAAAATCAAGCGCACCTAAAAAGTCTGCTGGGCTTTAAGTCCAGCGTGAGAGTCATCCAGAAAGTTGCTTTCGGCACTTATGCGATCGCCTCCTAGGGCATTTCCCTGATCAAAGAAACCTCGGCTAAGAGCAAATCAGAAGGTAAAACCTTCTAGGACTGCCAAGCTGAGGTTTTTTCCCGTTAAACTCAATATTATGCCACCTAAAAAGCTGTCGGCAGACCAGACTAAAGTAAAAATGTAAAATCTAACTCGCTAATATAGGACAGAAATAGGAGATAGGCTAATGGTTAATTTAGGATTGAACTGGAGCAGCCTGCTAGGAATCATCCTAGCAGTCGCCGGGGCGGGACTTTACTTTCTGCGATCGTGGCGTCCCAAACTAGCACGAGACCACGATATTTTTTTTGCAGCAGTAGGCCTGCTGTGTGGCGGTATTCTGTTATTTCAAGGCTGGCGACTCGACCCAATTCTGGCATTCGGTCAATTCCTGCTCACCGGTTCCGCCATATTTTTTGCAGCCGAAAGCATCAAACTACGGGGAGCGACCACAGCCCAAGCCAAAAGCCGCGCCCAATACGTCGATGAAGAGCGACCCGTCAGCAACGCCTACGGTTACGATGGCTATGATACCGAAATCGAGCAGCTAGAACCAGAGGAAGACTACCCCCAGCGCCCCCGGATTAGAGGCAGCCAAGACAACCGTTCCTCCCGCGAAAGCTACGACGACGAACCTCGTCGCCGTCCATCCAATCGCAACAGCAGCGTTAACACCTCCAAGCCACCGGAATCGCCCGATCGCGCGTCGCGCAAACGTCCCTCTCGCCCCGAAGCCCCGCCCGCCGAGCCCTCTGACAATTGGGACGTTTCAGACAACCCCGAAGCAAGACCGACTCGCAACCGCAGCAGCCGTCCTCCTGCTTCGGAAAACCGCAACTCCGAGACGCCACCGAGAACCAAAAAAACCCGTCCGACAGAAACATCGAGGTCACGCGCTAGCAGCCGTGAGGTGGAAGCACCAACCTCAGATTATGTGGAGTATCGACCAGTAGAATACCCGGAAGACCAACCGGATTCGACCAATTTCGACAAATAGGCATTAAGTAAGTAGATGGGCGAAATTAAACGATCCCGCAGCGACCGCTTGGGATACCGCAGAACTCTAAGTTGCGTTTATTGATACCCATCTACTTATAGCGGTTTTCAACCCCATGAGGTACAAGCCGATCGATCCCCTAGGCCCTAGGCCCAATCCCCAAGGGTACCTCATTGAACAGAGAAGGGCTATATTATCAGATATTAGACTTATTAAAAAGACTGTAAATAGGGAGTGTGAAACCGCAGATAAATACAGATAAATACAGATAAAAGCTAATTTTTTTGATTGAAAAAACGATGATTTAGAACAGTTCCGTCAATACTCACCCTGGATTTTTCACTACCGCTGTACAATTCCTAAAATAATTACAGAGGGTAGTTAGCAGTTAGCCACAAAACCTAATGACTAGCTACCGATCGCTAAATACTAATCGATCGCCATGAATCTCAAACTTCTAAGTTTAGCAGTATCGGGAATTTTAACAATTGGGGTAACAGCCAGCGCCACTGCGGTTGTTACCACATCCCCTGTGCCGCCTTCCACAGATTTAACTGAATTTAACTCGGTATTTAAGTCGGTGCATCCAGCGGGTGCGATCGCCCAAAATGTCGAAGAACAAACCAATATTCGGGTCTACGAACGAGCCAGTCCAGCGGTTGTTACCGTCGATACAGATAAATCTAACGGTAGCGGCACAATTATCAGCCCGGACGGCATGGTTTTAACTAACGCCCACGTTGTTTCCGCAGGCGGTACTGTAACTATAATTTTGTCAGACGGCAGAAAAGTCCCCGCCGATGTCATCGGATTCGGGGAAGAAGGTCTAGATTTAGCTGTAGTCAAGATGCGCGGTCAAAACAATTTGCCCACTATTCCTTTAGCCCGTCCCGGTTCGGTAAAAGTTGGGCAACAAGCATTTGCGATCGGCAATCCTTTCGGTCGATTTCAAGGTACTTTTACAGTCGGAATAGTCAGCCGCATCGACCAACAACGAGGCTTGATTCAAACAGACGCCGCCATCAATCCCGGCAATTCAGGAGGCCCGCTGCTCAACAGTTCTGGAGAATTAATTGGCGTCAATACTTCTATTTTTACTCGCGGTCAGGGCGGAGGCAATATCGGTATCAGTTTTGCAATTTCTGTAGACAAAGTGCCCACTTTCCTGACTGCGGTGCGAGAAGGACGAGCTCCCCGCGTGACTCAGAGGCGATCGCCCTTTGGTAGCAAATCACCTGAAAAACTAGCCCTGAACGGGCCCGCTGTCAGCGGTAAACTCACCAACCAATCTAGCGTTCTGCCCGCAGACAACAGCTTTTTTGACCTCTACTCCTTTGAGGGAAAAGCAGGTCAGCGTATCACAATTGAAATGAAAAGTCAAGAGATTGACTCTTATTTAATATTGCTCGGCCCCAATCAGCGGCAAATCGCTCAAGACGATGACGGGGCAGGCAATAACAATGCCCGAATTACAGTCAGCTTGCCAGCAGATGGCACTTACACCTTACTGGCAAATTCCAACGAGGCGAGGCAGTCTGGGGCTTATACATTAGAACTGAAAGCAACTACTCCTACTGAGCCGACCAGGGCGATTTTGCAAGAAGAAGGCGCTTTAGTCGCAGGCGGTGCGGTACTGCCGTCTGACAAGAGTCTGTATCGCGAGTATACTTTTGAAGGTCGAGCGGGTCAGTCTGTGGCGATTTCGCTCGAAAGTGGAGATTTCGATCCCTATGTGGCCCTGTTTGGCCCTAACGGCCGATTAGTGGCAGAAAATGACGATGCGAGTGATTCGACTAAAAATGCGTTTCTGAGCGTTACTTTGCCCGCTACGGGTCGCTACCGCGTGATTGTCAATGCTTACGATGCTTCGGGCCGGGGTCGTTACACTCTAACTATCCGCTAAAAGTTGGGAATTGGTAATTGGTAATTGGGCATTGGGCCGAAAAGCATGGGGCCGAAAAGCATGGGGCCGAAAAGCATAGGGCCTTGGGAAATTAAAAAAGTTGAATTATTTTTTTTCCTCTTCCCTCTTCCTCCGACCCATCGCTCCTCTTCCTTCCCGGCGTTAAATCCGTTAAATCCGTTAAATCCGTTAAATCCGTTACAGAATCCGTTGCCAAACTTCCTTCTTCGTTGCAAATCGAGGTAATTCATGCGTCAAGTTAGATTTTGGGCGATCGCGCCAATTGCTCTGCTAGCTACTTTTTCGGCCCAGCCGACTGTCTCCTCACCAGTTTCGGATTCAGTTGGCATCTCCAAAAGTAGAAGTTCCACCCACCTTGTGAAATCACCTGCTGTTACTTCTGCTGGTAATGCTGTTTTAGCTCAAGCAAGTCCAAAGTCGCCATCCCCACAGCAGTCGCCAACTCAAACGCCCACCATAGATTCGCCGATTCCTGATCCCCAGTCATTTAAGGTGATCTTGGAACAACTTGGAGAACTCACTCCTGCGAAGTCTTCTGTACTTCCCTCGGACAGCAGTTTGTACGACGAATACACCTTTGAAGGTAATCAGGGTCAGACGGTGGTTATTGCTGTCCAAAGTTCTGATTTTGATACTTATCTCGCTATCTTCAACTCCAAAGGAGAGTTGCTTGCAGAAAATGATGATGTCACCCAGCAAAATTCCAATTCAGAGCTGACACTTACTTTGTCTGGAACAGGTCGCTACCGCGTAATTGTCAATGCTTATGACCCACCTCCCAAAGGTAAAGGCAAGTACAATCTGACAGTCCGCGAAAAAACTAAAAATTAGTTTGAACGAAACTTGGGAGTAAGGACACGGCAATGCCGTGTCCCTATCATGCTAGGACGATCGCACTACAAGCAACTGTGATTAATACCAATTCTCAAAAATACTGTTACATATAAATTAGAGGTAATCTTCTGTAGGGAAACGGCATTGCCGTGTCCGGCGCGTAACTCTGCAACTAAACGATATTTTCAAGAACTCTTAAAAATAGAATGAAAGCCGAAATATCGATGATTTTCAGCTTCCATTTTTGATTAGCTTAACGCAGACCGATCCAGGTAAAAAAATCCTGGCGGGTGAAGAATTCTAGCAGCAAAAGTGCCACAAATCCCACCATTGCAAATCTGCCATTGATTTGTTCGGCGTAGGCATTCCAGCCAAAGGCTGGTTCTGGTTTTTTCGCGGACTCTGGGGTTGATGCTGTTGAGGATGGAGGAGTTTTAGAAGTCATTGAAAAGTTGGGAGTTGGGAATTGGGAGTTGGGAGTTTGGGAATGAAAATCCCGTCTTTAATTTACCGGAAAATGACCGCACAGAGTTAATCTGCTGACTTTTCTAAATTTTGAACCGATTCGATCAGAGCTCGGACGGTTTTAGTACCTTCTGAACTCTCAAAGGACAGCGGGAATTTGCCACGAGCGATCATTCTCAAACCTAACGGGCCGAGACTCAGCAAGCCTTGAATATCTCGGAAGTAGTTTCCTACTACTTCGATGCCAAATTTGCGCTCGTCTATCCAGCCGCCTTCTTTGACGAGCTTAATTAAGACTTTGCGGTGGCGAATCGATCGACTGGCTTGTTCGTCTTTGCGATCGAGAATCTCTTGTTTAATCTTACCAATTTGATCCATCGGCGCAACTTCCATCGGACAAACCGAGTTGCAGTAGTAACAGCGGGTACATCCCCAAACGCCTTGAGTACCTTCGTTGTATTTTTCTAGCCTATTTTCAGTTTCCCCGTCGCGGGAATCGGCGATCGTCCGGTAAGCTTTGGCGAGGGCGTGGGGGCCGACAAATTCGGGGTTGACTTCACGGGCATTGCACTCAGAATAGCACGCACCGCAAAGGATGCAATTGCCTGTTTGGTCGAGTTTCGATCGCTCTTCTGGTGTTTGCAGAAATTCCCGTTCGGGAACTGCTCGCGCCTCAGTGCTCACATAGGGGTCCACTGCTTCCAGATTGTCCCAAAAACTGGTCATGTCAACAACCAAATCTTTGATTACGGGCATATTTCCCATTGGGGCGATCGTAATTTCTGGGATTAAATCCGCTGGCTTTTCTGCTGAACAGAAATTAGCTATTTTGTCAAGTCTTGCGAGTTCGCTGCCAATATTTTCTTTGCAAGCTAATGCCGATCGACCGTTGATCCGCATGGAACAACTGCCACAAATCGTGTTACTGCAATTTTTGCGAAAGGCTAAGGTGCCGTCCTGTTCCCACTTAATGCTGTTGAGGCAGTCGAGGATGGTATTGCTCTCTTCCACCTCTAGGGTGTAAGTGTGAATGCGGGGAGCCTCGTTTTGATTTTGGCGAATTACGTTAAAACGGACTTGCATATTTTAAGCTAATAATTTTTTGTCTATTTTAAGCTGAAATTTTGAGTTATTTCAAAACCTATTTATTATTTAATATCCCCATCGTTCCTGTCATGGTTCCTAGATTGAACCGGGGGAGTAATTCTCCAATCCCAAATCCCAAATCCCAAATCCCAAATCCCAAATCGATGATGACAATGATGCCTGATGTGAGTATTTATCAAAAACGCCGGTAAACTCCGAACAGCCGCCTTCAATGCCTTGCGGTTTTTTGGGTGATTGTACTGATTTGAACAGGCAAATCGATCGGCTAATATGGGGGAATAGTTGAGCTTGCAATGTAGGTGCATCCATGACTTACAGTCTGAGAATTGTCGATTTGCCGACGAGTGAACGGCCGCGGGAGCGGTTGATGACCGGCGGCCCTTCAAGTTTGGCGACTGCGGAATTGATTGCGATTTTGCTCGGTACCGGGCAGGGAAAGGGCAAACTTTCGGCTGTGGGGTTGGGACAATATATTCTCAATCAGTTGAGCCAGCACCAGCGCGATCCTCTGGCTGTGCTGCGGAATATTAGCGTGCAGGAGTTGACGCAGATTCACGGGATTGGGCCTGCTAAGGCGACTGGGATTTTGGCTGCGGTGGAGTTGGGTAAGCGGGTGTTTCAGTCGCGGCCGCCGGAATTGGCCGTGGTTGACTCTCCCCAATCGGCGGCGGATGCCCTGAGTCAGGATTTGATGTGGCAGTCTCAGGAACGTTTTGCTGTGGTGCTGCTGGATGTGAAAAATCGGCTGCTGGGAACTCAGGTTATTACTATTGGGACAGCGACGGAAACTTTGGCTCACCCACGGGATATTTTTCGCGAGGTGATCCGCCAGGGGGCGACGCGGGCGATCGTCTCCCACAATCACCCGTCGGGAAATCTGGAGCCGAGCCCGGAGGATATTGCTTTGACGCGGCAGTTGCTGGCTGGGGCGCAGTTTTTGTCNNCAGACTACGACGCTTTGGGATGAGTATCCCCAGGGCGATTGAACTTTTATACTTAACTAATTGGATACTTCTGATTAGTTATTTGTATCTTTGGGCTGTCTGAGGGCTGAATCCCCCGTCATAGCAGGGGTATTTTGGGGCCAGACTCCCTGATGGCAGCCTGTTTACATTGAATGTCGCTACTGATACTTAGTTTCGATCGCAACTCGGTTACTGTAGTATCAGTAGGCTGAAGAAGTCGCTAATCCGATTTTTTTGGAGCATACTAAACTTGTAACGTACCACTACCTAAATCCCCAATTCTTAAGAAATTATAAAATTGGGTGTAAAATACAATGTGTGGTGATAGGAGGATAATTGTGTTTCTGAGACTTGCAGAACAACACCGTAAATTCGTCCAAGATTTGGTAATGAACCTCCAAGCTTTGGCGATCGTGCTAGAGCATCGGGGTTATTTGGCTTCCTGCTACACTTGCGGGGGTCAGATGAACAGTGCCTCATTTATGGTCAGTTTGACGGACAACCATCTGATTCGATTTTTAGTGTCAGATTACGGTATCACTTGGACGGAGATGCGGGACGATCGCGAACTGATGAAACTCGAAGGTGCAGAAGCGATTAATCAGTTACAGGAACTGGCAAATCTCGTCAAGTACCAAATCCAACCTTCGGAAGCTACGGTGGCGAAGGTGCAACGTGTCTAGCGATTGCATGGTTCCGAGTTCGCAAACAGCGGTATGTTATCAAAGAGCTGCCCTTCCCTGGGAAGCGAGGGAATCAATATGCGATCAAAGAGGCAAGTTAGCACAGAGGGTTGGCAGTTGCGGAGCGATCGCAACTCAACAGACAAGAGTGCTTTCAGTGCGTTCAGATCCTGAGCTATGCGTTGGATCATCACAATTTTGGGTTTGAAACCCCGTGCTACAAGCACGGCTTTACGTTTTGTGCTAGAATACACATGGTCACTGACCCACCCGCGACGATGGAGTTAGACTTAAGTGACAAATAATTTGCTAAACTTATCC